>NZ_BAAASL010000002.1:0-455555 GCF_039532865.1 Streptomyces luteosporeus
TTGGTCTCGATGCCGAGGGACAGCGGGGTGACGTCGAGGAGCAGGACGTCCTTGACCTCGCCCTTGAGGACACCGGCCTGGAGCGAGGCGCCGATGGCGACGACCTCGTCCGGGTTCACACCCTTGTTGGCCTCCTTGCCGCCGGTCAGCTCCTTGACGAGCTCGGCGACGGCGGGCATGCGGGTGGAACCGCCGACCAGGACCACGTGGTCGATCTCGGACAGGCTGATGCCGGCGTCCTTGATGACGTTGTGGAACGGCACCTTGCAGCGCTCGAGCAGGTCGGCCGTCAGCTGCTGGAACTGGGCGCGCGTGAGCTTCTCGTCCAGGTGCAGCGGGCCCTCGGCGGACGCCGTGATGTAGGGCAGGTTGATCGAGGTCTCCGTGGAGGAGGACAGCTCGATCTTCGCCTTCTCGGCGGCCTCGCGCAGACGCTGCAGCGCCATCTTGTCCTTGGACAGGTCGACGCCGTGGCCGGAGGCGAACTGCTTGACCAGGTAGTCGACGACGCGCTGGTCCCAGTCGTCACCACCGAGGTGGTTGTCACCGTTGGTGGCCTTGACCTCGACGACGCCGTCGCCGATCTCCAGCAGCGAGACGTCGAAGGTGCCGCCACCGAGGTCGAAGACGAGAATGGTCTGGTCGTCCTTGTCGAGACCGTAGGCCAGGGCGGCCGCGGTGGGCTCGTTGACGATGCGCAGGACGTTCAGGCCCGCGATCTCGCCGGCCTCCTTGGTGGCCTGGCGCTCGGAGTCGTTGAAGTACGCCGGGACGGTGATGACCGCGTCGGTGACCTTCTCACCCAGGTAGGCCTCGGCGTCCCGCTTGAGCTTCTGCAGGATGAAGGCGCTGATCTGCTGGGGGTTGAAGTCCTTGCCGTCGAGGTTGATCTTCCAGTCGGTGCCCATGTGGCGCTTGACCGAGCGGATCGTCCGGTCGACGTTGGTCACGGCCTGGCGCTTGGCGACCTCACCGACCAGCACCTCGCCGTTCTTCGCGAAGGCGACGACGGACGGCGTGGTCCTGGCGCCCTCGGCGTTGGTGATGACGGTGGGCTCACCGCCTTCGAGAACACTGACGACGGAGTTCGTCGTACCCAGGTCGATGCCGACCGCACGTGCCATGTCGATTCCTCCAGCTGACTTGAGTGGAACAGACTCAAGGGTGCAACAGGGAGGCAAACCTGTCAACAGACATGAGCCGGACCGGCTCAAGCTTTATGCGGCACTTACTGGCAGTGGCGGACGCTCACGCTGCACGCCCCCGGGGGCAAGGGTTGCCTTGCGCGACACAGATCACCGGCGATGCGGGTATATCGCGCGCGCGAGAGTGAGTAGTCTCGTACGGACTGGATAAGTTACCGATTAGTAATCCCGCTTTCGCAGCCCGAGGAGCCACCCATGCAACTCGCCGCGATCATCGTGTCGCTGGCCCTAATGGCGGTCGGCATCGCGCTGTTCGGCCGTGCCCTCCTCCAGATCTACCGGCACATGCGGCTGGGCCAGCCCGTCCCCGCCGGCACGCGGACGGACGAGCCGGTGCAGCGCACCGTGACGGTGGTCAAGGAGTTCCTCGGCCACACCCGCATGAACAAGTGGGGCGTCGTCGGCGTCGCGCACTGGTTCGTGGCGGTGGGCTTCTTCTCGCTGCTGCTGACCATCGTCAACGCCATCGGACAGCTCTTCAAAGCCGACTGGCTCCTGCCGATCATCGGCGACTGGACGCCCTACAACGTCTTCGTCGAATTCCTCGGCACGATGACCGTGCTCGGCATCCTGACGCTCATCGTCATCCGGCAGCTGAACCGGCCGGGCGGCGCCGGCCGCAAGTCCCGCTTCGCCGGCTCCAACACCGGCCAGGCGTACTTCGTCGAGTCCGTCATCCTCATCGTCGGCGTCTGCATCTACGTGCTGCACGCCCTTGAGGGCGCCCAGCACCACGTCGACGGCTACGAGGCATCGTTCTTCCTCTCCTACCCGGCCGTCTCGTGGTTCGAAGGAATGGACGTCTCCACCCTCCAGAACCTCACCTACTTCTTCGCCGGCCTGAAGATCGCGACGTCCTTCATCTGGATGATCACGGTCTCGCTGAAGACGGACATGGGTGTGGCCTGGCACCGCTTCCTGGCCTTCCCCAACATCTGGTTCAAGCGCGAGGCGAGCGGCGACGTGGCCCTCGGCGCCCTGCAGCCGATGACGAGCGGCGGCAAGCCGATCGACTTCGAGGACCCGGGCGAGGACGACGTCTTCGGCGTCTCGAAGATCGAGGAGTTCTCCTGGAAGGGCATCCTCGACTTCTCCACCTGCACCGAGTGCGGCCGCTGCCAGTCGCAGTGCCCCGCCTGGAACACCGGCAAGCCGCTCTCCCCCAAGCTGCTGATCATGTCGCTGCGCGACCACGCGCACGCCAAGGCGCCGTACCTCCTCGCCGGCGGCGGCAAGAACGCCGAGGGTGAGGAGAAGGCGAGTGCGGAGCAGCTGAAGGACGTCCCGGCCGCCGCCCTGGCCGAGGCCGAGCGCCCGCTGGTCGGCACGCTGGAGGAGAACGGCGTCATCGACCCCGACGTGCTGTGGTCCTGCACCACGTGCGGCGCGTGCGTCGAGCAGTGCCCCGTCGACATCGAGCACGTCGACCACATCGTCGACATGCGCCGCTACCAGGTGATGATCGAGAGCTCCTTCCCGTCCGAGGCGGGCACGATGCTCAAGAACCTGGAGAAGAAGGGCAACCCCTGGGGCCTGGCCAAGAAGCAGCGCCTCGCGTGGACCAAGGAGGTCGACTTCGAGGTCCCGGTCGTCGGCAAGGACGTCGAGGACCTCACCGAGGTCGACTACCTCTACTGGGTCGGCTGCGCCGGCGCCCTGGAGGACCGCGCCAAGAAGACCACCAAGGCCTTCGCGGAGCTGCTGCACATGGCGGGCGTGAAGTTCGCCATCATGGGTGGCGACGAGGCGTGCACGGGCGACTCCGCGCGCCGCCTGGGCAACGAGTTCCTCTTCCAGCAGCTCGGCCAGCAGAACGTCGAGATGCTGAACATGGCCTTCGGCGAGGACGCCGAGGAAGGCGTCAAGGTCGAGAAGTCCAAGAAGAAGATCGTCGCGACCTGCCCGCACTGCTTCAACACGATCGCCAACGAGTACCCGCAGCTCGGCGGCGAGTACGAGGTCATCCACCACACGCAGCTGCTGCAGCACCTCGTCGACGAGGGCAGGCTGGTCCCCGTCACCCCGGTCGAGGGTCTGATCACCTACCACGACCCCTGCTACCTGGGCCGCCACAACAAGGTCTACACGCCGCCGCGCGAGATCATCGCCAAGGTGCCGGGCCTGCGCAACGAGGAGATGCACCGCCACAAGGAGCGCGGCTTCTGCTGCGGCGCCGGCGGCGCGCGCATGTGGATGGAGGAGCGCATCGGCAAGCGCATCAACAACGAGCGCGTCGACGAGGCGCTGTCGCTCAACCCCGACATCGTCTCCACCGCCTGCCCCTTCTGCCTCGTCATGCTGACCGACTCGGTCAACGGCAAGAAGAACGACGGCAAGGCCAAGGAGTCCATCCAGGTCGTCGACGTCGCCCAGCTGCTGCTGGAGTCCGTCAAGACGCCGGCCGCCCCGGAGGGCAACGGCGACGGCGACGGCGAGACGGCGGGCACGCCGTCGCCGGACCCGGAGCCGGTGAAGTAACTGCGTACGAGGCCGGGCCCCGCGATCGCTCGCGGAGCCCGGCCTTCGTCGTTCCCGTGACGACTCCCGTGACGGCGAACACACTTGATCTCAAGCATGCTTGAGGTCCTACCGTCGAAGACATGACGACGACGCAGAACACGCAGCTCACCACCCCCAAGGGCGACGACTCCAACCTCGCCGGACAGCCCGTCGGCTACTGGACGTACGCGGCCCACAAGGCCGTCATCCGGCACATCCGGGCCGCCCTGGCCACCCAGGACGTCACGCAGCCACAGTGGTGGACCCTCAACCGCACCGACCTCGTCGAGGGCGGCATGACGCAGCAGGAGCTGCGCGAGTCGCTCACCGTCCACCTCGACCACCGGCCAGAGGAGATCGACCAGGCCCTGTACGCCATGCTCTCCCGCGGCTGGCTGACCGAGGGCACCGAGGGCCGCTACGTGCTGACCGAGGCCGGCCGGGAGGCCAAGGAGCGCATCTTCGAGGTCGTGCGCAAGGTGCGCGCCGAGATCCACGCCGGTATCACGGACGAGGAGTACGCCGCCGCCCTCACCGTCCTGCGCCGCATGATCAGCAACGTGGGCGCCGACGAGCTGCTCTCGCCGGACCGCTGGCTGCCCAAGCGCTGAGCACGGGCCCGCGGCAGGGCCCGCGGCAGGGCCCCGGGCTTTCCCCTAGGGGATGTCACAGGTCGGCCGCAAAGCACGGCCCGTTCCCCCGGGGGCGGCGCCGGGCGCTCCCCGGAGCGGGTACGTTCGTTGACGTGGCTGGATTCAGGATGGGACGCGGACGGGACGAGCAGCAGCCCGGGCCCGCATGGCACGGACAGCAGCAGGCGCAGGCGCCGTACGGCGGCCAGGGCGCGCCCGGCGGGCAACCGCAGTGGCAGCAGCAGGGCGGCGGGTACGACGAGCCCGAGTACTTCGGCGGGCAGCCGCATCCGCAGCCGCACCCGCAGGGCGGCTACGACCCGTACTACGGGCAGGGGCAGGCCCCCGGCGGCGCGGACCAGACCCGGCAGTTCAGCATCGGCGAGGCCCCGGACGCGTACGGGCAGGACGCCTACGGCCCGTACGGCGGCGAGAGCGGCCCGGCCGCGCCGGCGCCGCCCCCCGGCCCGCGGCTGCACTGGAAGGACCTGCTGAGCGGCATCGTGCTGCGCCCCTCGGCCACCTTCTGGCAGATGCGCGACCACCAGGTGTGGGCGCCGGCCCTGATCGTCACGTTCGTCTACGGCCTGCTGGCCGTCTTCGGCTTCGACAAGGCGCGCGCGGACGTCCTGAAGGCCTCGCTGGGCCAGGTGCTGCCCGCCGTACTGATCACCGGCGTCATCATGGTCATCGCCGGCCTGATCCTCGGCGCGGTCACCCACACCCTCGCCCGCCAGCTGGGCGGGGACGGCATATGGCAGCCGACCGTCGGCCTGTCGATGCTGATCATGTCGATCACGGACGCGCCCCGGCTGCTCTTCGCGATGTTCCTCGGCGGCGACAGCACGCTCGTCCAGGTGCTGGGCTGGGCCACCTGGGTGGCGGCCGGCGCGCTGCTGACGTCGATGGTGAGCAAGTCCCACGACCTGCCGTGGCCGAGGGCGCTGGGCGCCTCGGCGATCCAGCTGGTGGCCCTGCTGTCGCTGATCAAGCTGGGCACGCTGTAGCGGAGCGCCTCCCCGGGACCGTGCGAAAGGGCCCGTTCCGATCTCTCGATGAGATCGGAACGGGCCCTTTCGCTACGCCCTCACGACTGTCAGGCGTCGAGGACCTGGCCCTCGCGGCGCACGACCGGCGGCTCGACCGACCACGGGAAGTTGATCCAGTCGTCGGTGCGCTTCCAGACGTACTCGCACTTCACCAGCGACTGCGGCTTCTCGTAGATGACCGCGCTGCGCACCTCGGCGACGTGGTCGAGGCAGAAGTCGTGCACCAGCTTGAGCGTCTTGCCGGTGTCGGCGACGTCGTCGGCGATGAGGACCTTCTTGTTGGAGAAGTCGATCGCGTTCGGCACGGGGGCCAGCATGACCGGCATCTCCAGGGTGGAGCCCACGCCCGTGTAGAACTCGACGTTCACCAGGTGGATGTTCTTGCAGTCCAGCGCGTAGGCGAGGCCGCCCGCGACGAAGACGCCGCCGCGCGCGATGGACAGGATGATGTCCGGCTCGTAGCCGTCGTCCGCGATGGTCTGTGCCAGCTCACGGATGGCCTGCCCGAAGATCGGGTAGGTCAGGTTCTCGCGGATGTCGCTCACGTTGCTCTTCGCCTTGTTCCCTGGTCGCTCAGACCTGCGTGCGGTGGAAATTCTGGAAGGACCGCGAGGGCGTGGGGCCCCGCTGTCCCTGGTACCGGGAACCGTGCTTCGCGGACCCGTAAGGATGCTCGACGGGTGACGTCAGCCGGAACATGCACAGCTGGCCGATCTTCATCCCCGGCCACAGCTTGATCGGCAGGGTCGCCATGTTCGACAGCTCCAGCGTCACGTGCCCGGAGAAGCCCGGGTCGATGAAGCCGGCCGTCGAGTGGGTCAGCAGCCCCAGCCGGCCGAGGCTGGACTTGCCCTCCAGTCGCGAGGCGACGTCGTCGGGGAGCGTGATCACCTCGTACGTCGAGGCCAGCACGAACTCACCGGGGTGCAGGATGAACGCCTCGTCGCCCTCCGGCACCACCTCGCGCGTCAGGTCCGGCTGCTCGACGGCCGGGTCGATGTGCGGGTACCGGTGGTTCTCGAACACCCGGAAGTAGCGGTCCAGCCGCACATCGATGCTCGACGGCTGCACCATCGATTCGTCGAACGGGTCGATCCGCACACGGCCGGCGTCGATCTCGGCCCGGATGTCCTTGTCTGAGAGAAGCACGCTTCGAGGATACGCAAAGAAGACAGACACCCCGACAACGCGGGCCCGGCCCCTGCCGGGCCGGGCCCGCACCGGCCTCACCGCTTCTGCGACCCCACCGGCACCGACTGCCGCAACCGGGCACAGCGCGGGCAGCGCAGGAGCCGCCCGGGGCCGATCCGGTCGGGGCCGAGGTGCTGCATCGGGAACGAAGCGGTGCTGAACACGTGCCCTTCGGCACAACGAACGACGGTGCGCTCCATCGAGCTCCCTTTCCCCATGGCCGACACGAAAGGACAAAAGCCACATTAAGGGATGCGTCGGACCCTCCTGAAGGCGGCACCCCGACCACTCCCCGGCCGTTTGCCGCGCCCCCACGGTACGCCCCAACTCCCGGCCCCCACCGCCGGTATCCCCCCGCCCCGCACACCCCTCTCACACAACGACGGAACCCCCGGGCAGATGCACCGGGGGTCCGTGATGAGGTACAGTGTGCGACGATGAGACGCCCTGACGGGCGTCCCGCGCGGGCGTAGTTTAATGGTAGAACATGAGCTTCCCAAGCTCAGAGCGCGAGTTCGATTCTCGTCGCCCGCTCCACGCGAAAAGGCCCAGGTCAGTGACCTGGGCCTTTCTTCGTTGTCTGGACCACTTCAGGTGTCTCGTACCAGATCCGTGCCAGGAGCTTCGCCGTCGGACCGCCGAGCACGGCCGCAAGCGCCACCAGCTTGAGACGTGCTGGGACGACAGGAAGCTCGACGCCTACGTCACCTACCGTCGACAGGATCAGGGCCAGCATCTTCCTCGAGGTGGAGTTGTACGAGCACCGCACTGGGCTACACGAGAGCGATCGTGAAGAGACGACCATCAAGACCGACATGTCTGAGGCCGGCCGCCCGCGAGGGCGTGCCTTCGAGCGTCTCATGCTGCTCGGGGGTGACGACGTCGTAGAAGCCGCTCACGAGCCTCAATGCAGCAGCCCTTGAGATCGACTGGCAGGCAGTCGGCAAGCTGGAGGGAGACCTGACTGCGTGGCGCGACCGGAACCGAGCTGCCTTCCGGCTGATCAACAGCTTCCACGACACTGCACGAGCAGACCTAGCCGTACGGGAAGCGTCACAGGCAGCGACCACCCGGAAACGGGACCTGCTCTTGCCACCCTCCGCATACCTCCAGGACAGCTGGGCCGACTACCTCGCAACTCGACATGCGTAGCCGTTCAAAGGCCTTGCCGGGTCAGGGGATGATTCGATATTCGAATTGAAGATCGTAAAAGGATTCAGCGTGGATGTGCTGGCCCCCGACGCGGACGTAGTCAGCGGGCATCTTGATGTAGTGCATCATGCCGTGCGTTTCTCCCCATCGGGCTTCCATATTGAGCGTGATTTCATCGACGTTCTTGGTGTTGACGTCCCAGGCCACGCCGGCGTCGACAGGGAAGTGGGCGCCGTCGCTGGTACTGCTGGTACTGGTGATCTGCGTGCCCAGGAGGTGAAGGGTGACCGTCTGGTTCAGTGTTTCGTCGCCGCACCGGTAGCGGATGGGGACGAAGAAGGGTGTTCCGGGCGCGGTGTGGCGCAGGGTGCGTGTGGTGTTGGTGAATTCGGCGGTTTCGCCGACCCGGGCGAGGTCGCCGTTGGTGAGGGTGCGCAGGGTGAAGGACATGGGGACGTAGTCCTTCATATCCGGCACAGACTTGAAGTACTCCTCCAGTTTTCCGGTCCTGATCAGGTTGGAAATGGCCGTGGAATCACCACCCTGCGTGATGATCATGACCCGGGAGGTGTTGAGGATGTTTTCGTACTCAGCCCTGACGCTGGCCTCGGCTTTAGCGATCCCGTTGTAGGAGGCCTTGATCGCTGCTTGGGCTTTGAGAGAGTCAGCAGTTGTGGTGAGAGTGAAGATCAGTGAGCGGCCGTAGGAAACGTTCGCGATGTAGAGCGGCGGATTGGTCTTGCCAATCTGCCCGAGGTCTTCCAACTCCTTGATCATCTCGCGGGTCAAACTCTTGGTAAACCAGGAGCTGGGGGTGGACTTGCGGACGACCGAGACGGTGAAAGCGCGCTGGAGGAAAACGGCGAGAATGGTGTGCTCGCTGTGCTTCTTCTCGATCTTGCCGGAGGCCTTGCCATCGAAGCCCATGTAGCTGGCGGAAACATCGACTTCGAGGAGTGCGGACTGGATCGAGTTCGCCTCCTTTACGTCGGAATACGTAGCCCCGGTCGGACCTTTCTTCCCCTCGACCATGGCGCGGATTGCGTCGCGGACAGTGCCCAGGTTCGGGTTCGGGACAGTCTTGGAGTCTTTGGCGCCCAGCGCATCGATGGACACCTCGATGGGCGTCCGCTCCGGGATAACGATTTCCGTAAGGGTGCCGTGCGAGGCCGGGCCGCCCTGGACGAAAGCGCCGGGCCACAACACGTCGGCGCTGGGGTCATTGAGTACCAGGTAGCGCGGGGTCTTGCTCAGCGACCACTTCTGACTAGTGGTGGTGTACCACTTGCCGCCCTCCTGCTCGTGGCTGATCTTCGGGTCCCCGACCTTCTTGCGGACGACACCCTTGACCTGGGGGGCGACCTTCTCCCACTTCTCCAAGCCGAGGAGATACGAGGTCATGCTGAACGGCTTGTTGTCTCCGTCGGCATTGAGGACCATTTCGACCATTGGCACCGACCCGGCGAGCGCGGTAACCCGCACCGCGGGAACAGCACCGTCCACCAGATCGGGCATAGCCACCGACACTTCGGTGTCGCCGACGGCCGCGGTGAGTAGACCGTCGGGTAGCAGGACCGGCAGATCCCACAAGTGGGTCCAGTCAGACTCGGCGCCAACCACCCCGTCGGCGCCGGCGACAGCATCACCATCCGGAGCGTCCAGGCGCTGAAGCTCGTAACGGTCAGCGCCGGGCACCGCAGGCCACCTCACGTGGAACATGCGGTCCCCGGCCGGGAACACTCCCGCCTCCACTTGCGCGGCAGGGGCTTCGGTCTTCGGAGTAGCCATTCACGCCTCGCAGGGGAGCGGCAAGAGGGATACGAGCAACAGCGAACAGGTTGGTCACTACAAGCCAGGCTAGAGATCCATAACGGGACGAAACGGTTTTTCGGATCCGCTCGGCGTGTCCGCTCCAGGGCACAGTTGACGGTGACGGGTCTTGGTCCGTCACCGAGAGGAATACCGCACCTTCGAAATTCCGCCCCCCCTCAACGCTCTGGGCTGAGACCGGCGGGAAGCGGAATCGGCTGCGGACCTGGACGAAGGAACGCGGTCTGGAGATCCACCCGGGCCCCAGCGCATAACGCTGCTTCGCCCTCGGCAAGGCCGCCGCCGGCACGTTGTCACGGGCGAAGGCCTCGAATGCACCGTGCTGCCACCCTGATCAAGATCTGGCGGCTGGGCGGCCCTGTCAGTGCGGGATGTGACGCTGTCGTGGACAGGCGGCAAATGGTCCTGCGCGACGGCACCGTCGCCACCCCCGAGATCGTCCGAGCCGCCCGCGACATGCTCCCCAACCCCGAGCACCTCGTTCGCCAAGCTCCTCGACGTCAGCCCCGGCACCCTCCACAACCACATCCCCGACCTGCAAGAACTCCGCGCCTGCGGCCGCATCCCCGGACAGTTCACCACCGGCTGACCGTGGCTTGAAGGCCGGGGAGGTGTGACGCCGCCGGATCTGGCGCGTTGATCAGGCCTCAGCCTGAAGGAGTGGAACATGACAGATTCGTCCGCCACGCCCGAGCCCGAAGACGAAGATCTTGACCAGTGGAAGGGGAGCCAGCAGATCGTCAGGGACGCTGCCAGCAAGACCTCGGACCAAGCCGGAGATACCGAATCCGGCCCGTCCGACGAGCAACAGGAAGAGCTGAACGACGAGCACATCAACCCCCTCCGCTTCTTCCCGACCGAGTAGGCGTCGAGAAGCAGGCAGACTGCGCGATGGGTGTGTTCTGCCTCCAGCCGCGACGTCGCGCGAGCGGAGTCGTCCTGAAAGGTACTGCCCTAGCTCCAGCCGGGCGCTCCGGCGCTACCCAGGGCAGCCCGGCGGTCCCGGCCCAGCGCAAAGCCCTCCGTGAGTACGAGAACTGGGTCAGCGCGCTCGCGCTGGCTCGACCGTGCTCGTTCTCACGGATAACCGCTGCACCGATGCTCCTCAAAGCCGGCTCCCGCTACTGGCCGTTCCGATCCTCTCTGGAGGCCGTTTCCGGCAGCGTCACGGGCGAGCCCCACCCTGAGAGAGGCCTGCCGACCGCTCGTTCTCAAGCCTCAGCGACCAGCCGTTGTCTTGCCCTTCCCAAGGGTCAGAGCCTCAGCGGGTGTGCGATGCGCTGACTCCGTCCCGGGCGACGACCCAAACGACTACGAAAAGTGGCACAAATACAACAGCGAGGACAACTGCTCCCACAGCCACCAACACATGGTGCAGGGGCTCCGTGCGATAGCGGTCCTGCCTGAGGAACAAGACGCCCACGACAGCCAAGATGCCGGTCACCTGCAGTGCAAGCCACACGTAGCCGCACTGAACCAGAACCACAAACGCCAGGACCGCTGTGGAAGGTGCCCGCCACTCCAGCGTTTGAGCGACGTCCGAGCCGATATGCCTCCTCTTCGGCAGCGCAAGCAATGCCACCATGAGCAGTGTCGCCGCCGGGAGGCCTATCAGGTCAGGACGTCCATCTATCCACGTTGCGGTGTGACGCGTCCAGCCCGATGGGATCGCCAGGGCATCGCAGATGAAGGCCGCTCCTCGAAGGGGCGTACCACCATGCTTGACCCCCATCACTGCCGACAGGGCCGCCAGTGAGGCCACAGCCCGGTACGCCGCCGATGCGACGCTCAGAGAACGGGCCTCCTTCGCGAATTTGTTCACCGTGGTCGTCGGGGAGGACACGAAGGCGGTTTCCGCCTGAATCACATCACGCCCAGCTTCACCACTCATACGGTTGTTGATGACTCGCCGCTCGCTCATGCGCCGAAGGTACGCCCGATCCATTGACGACCCCTTCAAGCGGGCCAAGGCCGCCGATGCCGCTGCTCGGGTAGGCAGCTTGCCAGGCGGTCGCGGCCGGCCATCCGACGGACCCGTCCCGCCACTGCGCACAAGTACAGACCGTGCCAGATGCGTGCCAGAACGGCCGGTAAACCGCGGTCAACCTCGGCTTCCCAAGGAACACCGACCGGAGGACGAGGCGCCATAACGTGCAGGTCAGCGGCTGTCGGTGCTCCGGAGGGTCGGTGATTCCCAAGCTCAGAGCGCGAGTTCGATTCTCGTCGCCCGCTCTTGAAGGAAGGCCCAGGTCAGCGACCTGGGCCTTCCTCTTTTAGTACAGGGCATCCCCCATCGGGGAGTCCTCGCCGGTGACGTAGGCGCGGATCGACGCCAGGTACTCGTGGCGGCCGACCCGGCCGTCGCCGTCGGCGTCCAGCGCGTCGAATGCCGCCTCCGCGTTGTCCGCACGGTTGCCCAGCGCCTGCCGCAGCATCGTGAACTCCGACCGGGTCAGGGCGCCGTCCTGGTCGGCATCGGCGAGGTCGAACAGGGCGCCGAGCGCGTACTGGCAGAGGGTGTCGAACTTCTCGGCGTCGACCCACGCCGCGTACTCGTCGAAGGTCATCACGCCGTCGCCGTTCGCGTCCATCGCCGCCCATGCGCGTTCTCCGGTGGCGCGTGCAGCGATGACCAGCGGGTCGTCGTCCTTGCGTCCGGTCGCCTCGGTGGCCCGCTCGATCCGGACGAAGTAGTCGTGCCGGGAGGCGACTCCGTCTCCGTCCATGTCCAGCATCGCGAAAACGCGCCCCTTCGCGGTGGTGAGGTCCACGAGGGCTGCCTGCGGCTCTGCGGGGGAGAGGGACATCCGGGGGCCTTTCTTCGCGTGCGTGCGGCGGTCTTGTCCGTGCGCGTCCGGCTGTCCTTACCCGGCATGCTCCGTGGTCCATGCGGCCGGCGGCGTACAGCGCCCCGTCCGGTGAGGCACTGACACAGACACCGGCGCCCGGTGCGGTGCGTGCGCGGGCCGGCGTTGTCCCGCTCCCCTCATGACGGCCCGCAGGCCGGCCGGGCCGGCCTGCGCGTCGTGAGGAACACCGACGCCACGGCGACGGCGAGGGCGGTGGCGTGGAGGGGCAGGGGGGAGAGGGCCGGGCCCGCGACGCCGCCGAGCATGGCGAACGTGGTGGCAGTCGCGGTGGCCCGGGACGCCGCGTGCTGCGGGCGGGCGCGGGTGACGGTGGCCATGGCGGCGCCGTTGGCCAGTCCCAGACCGCAGCCGACCAGGGCGCAGGAAACGGCTGTGAGCCACACGGGGCCGCCGTGCCCGGGGCCGCTCGGGAGCAGCCCGGCGGCGAGGCAGAGCAGCCCGGTACGCATCAGGGGAGGTCCGTCACCCGGGTCCCGGGCGCGGGCGGCCGCCCAGCGGCCCGTGAACACTGCGGGGGTCACGGCCGGCAGGGTGACCAGAGCCGCCCGGAACGGGCTCAAGGAGTGCGACCGGGTCAATTCGAAGTACGTCAGGTACGTGAACAGCGAGTTGGCGCAGAAGAGCACCAGCAGCACGCACAGGGCACGACGGGTTTCGGGCCGGTGGAGCAGCTCGTGGTCGAGGGCGAAGTCGGCGCGGTGCCGGGCGCGGTGGAGGAGTACGGCGAGGTGACCCTGCTCGCCTCCCAGCAGACCGCCTGTGCGACCGCCCAGGGCCTCACCTCGGCCTCAGGGCCCACCACAGTGACCATCACCCGCCTCTGACCGCTGATCACTGACCCCGCCAGGCTGTTCGACCCCGCCGCAACCCCACGGGACGCGGCGGGGTTATTTTCTTAGGAGTTACTTTCTTACTTGCGCAATTGGGGAACCGCGGGCCACCCGGCCCCGTTTTCTGCAGTGACGCAAGAGAAGACGCACCAGCACTGGAGGACGTTGATGGGCGTGGCCTTGACCAAGGGCGGCAACGTGTCGCTGTCCAAGCAGGCGCCCGGTCTGACCACGGTGACGGTCGGGCTCGGATGGCAG
The DNA here is from genome assembly GCF_039532865.1 of Streptomyces luteosporeus. Lineage (NCBI taxonomy): Bacteria > Bacillati > Actinomycetota > Actinomycetes > Kitasatosporales > Streptomycetaceae > Streptomyces > Streptomyces luteosporeus. The sequence goes on from NZ_BAAASL010000002.1 coordinate 13,517, forward strand.
GTGCGGGCGGGGGCAGGGGCCGGCGACGGCTTCGACCTGGACGCCAGTGCACTGCTGTGCGGGGCGAACGGCACGGTGCTCTCCGACCAGCACTTCGTCTTCTTCAACAACCTCCGCAGCCCCGACGGCTCGGTGGTCCACACCGGCAACGCGAGCGGTGGCGGCAGCGGCGGGGACAACGAGCGGATCCGCGTCGACCTCGCCCGCGTGCCCGCCGAGGTGACCCGCATCGTCTTCCCGGTCTCGATCTACGAGGCCGCGCAGCGCGGGCAGAACTTCGGGCAGCTCGCCGGCGCGTACATCCGCGTCGTCGACGAGGACGGCGGGGGCTCCGAGCTCGCCCGCTACGACCTGAAGGCCGACGCCTCCGCCGAGACCGCGATGGTCTTCGGCGAGCTGTACCGCCACGGCGCCGAGTGGAAGTTCCGCGCGATCGGCCAGGGGTACGCCTCCGGGCTCGCCGGCATCGCCACCGACTACGGCGTCGACGTCCTGCGGGAGGCCGCGGCCCCCGCACCCGTACCAACGCACCAGCACACCCCAGGGAGTTCCCCCGTGACGTGTTTCTTCGACGCCGGCCACGGCCCCGGTGCCGTCTCCGTGATGTGGTCGCCGCAGTGGGGCGTCGCCCGCCCCGTGGACGCGTGCCACGGCTGCGCCCAGCGCGTCCAGACCACCGCCCCGCCGTACTACTCGGCCCCGCCCCAGGCCGGCTACCCGCAGCAGGGCTACCCGCAGGCCGGCTACCCGCAGCAGGGGTACCCCCAGCAGCCCCAGCAGGGCTACCCGCAGCAGCCGCAGGGCCAGCCCGGTCAGCCCGGTCAGCAGGGCCAGGGCCGCCGCTTCGGCACCGGTGCCCTCATCGGCGCCGGCGCGGCCGGCCTCGTCGGCGGTGCGCTGCTGAACGAGGCGATGAGCGACGACGAGCCCGAGGTGATCGTCAACAACTACTACGAGGGCGACGACTACTAGGCCGCTCCGGCGGGCCTTCTGGGCGGCACGCCACGACGCGCCCGCGGACGGAGTGCCGTGCTGCGCCCGGGCCCCGGGATGGCGCGTCGGCTGCAGGCCGTTGGTGGCTTGTCGCGCAGTTCCCCGCGCCCCTTGCGGGGCACCGGCCGATCCGCGGTACCCCCGCGCCCCATAGGGGCGCGGGGAACTGCGCGCTCAGCCACGACGCGCCCGCAGCCAGAGTCAGTCGCCGGGAGGCTCCTCGTACGGGGCCTCCTCCATCAGCCGTTCGCCGATGTCGTCGGACCACTCCTGCGCCCAGCGGCGCAGCTCCGCGATCTGCTCCTCGTCCAGGCCGTAGGCGGCGAAGAGGCGGTCGTCGAGGAGTTCGACAGTCTCCAGCCGAGCCCGCAGGTCCGTGAGGTCGAAGTCGTCCCAGGCTCGGCTGCGGCCGAGTTCCTCGAGTTCGATGCGCGACCAGCGGCCGGTGGCGGAGGCGGCGTGGACATCGACGAGGTCGCGGGGGTAGCCACGGGCGGCGAGGGCGCGCACCTTGGTGCCGACGACGTCGTCGAGGGAGAGGACCGGGCCGTAGGCGGTCTGCAGCGGCGGGCGGGCCATCGTCTCCTTGAGGACGTCCACCTCGCACTCCTCGCCCGTTTCCGGGTCGGTGACGACCATGCGGGCCGAGATGGGCTCGGTCTCGAGCGCGCTGACCCGCCAGCCGCGTTCGATCAGACCGCGATGCAGGGCTGCCGCAATGTCCGCCATCGGAACCTGAGCCTCGGTGGCCAGGTCGAGGTCGTTGCTGAGCCGCTCCACCAGTCCGTGGGCTTGCACCGCGTACCCGCCCGTGAGGACGAGCGGGTACGGGGAACCAATGGCCACGACGTCGGCGAGCAGCCGCCGGTGCAGATCGGTGATTCTCACGCGGCTGCCGAGTCCGTTCCTGCGCCGAGCTCCACGAAGGTGCATTCCCACACGTGCCGGACGTGCTTGCCGAGAAGCCTGCGCAGGAGCGGCCAGTCGGCTACCAGCAGGTCGGGATTCAGGAAACCGATCAGGTCTTCTGCCCTGCCCTCGTTGAGCAAGATCTGGTAGAGGCCCAGACGCTCACCTCGATGGTCCAAGTCGAAGCGGCGCAAGCCGGACCACACCACATGGAGCGGCGGTTCGACCACTCCGTGCGCAGGACCGGCGAGCTCCGAAAGACTGCCCGGAAGACGGGCCGCGAGCTGGGTACGGCGGAGCTCGGCGTACGACGTCCCTTGCAGCTCCGGGAGCTTCTTGTCAGTCGACATACCCGGGATTATCCCGCTTCCGCGCCGTCTCGGTCCGTAACCCGTCACCCGTCAGTGCCCCGGCCACCCGTCCAGGTGGCGGTGGACCTGCACGGCCGGGCGTACGGCCGCGGTGTGGGCGGTGGTGGGCGTCAGGGAGGTGGGGCGGGAGAGCAGGGCGGTGACCTCGGCGGCCAGGGCGTCGGCCTTGCGCTTGAGGTCGGCGGCGGGGAGCCGGGAGCGGCCGAGGTCGTCGAGGCGGCGGTGGATGCCGTCGAGCTGGCGCTGGGCGTCGGGGGTCAGGCGGGTGGGGTGGGCCGTGGAGACCACGAACTGGTAGGCGCCGGCGAGCGTCTGGCAGCCGGTGCAGTGGTCGTTGAGGGCGTGGCCCTTGTTGATGGCGTTGAGCCGGACGTTCTCGCCGGAGAGGGTGACGATCTGGAAGGACAGGGCCACCGAGCGGCAGGCGTCGTCGGCCGTGCAGCCGGCGGAGGTGGCGTCGGCGTGGTTGGCGACGCGGGCGGCGAGGACGCTGCCGAGCTGGTGGACGGCGAAGGTGTCGTGGTACTCGATGTGGTGCCGGTGGTTGGCGGTGGTGCGGGCGCCGTCGCCGATGACGGCGACCGACGAGGCGGCCTGGGCGGGCCCGGCGGTGGCGGCCGTGGCGAGGCCGGCGGCGAGCAGGCCGATCCGGACGAAGTGGCGGGTGAGGTACGGGTTCACGGGTTGCTCCTGAAAGGTCTGGCGCACGGTGCGGCGCGTGGTGTGTGGCGTCGGGTCGCCCACGGCGTGACGCCTCGGGTCGCGCACGGTGCGGCGCGTCGTGCGGCGTCGCGCACCGTGCGGCGAACGGTGTGGCTCAGGGGGTGTGGGACGCGCTGGGCGCGGGGGGCGGCGCCGACCGCGGCGGCCGCGTGGTGGCGGCCGGCGGCGGGGTGCTGGGGGCCGGGGCCGGGACGCTGGGCGCCGGGGCGGGGGCGGAGGGCGAGGGGCTGGGCGCCGGCACGGGCTTGGGGCTGGCGCTGGGCTGCGGCGCCGCCGGCAGCGCGACCGGGGCGGGCACGGGCCCGGTGCTGGGCGCGGGGGCCGGGGCGGGGCGGGGTGCCGGGGCGCCGGCGGGGGGCGCGGGTGCGGCGGAGGGGGGCGGCGAGGGCAGCCCGGGGACGGGCGGCGGGGTGCGCCAGGGCAGGGGTGCGACGACCGGCGCGCTGCCGTCGGGGCGGTGGCCGCCGATCGGGTCGGGATCCTGCCTGGTGGGGCGGGCCCCGAGCCGGTCGTCCTCGGGTGCGGACGGCACGACGGGGACGTGCGGCTGCAGGATGGGTGCGATGGGCGGCTTGGGCGGCAGCGGCTTGGGCGTGACGCCGCTGGTCCAGGCGTAGGCGAGGGTGCCGGCCACGGCGAGGACGCCGAGGACGAGGGCGGCGCGCAGCCGGGGGCGTCCGCCGGTGGCGCGCAGGGCGTTGCGGCCGAGGCGGCCCGACAGCCTGATGGACAGGTACGTCATGCCGGCGAGCGGCACGATGAGCATGAGGCTGCCGAGCACGCCGGCGAGGCCGGCCGCGATCTCGCCGTCGGCGAACGCCTCGTAGGTGCCGGTGAGTTGGGTGGTGAGCGAGCGGATGCCGGTGGCGACGAGCCGGGGCAGGTTCCACAGCGCGTACCCGGCCTCGGCGGCCAGCAGCGGGACCATGGTCAGCACCCAGGTGGTGACGATGACGCGGGTGCTGCGCTTGAGGTCGGCGACGGCGGGCTCGGGCCGGCGGCCGGGGATCATGCCGAGCAGGATCGGTTTGATCTTGCCGTAGAGGTCGGGGACGCCGGCGAGGTCGCCGAGGATGAAGTAGCCGTCGAGGCGGACGGCCGGCATGAGCTGTTCGAGCACTTCGAAGTGGCCGAGGTAGACCGCGCAGAGCAGGAAGGGCGCCCCGGTGACGAAGTACAGCCCGGTCAGCATGAGCATGAAGACGACGTTGAAGTAGACCCCGCCGAGGTCGGTGCGCAGGCGTCCGGCGCGCCCGATGCGGTAGACGTCGGTGACGTCGGTGTACATGGAGGGCCAGATCAGGAACAGGCCGCAGCCGATGCAGCCGGGTCTGGCGCCGTCGTAGTGGCAGGCCGAGGCGTGGCCGAACTCGTGGAAGAGCAGCGAGGCGACGGTGAGCCCGAAGACGGCGAGCAGCAGCAGCGGCTGGTCGAGCACGTTGAGGACGGGCGTCATGGCGCCGTGGAAGCCGAAGAGCCACACGTCCATGGCCGCGGCGAGCAGCAGGGCGGTGGCGACGACGGGCGGGCGGTGCAGCCAGGCCAGGGCGCGGGCGATGACGGCGACCTTGGGCTCGTCGAACAGGACGCGGTGGCCCTTGAGGGCGAGCAGCAGGTCCGAGCGCGGGCCGTCGACCTCGTCGCTCTCCTGGCCGGGCGGCACGGTGATGCCGAGCGGTCGGAGCTTGCTCTCGACGAGGTAGCCGACGTTCTCCGCACTGACGTCGCGGCCGAAATCGGCGCTGACGAGGCGGGCGATCTCCCGCTGGTCGCGGACGCCGTCGACGGCGGAGGCGACGAGGTGCAGCAGGCGGGAGAGCTGCACCACCTGGCCGTCGCCGCGGCGGGCGATGTACTTGGGCTCGGTGAAGCCCGAGCCCTGGTACTCGCCGTGCAGGCGCAGGCCCGCGCTGAGCCGGGGGACGACGTCCCCGGCCGCGGGCGGCTCCCCCTCCTGCGCCTGTTCCCCGTGCTCGGCCTGCCGGACGACCGGCAGTTCGAGCGTGGCGGCTTCCTCCCCCTCGTCGTACGCCGCGGAGGCGTACGGGAAGCCGCCGTATCCCGGCACCGGTGCTCCGGTCTCCCCTGTCCGCAGCCCGGAGCCGGTGGTGCCGGGCGGGAGCGTCGTCGTCCCGCCCGTCGTGCGATGGCGGCTGTGGCCGGCCTGGTGATCTCCGACCACCGTCATCTGCTCTCCCCCCTGGACGGGACGCTGCGCTCGTGGTGCCCCCCTCGGCCGGTCCGGCCGCTACCCCCCGGTGCGCGGCCGGACCGGACGGCCGGCTACTGCTTGATGGAGATCGACTGGGCGGCCTCGGACTGCGCCACCGCCCAGGGCGAGTTGTCGTTGGCCGCGAGGGACTCGTTGTGGGCGTGGACGTTCGCCACGTGCTTGGTGATGTTGGTGGTGCGGGTGAAGCTGAACTTCAGCTTGCCCAGGGCCTCGCGGCCCGGCAGCAGCTCCGCGGACTCGGCGTCGAGCTCGTGCGCGTTCATGCTCATGGTGATGCTCTCCTTCGCTACTACAGCTGGATGGCGTTACTACTGCGGGGACTTGCTGCTCCTGCTGGGGATCGCCGTTACTGCTGGATGGCGATCGTCTGCGTGGCGGCCGACTGGGCCACGGCGTCCGGCGAGCAGACGTTCAGCGCGGTCGACGTGTTGTGGGCGTGGACGTCGGCCACGTGCTTGGTGACGGTGGTGGTGCGCGTGAAGCTGAACTTCAGCTTCCCCAGGGCCTCGCGGCCCGGCAGCAGTTCGGCCGATTCGGCGTCGAGCTCGTGCATGTCGAGCATGCTGGTCCCCCTCCGGGACGACGGTTCGTCGATGAACCGTGCGGTGGCGCCCGGACGCAGGCAGGTTCCCCCCGGCCTCGCGTCCGATGCGGTCGGACGAGCTGTCCAACGAGATTGGACACTAGCGGCGTCGTCGGACGCCGCGCAAGCGCTTCCGGCGAAAGGACCTCTGGACGCCCCCCGTAGAATCGGTTCACCCGAGGCCCGATCCGACCTGAGCAGGAAGCGACCAGTCCGTGGCGAACGCACTGCAGCAGATCATCAGACAGCGCCTGGACCGTCAGGGGTGGTCGTACGGGGACGTGGCCCGCAGGGGCGGCATCCCCCGCTCGACCGTGCACCACCTGGCCACCGCCGAACGCCTGGTGCGCATGCCGCAGCCGGCCACCCTCGAAGGGCTCTCCCGCGGGCTCGACCTCCCGCTGGACACCGTGCGCCGCGCCGCCGCCGAGACCTGCGGCATCCACCTCTACCCGGCCGACGAGGACAAGACCCCGGACACCCCGCCGGACCCCGAGGTCGACCTGCTGATCGCCAGTGTCCAGCGGCTCAGCTCCGACGACCGGCGGCACGTGGCCGCCCTGGTCGAATCCCTGCTCGAACGCGGGCCCAAGGACGCCGGGAACGAGCCCCGCGGCGAGAGCTGAGCCGTAACCGGACGCCGCCCGCCCGGCACCCGGTTCCCGGAACGGTTGAATCCAGCGAATATTCGCGTCCGGCCGAGCCGCACCCCCCTTCCCCGCTATCGTCTCGATCTGCCCGAAGCCAGGGGGAATGCGTGCTCGTTGTCAGTGGAGGATCGACCTCCAACGCCGTCGTCCGGGGCCGCTCCGGGGAATCCGTGGTGCTGCTCTCCGGAGAACTGCCCGAAGTGCTCACCGACCGGAGCGTTGCCGAACTCCTCGACCTGGCAGCCGCGGTGCTGACCGGCGAGGAGATGACCATGTTCCGCGCGTGTCTGTGCGCGCTGCGCCGCGGCGAACCGCTCGGCCGGCGCCGGGTGGAGGTGGACGGCGCCGTTCTGACCATTTACGAAAGCTGATCCGCCGGCGCACAACTGCCGTACGCGGAAAGGCGGAACCGCCCCCATGCCGAACAAGGGGGCGGTTCCGTGGGCGGGTTGAGCGGCGCCGTTCAGTGCCGGTGGTGCCCGTGGCGGTGGTCGTCCTCGCCGTTGCCCGAGCCGTTGCCGGACAGGATCGGGATGTCGTCCAGGATGTGCGACAGCGGGTCGTCGCCGTCGTTGATCGTGGAGTTCTCGGTGCACATCTGCTGCTGCTGCGAGGACAGGATCGGGATGTCCTGCAGGCCGACGTTGATCAGGCCGAGGATCGACTGCGCGCCGAGCTTGCCGATGGCGATGCACGGCTTGTTGAACGAACCGTTGATCAGGCCCATCTGCGGACTCATATAGCCACTGGTATAGGTGTTCCCGTACATCTGCGTGGCGCCGTTGGCGTTCCAGACGTTACGGCCGTCACCGCTGCCGTAGCCGGGCGCGGGCGTGCCGCCGTAGGCCAGCGCGGGAGCTGCGGCTCCGCCGACTGCGGAAACCGCCACCACGGCCGTGGCCACAAACTTCTTGATCACGAGATTTCCTCAGCTCCGGTCGACGAATTGCATGAACTACCTGCCTAACCCGGGAGGTCCGGCGGAGGTTATCCGCAGTCATGCTTTCGGCCCAACAGGGGAAATCCCCCCGCCGCGGGTCCCGCACACCCGCCGCAGGGGGATTTCACCGAATGGCGCTCCGGCCGGCTCAGTGACCGTGATCGTGCTCGGAGTTGCCCGACCCGTTGCCCGAGAGGATCGGAATCTCGTCCAGGATGTGCGACAGCGGGTCGTCGCCGTCGTTGATCGTGGAGTTGTCCGTGCACTGCTGCTGCTGCTGCGACGTGAGGATCGGCACGTCCTGGATGCCGATGTTGAGCAGCGCGATGAGGGACTGGAGGCCGATCTTGCCGATGGCGATGCAGGGCTTGTTCAGCGTGCCCTGGATGAGGCTCATCTGCGGGCTTTCCTTGCCACCGGTGACGGTGTTGCCGTAACCGGTCTTCGCGCCATTGGCGTTCGCGACATCCTGGTCGTCGTCGATGGCCATCGCAGGAGTGGCCATGGCGCCGACTGCCGTAGCCGTGACGGCGGCCGTGGCGAGTACCTTCTTGAGCACGTCTATGCCTTTCGATCGAGTAGCGCCCCCACTGAGAAAGCGTTCTGAATAACTCCGGTCCATTCCCGAGGTTCCGGAGGTTCCAGAGTTTCACTCATTCGCGCCAGTAGGGGCGTTGTCACCGAAAGGCAAGAGGCATCAGCGGGTCAGCCGCCGATAGGAAAAGATGCTGGAGAGCGTCACGTAACGGTATTGTCCGCCGCGCTCACTGCGCAGTTCGCCGCGGTCGATCAGGTGCGCCACGGTCCACGGCGAGAGCCCCAGCAGGGAGGCGGCCGTGCGCACCGGGACGCTCAGCCCCTCGAAGACCGCGGGCATGGGCTCCTCCGCAGCGCGCCGGCACGCCGTGCGGTCGGCCGTCGCGTAGTCGTCGTACGTGGCGTAGGAGTCGATCGCGGCAGCAGCGTTTCGTGCCATGTCGACGCACACCATCCCCTCGGTCAGTCGTATTTACGTACCTGCCGCCAGGCTAGTCAGCTCAGCGGGAAGCGTATGAGGCTCCTTGCCGGGCGTCAAGTATGGTTTTGCCTGGCCTGCCGACCGGCTAGATACCGTGGACGTACGGCCGCGGCCGTTACCCCGGGCCCGCCGGGCCGGGTTAGCCCTCGTGGCAGGGGCGGCCACCCACTAGCCGGGCGTCAAGTAGGCTCACCCGGGGTGGCTGGTTCACGACGGACAGCAGGAGAGTGAGCCCATGGGGAGCACCCCGAAGGCGCGCAGGAGCGGCACGCGCGAACGCATCCAGAGGACGGCCCTCGACCTCTTCGTCTCACGCGGCTACGAGAAGACCTCGCTGCGGGAGATCGCCGAGGAGCTCGGGGTCACCAAGGCCGCGCTCTACTACCACTTCAAGACCAAGGAGGACATCCTCACCGCGCTCTCCGACGAGCTCGGCCGGCCGGTCGACGAGCTCGTCGCCTGGGGCCGGGAGCAGCCTCCCACCCCGGAGATCAAGCGCGAGCTGCTGCGCCGCTACAGCGAGGCGCTGCGCGACGCGGCCCCCATCTACCGGATCCTGCAGGAGAACCAGGCCACGCTGCGCGAGCTGAACATCGGCGCGGCGCTGCGGGAGCGCCTGGCGGCCGTCGGCGCGCTGCTGCAGGCCGGCGCGGGCTCGCTGGAGGGCCGGGTGCGCTGCTCCAGCGCAATGGCGGCGGTGCACTTCGGGGCACTCGACCTGGACGGACTGCCGGGCGAGAAGGAGGAGAAGCGGGCGGCCGTGCTGCGCGTCGGCCTGGAGATCCTCGACTCGGCCATCCGCGAGGAGACCGCGGCCGCCCTGGACGCCGTGGGCTGACCCGGCGGGCCCGCTCGCGGGGACGCCGCGGGCCCCGGCCTGCGCGCCCGTGCGCCGGGGGGCCGCCGGGACGCCCGTACAGGCCCTCGCGCCCCCTGCAACCCCGCTTGCATACCGGAGAGTCGGTTTCTTGATCGCCAAGCGGTCCCTCCGGCGGGGAGAATTCACCCTCCGCTTACGGAACGGTTAATTCCGTCAAGGAAGCTGCAGGCAGCGGCCCGGGCTCAGGCCACGCCCGCGGGGGTCACCTCGGGGACCTGCGCCGCGGCCCGCCGCCGCTCCGCCTCCGCCAGCGCCCTGGCCCCGCGGCCGGGGGCCATGTCGAGGCGGGCCAGCACGGAGGGCACGGCGACGCTGGGCATCACGTGCTCGTACAGCACGGTGGCGCGACGCTCCAGGTCGGCGCGCTTGTTGATCGCCTGCGACATGGTGTTGATGCCCGCGTAGGCGCCGACGATGAGCTCGGCGGTGTCGGCCGGCACGACGTGCGGGAGCACCTCCCCGCGCTCCTTGCCCTCCTCCAGGACGCGCGTGTGCAGTTCCGTCCAACCGTTGAACGGGCTGCTGCGGTTGAGGTTGGTCGAGCCGTGTTCGAGGGTCAGCCGCACGCTGCCGCGGAGGAGCGGGTCCACCAGCAGCCGGTGGGCGAAGATCATGCCCATGTCCACCAGCTCCTGCATCTTGGAGGTCCGGCCCGGCTCGCCGGCGGGCAGGTCGGTGGCCATCTGGGCGTCGATCACCGCGAGCGCCAGTTCCTCCTTGGAGGCGAAGTGGAAATACAGCGCCCCCTTGGTGACCTCGGCCCGCGCGAGGATCTCAGTGATCGTGGCGGCGTCGTAGCCCCGCTCGTCGAACACCACCGCGGCCGCTTCGAGAATGGACTGGCGAGTCCTGATCGCGCGGTCCTGCTTTGCCACGGTCTGCCTCCGGATCGATGAGATATCTCCGCCGCATCCCGGGCGGCGAGGGGCGGCACGCAACCGGCCGTCACGCCGCTGCCGCCCCTCGAAAATCAAACCGGCGAGTACGTATCGTATCAAGAGCGGCTTGGCAATCTGGCGCAATTCACTCTGTGAATTGCGCTGGAGGGCACCGTCCCGATGCTTGCAGTGGCCAACGAGCCTCCCCCGCAAGGACCGGGACGGTATCCGCGCGATCAGACCATCGTCAGCCCGCCGTCCACCGGCACCGTCGCCCCGGTGACGAACGACGCCCGGTCGCTGAGCAGCCAGGCGGCGGCCTCGGCGACCTCCTCCGGCTCCGCCGTGCGCGCCTGCGGCGTGGCGGCGTGCAACGCCTCCTCGATACCGGGCTGTTGCGCGAACCACTCCACGACCACTTCGCTGCGCGTGGTTCCCGGGGCGAGCGCGTTCACCCGGATGCCGGACGCCGCGTACTCGGCGGCCGCCGCCTTCGTCAGGCCGATGACCGCGTGCTTGGCCGCCACGTACGGGGCGGCGACCGGCGTTGCCAACAGGCCGCCCACACTACTGGTGTTGACGATCGAGCCACCGCCGGAGACGAGCATGGCGGTGATCTCGTCGCGCAGGCAGTTCCACACGCCGCGCGCGTTGACGTCCATGATGCGCTCGTAGGTGGCGTCGTCCATCAGGTGCAGCGGCGAGCGGCCCTCGCCCCAGCCCGCGTTGTTGAACGCCGCGTCCAGCCGGCCGTACCGCTCCACCGCGTACGCGACGGCGCGCGCCGTGTCGGTGCGCCGGGTGACGTCGGTGACGACGTGGGCGGCCTCGGCGCCCTTTTCCCGCAATTCGTCCACCAGTTCGCGCAAACGGTCCTCGCGCCGGGCGGCCAGCACCACCGTGGCACCCTCCCGTGCGAACACCCGTGCGGCAGCGGCACCTATGCCGCTGCTGGCGCCCGTGATGAGCGTGATTTTCCCGTGCAGCATTCCCTGCGCTATTCCCTGCGCCATTCCCTGCGTTATCCCGTGGTCGGTGGCCATGCCGTGAATTCCCTCGCTTTCCTTCACCCGTCGTTTCGCATTTCCGGGCCGGGGGCCCACAACGTGCCCGCCGACGCCTCCGCGTCGACCGTGCGCACCAGCGCCTCGTCGACGACGCGCAAGGAGTCCACCACATGCCGTACGCCCGCCTCGCGCATGGCGGCGCGCTGGAATCCGTGGGGGAAGGCGGAGGGGTGTCCCACGAAGGCGGCCCCCAGGTCGCGGGCGGCCTCCGCGACGCGGGCCACGTCGTCGAGGAAGAGCGTCTCGCCGGGGCGCAGTCCGAAGGTTTCTGCGATCTCCCGCACCCCGGGACGGAAGTCGTTGGTGCACACGTAGCCGGGGCTGTCGAAGAGGTGGGCGTGCTCGCCGAGGTGGCGGGCGAAGTGGGAGGCGTCCAGGCCTCCGTAGCAGACGGTGCGCAGGCCCAGCGACCGTAATCGGCCGACGAGTTCGACCGCGCCGTCCAGGAGCCGCACCGGGTCGTGCACGAGGTGGGCGGCGCGCTCGGCGAAGTAGACCTCCAGCACCTTCTCGGGCGGCCAGTCGACCCCCGCGGCCTCGGCCAGGGCCCGCGCGGCGATGTGCCGGGGCTGGGAGAAGACCTCCCGCTCGACCTCCGCGGTGTACCGGCCGCCCCGGGCGGTCACGAACCGGTGGATCACCGGGCTGAACGTGTCGTTGAGAAGGACGCCGTCGATATTGACGGCGGCCAGGCGTAACCGGCTCAGCTGTTCGACCACTATCGACCTCCATTGTCGGGTGAAGGCCCCGGAAAACGCGCCCGCGCGATGCGGGCGTTCCCCCCGCAGAGAGCTGAATCACATCTGGGCTGAGTGGTCGTCAACAGCCTTGTATCTTGACCCCCCGAAGGGCGTTGACCGGGGAACGGTAACACTCTAAAAGCACCCGTCCGGCGCACCCGCCTTGACCATCCGCGGTCGCCTGCCCCGCTGCACCGACCGATCCGAGGGGGAACCATGTCCCAGACCACCTCCGCCCCGACATCCCTCGCGCCCTCGCTGCCCCGGCTGACGACGACCGTCCCCCGCGAGTACGTCCACCGGGCCGCCGTGGCCGAGGTGTTGCTGACCGGGTGGCGGAAGGCGGGGCGGGACCGGTTCACGGTGTGGGCCCAATGGCCGCGCGGGCACAGCTTTTTCACGCCCGTCGAGGGCACGCTGCACGACCCGATGATGGTCGCCGAGACCGTGCGGCAGATCGGATCCCTCCTCGCCCACGCCGAATTCGACGTGCCGCTCGGACACCAGTTCCTGATGTGGCACCTGGACTGCACGGTCCGGCCCGATCACATGACCATCGGCCCGGCACCCGCCGAACTCGAACTCGACGTCGAATGCTCGCGGATCCGCATGCGGGGCGGCGTTTTCGGGGGCATGCGCTACGACGTCACCGTACGCCGCGACGGACACGTCGCCGCCACCGGCAGCGCCTCGTTCACGTGCACCTCACCCGAGGTCTACCGCCGGCTGCGCGGCCCCCGGCTGCCCGGCACGCCGACGGTGACGACCGCGCCGGTGGTGCCGCAGCAGGTGGGCCGCACCTACCCCTTCGACGTCGTCCTCTCGCCGGACGAGGGCGCGCCCTCGCGGTCCTGGCTGCTGCGGGCCGACGGCCGCCATCCCGTCCTGTTCGACCATCCGGTGGACCACATCCCCGGCATGGTGCTGCTGGAGGCCGCCCGGCAGGCGGCCACCGCCCTCGCCCCCTGGCCGGTCGTCCTGCCGGTCTCGCTCAGAAGCTCCTTCCACCGCTACGCCGAGCTCGACAGCCCCGTCCACATATCCGCCGACCCTGTGGAGGAGACCGACGCCGGCGGCACCCTCACGCGGATCAGCGGTCACCAGGACGGCGCATTGGTCTTCACCTGCTCGCTCGTCTGCGAGCACCCCTGCGCGGCCGCTTGACGGACCCGTCCGGGTCACCCGCCGCGTTTTCCCCGCCGCCCGCCGCCGTCCTCGCTTAGGGTCGTTGCGCCATCGGTCCACCGAGCCGGGGGAGCGTATCCGCGGGATGATTCCGAGCCTGACCGGCACCGCGTTCTTCGCCCTGCTCGTCGTCGCCTGCCTGCTGGCGGTCCTGGCGGCGCTGCTGCTGTGGACGAGGATCCCCGGCCCCGGCCCCGTGCGCTGGGCGGGCCGGCTCGCCCTGATCGTGCTGTGCCAGGCCACGGCCATCTGCGTGGTCGCGGTGTGGATCAACTCCAGCTACGGCCTGTACGCCTCGTGGGCCGACCTGATGGGCCGTACGAGCGAGTCCGGGCCCGTCGCGATGCCCGGCCCGCCGGCCGAGCGGGCGCGCTTCACGCGCGGCGACGGCGGCATGCGCGAGACGTACTTCCGCGGTGCGCACTCCCAGCTGTCCGGCCAGGTCATGGTCTGGACGCCCCCGCAGTACTCCGAGCCCGGCCACCGCCACACCGCCTTCCCCGTCGTGGTGCTGCTGCACGGCGTGCCCGGCTCGCCGCAGTCCTGGCTGGAGCAGGGGCGGATGCCGGGGGCGTACGAGCGGCTGCTCACGGAGGGCACCACCCGCCCGTTCATCCTCGCCGTGCCGATCATCAACCCCGGCGGCGTGGACACCGACTGCTCCGACGTGCCCGGCCGCAAGGTCGCCACCTGGCTCGCCGCCGACGTCCCCGAGCTGCTGCGCAAGCACTTCCGCACCGAGTCCGCCCCCGAGTCGTGGGGCCTGGTGGGCATCTCCACGGGCGGCTTCTGCGCGGCGAAGCTGCCGTTGCAGTACCCCCACGTCTTCGGGGCGGGCGCCGCCCTGGACCCCGACCCGCTCGACGGCGGGGGCGGCGCGATCGCCGACCCGGAGCTGCGCCGCCGCAACAGCCCGATGCACCTGGTGCGGCACAGCGACGCGGACGTGGCCCTGTTCCTGGCGACGTCACGGCAGGACCGCGACAGCCCGCCCCGCTACATCGAGGAGTTCCAGCGGGAGGCCGCGGACAGCGCGGTGCGGCTGAAGACGATGCTGCTGCCGACCGGGGGCCACAACTACGGGACGTGGATCAACCTCTACCCCGCGGCGTTCTCGTGGCTGGCCGAGCAGCTGGGAGGCGGGCCGGAGTAGCCGGCCCGCCCCGGGCCCGGATGCGCGTACGGGGGATCAGCCCTCGTCGCCCTCGTCCTGCGAGGCGGTGGGCGTCGGCTGCGGCGAGGGCTCCACCGCGGGCGCCTCCTTCGCCTTGTCCTCCTGCGCCTTGCGCTCGGCGTCCTTCTGCTTCTCCTGCTCGCTCTTGGGCTTGTCCGCGGTGTCCTGCGGGAAGGTCAGCTGCCGGCTCATCCACTCCAGCACCGGGCCGATCTCCCGGCGCCAGGTGGTGAAATGGTGGCTGCCCTCCGGCAGGATGATCGAGGAGGCGGACATCGGCGGCTTGACGGCCTTGAGGAACTTCTCCGTCTCGCCGTACTGCTTCTCGCCCTTCTTGCTGCTGGTCACCAGCACCGACACGCGCGGCGCGGGCAGGTTCTCCAGCCGCCAGATCAGGTCGTGCTCCTGCTGGTTGCGCTTGGCCTGCGGGCCGCTGCCGAAGAGGTTGCCGGTGGTCAGGTCGTTGCCGACCTTGTAGTCGCCGGACAGCGCGGCCGCGGCCGGGTAGATGCCCGGTTGACGCATCGCGAGCTCCAGGGCGCAGGTGCCGCCGGAGGAGTAGCCGAGCACGCCCCAGGCGCTGGGGTCGTGCCCGACGCGGTAGGTGCTCTTCAGGGCGTCGGGCAGGTCCTTGGTGAAGAAGGTCTCCGCCTGCGGCCCGTCGGGCACGTCCACGCACTCGGTGTCGCGCGGGGGCGCGATCGTCGGGCGGACCATGACGATGACGGTCGGCTGCATCCTGTTCTGGGCCAGCAGCCGGCCCGCCGTCTGCGGCACCTGCAGGTGCTGCGCCAGATTCGTGATCCCGCCGGGATAGCCGCTGATCACGACCATCACCGGAAAGCGCTGGCGGTCGTACTGCTTCTGGAAGTACTGCGGCGGGAGGTAGACGAAGGCCGGATTGATCGCCCGCGAGCGCTCCCCGACGATGTTGACCGACTGGACGCTGCCCACCTTCTCGGCCGGGCCCCGCGGAATTCCGCCTATCTTGTCCAGGCCCTGCGGGCCCGCCGGCTGCACCAGGCCGTTCTTCGACCCGGTGACGGTGGCGTACGGGCCGTTGCCGCCCATCTCGGTGACGTTGACCGGGGCCTTGTCGACGCGGCCGAGGAGCTGGTTCCAGGTGCCGAAGAAGCCGCCCCAGGAATTGACGGCCAGCGCCAGCGCCGACATGACCGCCAGCTGGGTCGTGGCGATGGCCGCGAGCCGGCCGAGCACCGGGCGCACGCCCCGGCCGGCCAGCCGGGGCCAGACCCACACGGTGAGCCCCACGCACAACACGGCGGCGAACACCACCGTGTACAGAAGCGACCTGCTGGTCAGGCCCATGCGGTTCCCACTTCCTGCCCCCTGCTGGGTCTCTCTCGTCCTCGTGTCCCGGTCCCGGTCCGGTCATACTCACCGATAAAGAAGCCGATTCGTACGGAGAGGGTTGCCCTTCGTCCATTTGTTGCACTGGTCTTGTCCTGCCCGTGTCCCGGTGTTCGCGCCGCCTTCCGCTGCCGTACGGCACTGGTCGAACGCCCCCTTCCGCTGGATGGTGGAGGGCATGACGTACCCGGCCCCGCGCCCCGGACCGTGCGCCAATCCCTACCTCAGCGGCCCCTACGCGCCGGTCCACGACGAGACCACCGCCGTCGACCTGCCCGTCACCGGCCGCCTGCCCGCCGCGCTGCGCGGCCGCTACCTGCGCAACGGCCCCAACCCGGTGCACGTCGACGACCCGGCCGGCCACCACTGGCTCAGCGGCGACGGCATGATCCACGGCGTCCGGCTGCGCGACGGGCGCGCCGAGTGGTACCGCAACCGCTGGGTGCGCTCCGACGCCGTGGCCGGGGCGCTGGGCGAGAAGCTGCTGCACGGGCCGCGCCACCTGGGCATGGACTTCGCGCCCAACACGCACGTGCAGTACTTCGCCGGGCACTGCCTGGCCCTGGTGGAGGGCGGCACCCTGCCGTACGAACTCGACCCGGAGCTGTACACCATCGGCCCGTTCGACTTCCACGGCACGCTGCCGGGCGGGCTGGCCGCGCACACCATCGTCGACCCGCGCTCGGGCGAACTGCACGCGGTGGCCTACTGCCCGGCCTGGCCGTACGTGCAGTACGTGGTCGCCGGCAGCGACGGCCGCGTACGGCGGTACGTGGACGTCCCCCTCGACGGGCGCCCGATGATGCACGACTTCTCGCTGACCGAGCACTACGTGCTGCTGTACGACCTGCCGGTGGTCTTCGCCCGCAACGGGCGCACCGGCGCGCACCACCCGGTGTGGGACCCGGACCGGCCCGCCCGGCTCGGGGTGCTGCCGCGCGACGGCGGGGCGGGCGAGGTGCGCTGGCTGGAGCTCGAACCCTGCTTCGTCCTGCACCAGATGAACGCCTACGAGCCGCCGGGCACGCGGCGGCTCGTCGTCCACCTCCTGCGCTACGAGCGCTGGTTCGACGCCTTCGACCCGCGCCGGCCCGCACCCGGGCAGCACGTCGCGCACCTGGAGCGCTGGACCGTCGAGCCGGCCCGCGGCACCGTGCACCGGACGCGCCTGGACGACCTGCCCGCCGAGTACCCGCGCATCGACCCCCGCCGGCTCACCGCCCACCACCGCTTCGGCTACGCGGTGCGCCAGCCGCTGCCGGGCCGGGGGCCGGGGCTGGTCAAGTACGACCTGGAGCGCGGGACGCGCGAGGAGTTCACCGTCCCGGAGGGCGGGGACGTCGGCGAGGGCGTCTTCGTGCCGGCGGCCCACGACGCCGCCGAGGACGACGGCTGGGTGCTGGCCTTCGCCCACGACCCGCAGCGCGGGGCCACGGACCTGCTCGTCCTGGCCGCCCGCGACCTCGCCGCCGGGCCGGTGGCCCGGGTGCACCTGCCGGTGCGGGTGCCGGTGGGCTTCCACGGCAACTGGATCCCGGATGCGTGCCCGTGAGCCCGCCCGTGATTCCCACCGGTGACCCCTGTCCGTGAACCCCGTCCCTGACCGCGTCCCTGACCCTGTCCGTGACCCTGTCCGCGACCCTGTCCGTGACACGACACGCGCGACGGCGTGTCGCGAGTGAACGCCCTGGACCGGGCTTGACCACTAGCCTTACGTATTCGTCAAGCAAACGGTCTTTTACGGGCATTACGGACAGCTAATAGGACGAAGGGCAACTTCCCCATGGGCATTCGGAGTCTGCTGCGCACCGCGTTCGGCCGGGCGGCCAGAGGGGGCGACCAGGACGAGGCGAGCCTGCCCCAGCAGAGCACGGGCCCCGGCGCCTGCGCGCCGGCGGTGCAGGAGGAGGCGCCGGGCGGCGCCGTCACGGTCCCCACCCAGCCGACCGCCGAGGAGTCCGACCGGGTCGGCACCCCCACCGTGCCCGACCCCGGCCCCCTCGGCCCCATCCCCACCCCCGGCCCCGCCCGGCCCGAGCCCCTCCCGGAGCCCGAACCCCAGCCCACCCCCATGCCCAGGCCCAAACCGGTGCCCGAACCCGAGCCGGCGCCGCGGCCCGACCCCCACCCCGTGCCCGAACCCCCGCCCGGCCCGGCCCCCGAGCCCTCCCCCGCGGGGGCCGCCGGCGCGGCGCTGGCCGCCGCCGGCCTCACCGGACAGCGGACCGCCGTCTACCTCGTCCTCGACCGCTCCGGCTCCATGCGGCCCTACTACAAGGACGGCACCGTCGCGCACCTCGCCGAACAGACCCTCGCCCTCGCCGGTCACCTCACCGACGGCGGCACCCTGCCGGTCGTCTTCTTCTCCACCGGCATCGACGGCACCGCCGAGCTGACGGCGGACAGCCACCGCGACCGCATCGCCGAGCTGCACGCCTCCTACGGGCACATGGGCCGCACCCACTACCACCTGGCCGTCGAGGCCGTCCTCGACCACTACCGCGCCTCGGGCACCACCGCCCCCGCCCTCGTCGTCTTCCAGACCGACGGCGCCCCCTCGAACCGGGCGGCCGCCGAGAAGGCCCTGTGCGAGGCGGCCGGCCTGCCGGTCTTCTGGCAGTTCGTGGGCTTCGGCGACCCGGAGGCGCGCGGCTTCGACTTCCTGCGCCGGCTGGACGACCTGACGGTGCCGGAGCGGCGGGCGGTCGACAACACGGGCTTCTTCCACGCGGGCCGCGAACCGCGGCTGCTGCCGCACGAGGAGCTCTACCGCGAGCTGCTGCTGGAGTTCCCCGGGTGGCTGGAGGAGGCCCGCGCGGCGGGCGTGCTGCGGTAGGCAGCGCCCGCAGGGAATGTCCTCGATCGCCGGACGGGCGCTCCCGGGCCCGTCCGGCCCCGCGGCGGTAGCGTGAAGGCGTGAGACGGGAGAAGGTCGCCCTCCACGGCGCCCCCGAGACGATGCTCGCCACCCTCTACGGTCGCGCCCTCGACAGCCGCGCGGCGCACCCGGTGCTGGGCGACGCCGAGGCCGCCCGCACCGTCCGCCTCATCGACTACGACTTCCGCCGCACCGGCGTCACCCGCACCGGCGCCGCCGTGATCGCCCTGCGGGCGCGGGTCCTCGACGAGTGGACCATCGCCTTCCTCTCCCGCCATCCGGCGGCGACCGTGCTGCACCTGGCCTGCGGCCTGGACGGCCGGGTCCGGCGCGTGGCCCCCGGCCCCGCCGTGTGCTGGGTGGACGTCGACTACCCCGAGGTCACCGCGGTGCGGGAGCGGCTGCTGCGACCGCCCGCAGGCGGCGACTACCGCCTGATCGGCTCCTCCGTCACCGACGGCGACTGGCTTCGGCAGGTACCGGCCGACCGGCCCACGGCCGTGGTGTTCGAGGGCCTGTCGATGTACCTGCACAAGGCGGACGGCGAGCGCCTGATCCGCAATCTCACCGCCCGCTTCCCCCGCGGGGAGCTGTTCTTCGACGCCTTCACCACCTTCGGCATCCGCCTGGAGGGGCTGATCCCGCCGGTCCGGCGCGCGGGGGCGACGCTGCACTGGGCCGTCGACGACCCCCGCGAGCCGCAGGCGTGGCACGAGGGGCTGCGCTGCCTCGACGTCGTACGCCTCTGCGAAGCGCCGGGGGCGGAAAGGCTGCCCCCGGCGGGGCGGTTGGGCCTGTGGGTGACGGCCCGCACGCCCGGTCTGCGCGACGCGTGGCGCCTGTTGCGCTACGCGTTCTGACGGTGCCGCGCGTGCGTCAGTCGCCGAACGGCAGGCGGCCGGGGCCCGGCTTCATGGTCTTCTCGACCAGGGGCGTCTGCAGCAGGTTGCCCTTGCCGTAGAGCTCCAGGGTGGCGCGGGCGGGCACGTTCGCGTCAACCAGGTCGTGCCACTCGGCGAGACCGGTGTGCTTCTTGCCGTCGCACTGCAGGTCGCCCTTGGTCTTGGTGGCCGTCAGGAAGACGGGCTTCCGGCCGGCCGGGGCGGACAGCAGGGTGACGTCCAGGCGCTCGGTGTCGGCGTTGCAGACGTAGTCGAAGGAGACGTCCAGGGAGGCGACGATGCCGTTGCCGGTGAAGATCTTCCTGACCTCGACGGACGGCGTACCGGTCGTACCGGCAGCGAGAGCGGCGGGGGCGGCTGCGCCCAGGGCGACGGCGGTCAGGACCGAGACACCGGCGGCTCGGAGGGTGGTGCGCTTCACGTGGGACAACTCCTCGAAAGGCGTATCCGGGGGACTCCCCCCGAATGGGACGCTTTCAGTGTACCTGTCAGCAACGCGTCAAATACTCTCCGTTACCGGCGGTAGGAAATGCCGCGCGGCCGGGCTCCGGTGCTCGGATACGCTAAAGGTGCACGTACGCCTGAAAAACACTGCGACCAGGGAGCAGCCGCAATGGCTCGACACCTCATCACCAGCGCCCTTCCGTACATCAACGGGATCAAGCACCTGGGCAACATGGTGGGGTCCATGCTTCCGGCGGACGTCTACGCGCGCTTCCTGCGGCAGACCGGCCGCGAGACGCTGTACATCTGCGCGACCGACGAGCACGGCACCCCCGCCGAGCTGGCGGCGAAGGACGCCGGGCTGCCGGTGGACACCTTCTGCGGGCAGCAGCACGACGTGCAGAAGGCGATCTACGACGGCTTCCACATCTCGTTCGACTACTTCGGCCGCAGCTCCTCGCCGGAGAACCGCGAGATCACCCAGCACTTCGCGCGTCAGCTGCAGAAGAACGGGTTCATCGAGGAGCGCGCGATCCGCCAGGTGTACTCGCTGGCCGACGGCCGCTTCCTGCCCGACCGGTACATCGTCGGCACCTGCCCGCACTGCGGCTACGACAAGGCGCGCGGCGACCAGTGCGAGAACTGCACCCGCGTGCTGGACCCGACCGACCTGATCGACGCCCGCTCGGCGATCAGCGGCAGCAGCGAGCTGGAGGTGCGCGAGACCAAGCACCTGTTCCTGCTGCAGTCGAAGCTGCAGGGCGAGGTCGAGGCGTGGATCGACGAGCACGGCAAGGACTGGCCGGTGCTGGCCTCCTCCATCGCCCGCAAGTGGCTGACGGAGGGCCTGAACGACCGGGCGATCACCCGTGACCTCGACTGGGGCGTGCCGGTCCCGGCGGACACCTGGCCGGAGCTGGCGGCCGAGGGCAAGGTCTTCTACGTGTGGTTCGACGCGCCCGTGGAGTACATCGGCGCGACGAAGGAGTGGGCCGACCAGGACCCGGCGAACCGCGACTGGAAGTCGTGGTGGTACGAGGCCGCCGACGTGCGCTACACGCAGTTCATGGCCAAGGACAACGTGCCCTTCCACACCGTGATGTTCCCGGCCACGGAGCTGGGCACCCGCGAGCCGTGGAAGAAGGTCGACTACGTCAAGGCCTTCAACTGGCTGACGTACTACGGCGGCAAGTTCTCCACCTCGCAGCAGCGCGGCATCTTCACCGACGCCGCACTGGAGCTGCTGCCGGCCGACTACTGGCGCTACTTCCTGATGGCGAACGCCCCGGAGTCGGACGACTCGTCCTTCACCTGGGAGCACTTCGCCGGCACGGTCAACAAGGACCTCGCCGACACCCTCGGCAACTTCGTCAACCGCGTGCTGTCCTTCTCGCGCAAGCGCTTCGGCGAGACGGTCCCGGCCGGCCTGGAGGAGGGCGAGGCCGAGGCCGAGCTGGGCCGCCAGGTCGCCGAGCTGCTCGCCGAGTACGAGCGGTACATGGAGGAGCTGCAGTTCCGCAAGGCCGCGCAGGCGCTGCGCGCCCTGTGGAGCGCGGGCAACTCCTACCTGGAGACCAAGGCCCCCTGGCTGGAGATCAAGACCGACCCCGAGGCCGCGGCGCTGACCCTGCGCACCGCGATGAACCTCATCCACCTCTACGCGGTGGTCTCCGAG
Source organism: Streptomyces luteosporeus (assembly GCF_039532865.1). NCBI lineage: Bacteria > Bacillati > Actinomycetota > Actinomycetes > Kitasatosporales > Streptomycetaceae > Streptomyces > Streptomyces luteosporeus. Next base: position 35,131 of record NZ_BAAASL010000002.1, read on the forward strand.
CCGTTCATCCCCGCCTCGGCGGCGGCCATGCGCTCGGCGTTCGCGCTGCCGGAGGACTCGGCGGCCGCCACCGCGACGTGGGTGACGGCGGACGAGGCGAAGTCGCTGACGTTCGTCCCGGCGGGCACCGCGTTCAGCGTGCCGCCGGTGCTCTTCGCGAAGATCACCGAGGAGGACCTGGAGTCCTACCGCGAGCGCTTCGGCGCCGCCGACGAGGCGTAGAGCCCATCGCTGCGCGAGGGCCCCGGAACCGTGCGGTTCCGGGGCCCTCGCGCATGCGTTGATCCATCGGCAATCGTTCGTTGAGCGCCGCCCCGCACGCTGAAGGTGTCCTTTCGGCGTGATTGAGGAAGAGCAGTGTTCGCAGTGTTCGACGAAGGCATCACCGTAAGCGTCCACGGCGGCGACGAGCTGGGCCGGTACCGGGTCGTCCGGCAGCTGCGCGCCCTCGCGGGCATCGGCGTCGTCGAGGCGGACGACGGCATCGCGGCCGTGGACGTCCTCCTGCTGTCGCGGCACGACCCCGACGCCCCGGCCCGGCTGCGGGCGATGGTCCGCGCGAACCGCGCCCCGCTGCTCGTGGTGGCCGACGACCTGGGGCCGGCGGAGCTGATGGCGGTCGGGGAGTACGGCGTGCAGTCCGTGCTGTGGCGCGATCGGCTGACCCCGGGCCGGCTGGCGCGCGCCGTGCACAACGCGGCCGGCTGCTGCCCGAGAGTCCCGCTGCCCCTGGCCCTGGTGTGAGGCCGTCATGCCGAAGGCCGGCCGGGCTGCTGCCCGGCCGGCCTTCGGTGCACGTGCTGTGCGACTACTTCGTCGGCTTGTACGGGGTCGGCTTGGCCGCGCCCTTGTAGATGCTCAGGTGGAGCTCCTTCAGGCGGGCGTCGTCGACCTCGCTGGGGGCGCCCATGAGCAGGTCCTGGGCGTTGCCGTTGAGCGGGAAGGCGATGGTCTCGCGGATGTTGGGCTCGTCCGCCAGCAGCATCACGATGCGGTCGACGCCCGGGGCGATGCCGCCGTGCGGCGGGGCGCCGAACTTGAAGGCGCGCAGCATGCCGCCGAACTCGCGCTCGACGTCCTCGTTGCTGTAGCCGGCGATCTCGAACGCCTTGTACATGACGTCGGGCTCGTGGTTCCGGATGGCGCCGGAGGACAGCTCCACGCCGTTGCAGACGATGTCGTACTGCCAGGCGAGGATGTCCAGCGGGTCCATGGTCTGCAGGGCCTCGAGGCCACCCTGCGGCATGGAGAACGGGTTGTGCGAGAACTCGATCTGCCCGGTGTCCTCGTTCTTCTCGAACATCGGGAAGTCGACGATCCAGCAGAACCGGAAGACGTTCTCCTCGAACTGGCCGGCCCGCTTGGCGGCCTCGACGCGCACCGCGCCCATGATCTTGGAGACCTCGTCGAAGTCGCCCGCGCCGAAGAACACGGCGTGGCCGGCCTCCAGGCCGAGGCGCTCGGTGAGGGCCTTGACGTCGTCCTCGGTGAGGAACTTGGCGATCGGGCCGGACAGCGCACCGCCCTCGCCGACGCGGATCCAGGCCAGGCCCTTGGCGCCCTGCTCGACCGCGAAGTCGCCGAGGCCGTCGAAGAACTTGCGCGGCTGGTCCTGGACGGCCGGCACCGGCAGGGCCCGCACGTGCTTGCCGGCGAAGGCCTTGAACTCCGAGCCCGCGAAGACGTCGGAGACGTCGGCCAGCTCCAGCTTGGCGCGCAGGTCCGGCTTGTCGGAGCCGTACTTGAGCATCGCCTCGCGGAAGGGGATCCGCGGGAAGGGGGAGGTGACGTGGCGGCCGCCGCCGAACTCCTCGAAGAGCTCGGTCATGACCTTCTCGATCACCTGGAAGACGTCCTCCTGCTCGACGAAGGACATCTCCACGTCGAGCTGGTAGAACTCGCCCGGCGAACGGTCGGCGCGGGCGTCCTCGTCGCGGAAGCAAGGGGCGATCTGGAAGTAGCGGTCGAAGCCGGCGATCATCAGCAGCTGCTTGAACTGCTGCGGGGCCTGCGGCAGGGCGTAGAAGCGGCCGGCGTGCAGGCGCGAGGGCACCAGGAAGTCGCGCGCGCCCTCGGGGGAGGTGGCCGACAGGATCGGGGTGGCCAGCTCGTTGAAGCCGAGCGCGGTCATCTTCTCGCGCATGGCGCGGATGACGGCGGTGCGCAGCATGATGTTGCGGTGCATGCGCTCGCGGCGCAGGTCGAGGAAGCGGTACTCCAGACGGCGCTCCTCGTTCACCCCGTCCTCGGCGTTGATGGTGAAGGGGATCTGCTCGGCGGCGCCGAGCACCTCCACCTCGGCGACCTCGATCTCGATCTCGCCGGTGGGCAGGTCGGGGTTGACGTTGTCGGCGCCGCGGCTGACGACCTTGCCGTCGATGCGCACGACGGTCTCCTTGGTCAGGTGGCCGAGCGCCTCGTTGGCCGGGGTGCCGGGGCGCGCCACCAGCTGGACCAGGCCGTAGTGGTCACGCAGATCGATGAAGAGGATGCCGCCCAGGTCGCGCCGATTGTGCAGCCAGCCACTGAGCCGCACGTCGGTGCCGACGTCGGCCGCACGGAGCTCGCCGCAGGTGTGGGACCGGTAACGATGCATCGTTCATCCAAGTCGTGGTCGAAGGCGTGGAGTGTGCGCATACAGCACCAGGCAAGGGTACTGCCCCTCGCATACCATCAGTGGTCCGCTACGGCCATACCTGCCTAAAGTGGGGCAATGCGCACTGAGGACGTACTGGCCGCCGTCCAGACCGGCCTGTGGTACTGGGACACCGCCTCGCGCACCGTCACCTTCGACGCCGAAGGCGCCCGGCTCATGGGCCTGCCGCCCACCCGGGTGGAGCTGACCGAGTCCGGCGTCCGCGCCCGCTTCCACGCCGTGGACTGGGTGGAGGTCCAGGGCATCATCAGCCTCGCGGCCGCCGAGGGCACCCTCGCCGAGGCCCGGCTGCGGGTCGTGGACGAGGCGGGCCGGGTGCTGCGGACCGTGCGCAGCCGCACCCGGCCGTACGGCGTCGGGCCCGCGAGCCGCCTCGTCGGCACCATCGAAGAGGTACCCGCACCCCAGCCCGGCACCTCCGCCGCCCGCAGCACCGTCACCGGCGACTGGCGGCGCAACCGCGAAGCGTTCCTGCTGGACGCCGGCCGCGCGCTGGCCGAGGCCCGGTCCACCTCCGAGGTGCTGCGGGTCGCGGCCACCCTGTCGATGCCGGGCTTCGAACCCTCGGGCCTGGCCGTCTTCGTCGGCGAGGCCGGCCGGGTGAAGCTCATCGGGCAGCACGGCTACGCCCCCGGGGACATGGACGCCTTCATGGACCAGCCCATGGGGGCCGGCGCCCCGGCCGCCGAGGTCATCCGCACCGGCCGGGCCGTCTACCTGCCCTCGCCCGAGGACTACCGGCGCCGCTTCCCCGAGATCTACCCGCTGGTCGAGCGCTTCGGCCGCCGGTCCTGGGCGTTCCTGCCGATGATCAACGCCGGGCGGACCATCGGCGCCTGGATGGCCGGCTTCTCCGTCCCGGTCTCCTTCACCCCCGACGAGCGCTCGGTGCTCGCCACCGTCGCCCGGATGCTCGCCCAGGCGCTCGGGCGCGCCAGCGTGCACGAGTCCGAGCGCGAGCTCACCGTGGGCCTGCAGCGCACGATGATGCCCACCGTCCAGCCCGACATCCCCGGCATGACGGTGGCCGCCCGCTACGTGCCCACCGGCGGCGGGCTGGAGGTCGGCGGCGACTGGTACGACATGATCCCGCTGCCCGGCGGCGCCTCCGAGGACGGCGCCTCCACGGGCGGCCGGCTCGCCCTCGTCATCGGCGACGTCCAGGGCCACGACGTCCGGGCGGCAGGGCTCATGGGCCAGCTGCGCATCGCCCTGCGCGCCTACGCCTCCGAGGGCCACCACGCGGACGCCGTGCTCTCGCGCGCCTCGCGCTTCCTGGCCGGCATCAACGGCGCCGACGAGGACACCGCCGCGGACCCGCGCTTCGCCACCTGCCTGTACATCGAGGTCTACCCCAGCAGCGGACTGCTCGTCATCGCCCGGGCCGGCCACCCCGATCCGGCGATCCGGCTCAGCGACGGCACCCTGCTCGTACGCCCCACGGCCGGCGGACTGCCGCTGGGCATCGTGCCGGACACCGACTACCCCACGACACGGATCGTGCTGGAGCCCGGCGAGACCATGCTGGTGTGCACCGACGGGCTCATCGAGACCGGCGGCCACGACCTGGAGACCGGCTGGATGCGGCTGCGGCAGATCATCGAGGACCACGGCACCGGCCGCGACGGCGCCGAGGACCTCGAGCAGCTCGCCGACGACCTCGTCCAGGCCGTCCACGGCCCGCCCTCGCACTACACCACCGGCCCGCTCATCGACCGCCGCGAGGACGACATCGCCCTGCTGCTCCTGCGCCGCGACGTGCCCGAGGGCGCGGGCGCCGTGCCGCGCCCGCCCCGGCGCACGGTCATGTCCATCGCCCAGGCCGAGCCGGAGCGCATCGCCGAGGCCCGCCACCAGGTGCGCGAACTGCTGTACGACTGGCCGGACGAGGAGCAGCGCGACTCGGCGGTGCTGATGGTCTCCGAACTCATCACCAACGTGCTCGTGCACACCGACGGCGACGCCCTGCTGATCGCCGAGATGACCGGCGCCCCCGGCACCCGCTGCCTGCGCGTGAGCGTCGCCGACGCCAGCGACGAACTCCCCCACCGCCGCCACCCCGGCGAGATGGCCTCCTCCGGCCGCGGCCTGGTCCTGCTCGAACTCCTGGCCGGCGCGTGGGGCGTGGACCCCCAGGGCGCGGGCAAGAGCATCTGGTTCGAGCTGTACGAGGCCGCGGCCGCGGCGGAGGCCCGGTTCGAGGCGGTGACGTAGCACTGACGTAGCACTGCGTTTCCGGAGCGTCAGGCGAAGGTGGTCGTCCAGCCCTCCTGCCGGGCCTGCTCACCGGTGTACGCGACGCCGTGCACCTTGAGCCCCGCCGGGTCGAGCAGGCTGACCGCTCCCCCGTCCCGGCCGAGGCGGAACCCGTCCCCGGCCGGCACGGCGACGGTGCCGCCGGGCGCGAGGGCGCGGACGGGCAGCGGCAGGAGGTGTCCCCGGCCGTCGGTGAGCCGCCAGCCGCCCAGGTCGAGGGTCTGCGGCGAGGCGTTCAGCAGCGTGACGGACTCGCCGTCGGGCCCCGGACCGGCCGCGGCGAAGCGGGCCCCGACGATGCGCAGCGGCACCTCCCGCGCACGGACGCGGTGCGGCGCCGGAAGGGCGTGCCCGGTGGTGTCGTCGGTGTGCCAGGCCTGCGACTGGAAGGCGAGGAAGACGCCCACCCAGCGGTTCTCGGCCGGGACGTGGAAGAGCAGTCCGCCGTCCTGCCACACGCCGTCGTCCGGGACGAAGTCCGGGGCGAGGTTGCCCTGGTTCATGTGGACGTCGTGGACGCCCTGCCCGGCCCCGTGGCGGCGGGCGAACAGCTTCCGCAGGCCGTGGGCCGGACCGGGCCTGGGGAAGCGCTCGCCGAAGACGTAGACGGCGATCGTCTGGTCGGCCACGGCGCGCTGCACGTAGTGGTCGAGGAAGTCGGAGAGGTCGTTGTCGACGCCGGGGAGGTCCGGCGGCAGCGGCCGCATGTGGGACGGGTCGAACAGGTTGGCACGGACGTAGTCGAGGGCGCCCGTGCCGGCGTGCGAGTCGAGCGGCTTGAAGCCGCTGCCGGCCGCCGGCAGGAGCCCCGTCACCGGGTGGCGGAAATCGTCGTCCGCCAGGTACAGCACCTCGGACGGGGGCTCCTTGGAGCGGACGTTCACCGGGGCCCGGTAGTGGGCGCCGGTGCTGTCGACGAGGGAGATCTGGTAGTGCGGCGTGTCCCCGGTGCGCTCGGGATGGCCGCCGGTGGCCCGGGCCGCCAGCACGCCGTAGGGGTGGATCGTCATGGCCGGAACCTCCGTTCCTGGCGCGAACATGCCCCCTTTCCACCGTGCCCCCGGCAGGGGCACGGCACCACTCGGCTCAGGCCGCCGGGATCGTGCCCAGCCGTCCGGCCTGGAAGTCCTCGAAGGCCTGGGCCAGCTCGGCGTGGGTGTTCATCACGAACGGCCCGTAGTGCATCATCGGCTCGCGGATCGGCAGGCCGCCGAGCAGGACCACCTCGAAGTTCTCCGTGCGGGTCTCCTGGGCGGCGTCGGCGCGGACGACGAGGGTGTCGCCCTCGCCGAAGACGACCGCCTGCCCCATCCGGAACGGGCGGCCCTCGGTGCCGGCCGAGCCGTGGCCGGCCAGGCCGTAGGCGAGCGCGTTGAAGTCGGGGCGCCAGGGCAGCGTCAGCTGCGCGCCGGGGCTCAGGGACGCGTGGATCATCGTGATCGGCGTGTGCGTCGCGCCCGGGCCCGCGTGGCCCGCGACGTCGCCCGCGATCAGGCGGACGAGCGCGCCGCCGTCCTCGGAGGCGAGCAGCCTGACGCTGCCGCCGCGGATGTCCTGGTACTTCGGCGCGATCATCTTGTCGGCGGCCGGCAGGTTGACCCACAGCTGGAGGCCGTGGAACAGCCCGCCGCTGATCACCAGGTCCTCGGGCGGGGTCTCGATGTGCAGCAGGCCGGAGCCGGCGGTCATCCACTGGGTGTCGCCGTCGGTGATCACGCCACCGCCGCCGTGGGAGTCCCGGTGGATGAAGGTGCCGTCGATGATGTAGGTGACGGTCTCGAAGCCGCGGTGCGGGTGCCAGGGGGTGCCCTTGGGCTCGCCGGCCGCGTAGTCCACCTCGCCCATCTGATCCATCATGATGAACGGGTCGAGGTGGCGGTACGGGATCCCCGCGAAGGCGCGGCGGACGGGGAAGCCCTCGCCCTCGAAGCCGCTGGGCGCGGTGGCGACGTGCACCACGGGACGCGGGGCGCCGCCGGCGGGCGCGGTGACGCGCGGCAGGGCCAGCGGGTTGGTTGCGGTGACTGCGGGCATGGTGGCCTCCTCGGTCGTACCCCCAATTTAGTTGAATCCTTAACAACAGGCAAGGGCGACACATTCCTGCCCCGTCCTCCGTCCGGCGGGTTCCCCCGGAAGGAGGCACACTTGATCAATGCGCTCCCGTCTCAGAGCCCGCGGCGGCCTCGCCGTCGCCGCCATCGCGCTGGTCCTGGCCGCCGTCGCCCTGCTCGTGGCGCACCGCGGTTTGGCCACGGACGCACCGCTGGCGGCCGGGGACGGCAAGGGGCACTACGCCCAGCCCCGGCAGGTCGCCGAGCGGAGCGCGCAGCGCATGAAGGAGGCCGTGCACGAGGGCGGCCAGCGCCCGCTGGGCGCCCCGCAGGCGGCCGCCACCGAGGACGGCGCGGCGGCCGAGGCCGCCCCCTCGCCGGCGGTCGGCCCGCTGTTCTACACGGCCCAGGACGAACCGGTGCATGGCTGCACCGCGAGCGTCGTCCACAGCGCGGCCGGCGACCTGGTGGTCACCGCGGCGCACTGCGTGTACATGGACGGCTTCCGCACGGACCTGGCCTTCGTCCCCGGCTACGACCGGGGCGCGGCGCCGTACGGGGTGTGGGTGCCCCGGTCGATCGACGTGGCCCCGGAGTGGACCGAGGACCGCGACCCCGACTACGACGTGGCCTTCTTGAGGATGGAGCCCGCCGAGGGCGACGGCTCACTCGAACGGGCGACCGGCGCGGCCCGCATCCGCTTCGACCCGCCGGCGCGGGGCCCGGCCCGGGTGGTGGGCTACCCCAACGACGGGGAGCGGCCGGTGGCCTGCCGCGGCACGACGCAGGCCGAGGGCGCGACGCAGCTGCGGTTCGACTGCGAGGGCCTGCTCAACGGCACCAGCGGCAGCCCGTTCCTGGCGGACGACGGCGCGACGCTGGTGGGCGTGCTGGGCGGCAAGGACGAGGGCGGCGACGAGGAGACCTCGTACAGCACGTACTTCGGCGACGCGGTGGCGCGTTTGTACCGCCGCGCCACGGAGGGATGAAAACGGGTGAAGCAGCCTCAGCCATACATCCGGCGCATGGCGAAGTCCACCATCTGCTCGACGGACTTCGCGTCGAAGACGATGCGATGGTCCCCCTCCATGTCGAGGACGAAGCCGTACCCGGTCGGCAGCAGGTCGAGCACCTCGGCGCCGGTGATCACGAAGTACTTCGACTCCTTGCCCGCGTAGCGCCGCAGCTCCTTGAGCGAGGTGAACATCGGGATCACCGGCTGCTGGGTGTTGTGCAGGGCGAGGAAGCCGGGGTTGTCGCCGCGCGGGCAGTAGACCTTGGAGCCGGAGAAGACGGTCTGGAAGTCCTCGGCGGACATCTGGCCGGTGGTGAAGGCGCGCACGGCGTCGGCGAGGGAAGGGGGCGACGGCTCGGGGTAGAGCGGCTGCTCGCCGTAGCCGCCCGGCTGCTGCGGAGGCGCGTAACCCTGCTGTGCCGCGGTCTGGTCGTAGCCGTACATGGCCCAAAGCGTAAAGGGTCACAGTTGGTCGATCGGGTCTTGCATCTTATTACCGGCGGGTAGCATCATGCTGCTTACTGACCGGTACGCACAGAGGAACGCCCTCCCGTCACCTACGGAGCCGTCTGTCATGGGCCACTACAAGTCGAATCTTCGCGACATCGAGTTCAACCTCTTCGAGGTCCTCGGCCGCGACAAGCTGTACGGCACCGGTCCCTTCGGGGAGATGGACGTCGAGACGGCGAAGAGCATCCTGTCGGAGATCACGCGCCTTTCCGAGAACGAGCTGGCCGAGTCCTTCGCCGACGCCGACCGCAACCCCCCGGTCTTCGACCCGGAGACCAACACCGCCCCCGTCCCCGAGACGTTCAAGAAGAGCTACCAGGCGTACATGGACGCCGAGTGGTGGCGCCTGGGCATCCCGGAGGAGATCGGCGGCACCACCGCCCCGCGCTCGCTGATCTGGGCGTACGCCGAGTCCATCCTCGGCTCGAACCCCGCCATCTGGATGTACTCCTCGGGCCCGGCCTTCGCCGGCATCCTCTTCGAGGAGGGCAACGAGCAGCAGAAGCACATCGCCAAGCTCGCCACCGAGAAGCAGTGGGGCTCCACCATGGTCCTCACCGAGCCGGACGCCGGCTCGGACGTGGGCGCCGGCCGCACCAAGGCCGTGCAGCAGGAGGACGGCTCCTGGCACATCACCGGCGTCAAGCGCTTCATCACCTCCGGTGAGCACGACATGGCGGAGAACATCCTCCACTACGTCCTCGCCCGCCCCGAGGGCCACGGCCCGGGCACCAAGGGCCTGTCCCTCTTCCTCGTGCCGAAGTACGAGTTCGACTTCGAGACCGGCGAGCTGGGCGAGCGCAACGGCGTCTACGCCACCAACGTCGAGCACAAGATGGGCCTGAAGGCCTCCAACACGTGCGAGATGACCTTCGGCGACAAGCACCCCGCCAAGGGCTGGCTCATCGGCGACAAGCACGACGGCATCCGCCAGATGTTCCGCATCATCGAGTTCGCCCGCATGATGGTCGGCACGAAGGCGATCGCCACCCTCTCCACCGGTTACCTCAACGCGCTGGAGTACGCCAAGGAGCGCGTGCAGGGCACCGACCTGGCGCACTTCATGGACAAGACCGCGCCCAAGGTCACCATCACCCACCACCCCGACGTGCGCCGCTCCCTGATGACGCAGAAGGCGTACGCGGAGGGCATGCGCGCCCTCGTGCTGTACACCGCCGCCGTCCAGGACGAGATCCAGGTCAAGGAGGCCGCGGGCGAGGACGCCAAGGCCCTGCACGGCCTGAACGACCTGCTCCTGCCGATCGTCAAGGGCTACGGCTCGGAGAAGTCCTACGAGCAGCTCGCCCAGTCCCTGCAGACCTTCGGTGGCTCCGGCTACCTGCAGGAGTACCCGATCGAGCAGTACATCCGCGACTCCAAGATCGACACGCTCTACGAGGGCACCACCGCCATCCAGGGCCAGGACTTCTTCTTCCGCAAGATCGTCCGCGACCAGGGCCAGGCCATGACCACCCTGTCCGAGGAGATCAAGAAGTTCCTGGCCGAGGCCCCCGGCGGCGAGGAGCTCGCCGAGGCCCGCGAGAAGCTCGCCAAGGCCGCCGTCGACCTGGAGGGCATCGTCGGCGCCATGCTGACCGACCTCGCCGCCACCGAGCAGGACGTGAAGTCCATCTACAAGGTGGGCCTGAACACCACCCGTCTGCTGATGGCCTCCGGTGACGTCGTCGTCGGCTACCTGCTGCTGCGCGGCGCCGCCGTGGCCGCCGAGAAGCTGCCGACCGCCTCCGCCAAGGACAAGGCGTTCTACACCGGCAAGATCGCCGCGGCGAGGTTCTTCGCCGACACCGTCCTGCCGGGCGTGGCCACCGAGCGCGTCCTCGCCGAGACCGTCGACCGGTCCCTGATGGAGCTGGACGAGGCCGCCTTCTAAGGCGCCCCCACCGATGGATTCACGGGCAGGAGCCGGGCCCCCGAAAGGGCAGCCCGGCTCTTGCCCCCATCTTTATGCTGCTGGCATGAGCTCTGCGCACCGCTTCGACCGCGGCCACACCGACGACCTGATGTCCTTCCTCGCCGCCAGTCCCTCCCCGTACCACGCGGTGGCCACCACCGCCGAGCGGCTGCAGAAGGCCGGCTTCCGCGAGGTCGCCGAGACCGACGCCTGGGACGGGCAGGCCGGCGGGAAGTTCGTGCGGCGCGGCGGCGCGATCATCGCCTGGTACGTGCCGGAAGGCGCCACCCCCGCCTCCCCGTTCCGCATCGTCGGCGCGCACACCGACTCACCGAACCTGCGCGTCAAGCCGCTGCCCGACACCGGTGCGCACGGCTGGCGGCAGGTGGCCGTGGAGCTCTACGGCGGCACCCTGCTCAACACCTGGCTCGACCGCGACCTGGGCCTGTCCGGGCGGCTGACGCTGCGCGACGGCAGCCACCGGCTCGTGGTCGTCGACCGCCCGCTGCTGCGCGTGCCGCAGCTGGCCATCCACCTCGACCGGGGCGTCAACCAGGACGGCCTGAAACTGGACAAGCAGCGCCACATGACGCCCATCTGGGGCCTGGGCGACGTCCACGAGGGCGACCTGATCCGCTTCGTCGCCGAGGAGGCCGGCCTGGCCGCCGACGAGGTGGCCGGCTGGGACCTGATGACGCACAGCGTCGAGGCGCCCGCCTACCTCGGCCGCGACCGCGAGCTGCTCGCCGGCCCGCGCATGGACAACCTCCTGTCCGTGCACGCCGGCGTCGCCGCCCTCACCACCGCCGCCACCTCCGCCAGCCTGCCCTCCATCCCCGTGCTGGCCGCCTTCGACCACGAGGAGAACGGCAGCCAGTCCGACACCGGCGCCGAGGGCCCGCTGCTGGGCACCGTGCTGGAACGGTCCGTCCTCGCCCGCGGCGGCACGTACGAGGACCGCGCCCGCGCCTTCGCCGGCACCGTGTGCCTGTCCTCCGACACCGGCCACGCCGTCCACCCCAACTACGCCGAGCGCCACGACCCCGGCCACCACCCCATGCCCAACGGCGGCCCGATCCTCAAGGTCAACGTCAACCAGCGCTACGCCACCGACGGCCACGGACGAGCCCTCTTCGCCGCGGCGTGCGAGCGCGCGGGCGTGCCCTGGCAGCACTTCGTCTCCAACAACTCCATGCCCTGCGGCACCACCATCGGCCCCATCACCGCAGCGCGGCACGGCATCACCACCGTCGACATCGGCGTGGCGATCCTCTCCATGCACTCCGCCCGCGAGCTGTGCGGCTCCGACGACCCGCACCTCCTGGCTTCCGCACTGACCGCCTTCCTGGAAGGCTGAGCCCACACACATCCGCCACCCGCACCGTTCCCACTCCCCCGGGGGAAGCACCATGACCACCCGCACCCTGCGGATCGCCGTCGCCGCCCTCACGACCGCGGCCGCCCTCACCCTGACCGCCTGCGGCGGCGGCTCGGACTCCGGGAGCGGCCAGGCCGAGGACGAGCAGCAGGCCGCCGCCACCGGCAGCCCGTCCGCCGCCCCGGAGCCGCAGACGCTCGCCGGGGACGAGGGCGGCGGCGAGGGCGGGGAGGACGACGGCGAGGCCGGCACCACGGTCGACGACAAGGCGGGGGAGAAGGGCGACGCCTGCGGCCCCGGGACGGTCAAGGTCGAGGTCAAGGCCGTGAGCTCGCCGGCCCACCACGTGGTGCTGGTGGCCACCAACACCTCCGACGCCGCCTGCGTCGCCTACGGCTTCCCCTTCCTGCGCTTCGACCAGGACCAGGCGACGGTGGGCGTCGAGGAGAAGAGCCGGACGCAGGGCAGGCTCACCCTCGCCCCCGGCAAGTCCGCCTACGCCGGGGTGCTCGCCTCCGCCGCGGACGGCTCCGGCGGCAGCGGCCACGACGCCGAGCAGATCTCGGTCGGCTTCCAGACCCCGGCCGGCGAGCCGCTGTCCAGCGAGCCCGCCCACCCCGACCTGCCCGGCGGCACCCTCCGCGTCGACGACACCGCCCGCACGACGTACTGGCAGCCGGACGAGGCCTCCGCCCTGAAGTGGTGAGCCCTCAAGTGGTGAGCCCCGGCATGGGCGCGACCGGGCCGGGTAGCCGCACCAGTGCCCGGCCGGTCACCACCGGCGAGCCGATCGCATGGGAGGCTTCCGCATGGGCATGGGATGGTGCGTCGCCCTGATAGCCGTGGGCGGCATCCTCACGTTCGCCGTCGACTGGCACGTCGACGGGGTCAACCTGCCGCTCGTGGGCCTGATGCTGATGGCCGCGGGCATCCTGGGCCTCGCCGCCTACATCAGCATCTTCAAACGCCGCCGGACGCAGCCACCGCCCCCGGCCGCGCCCGTCGTCGAGGAGGACCACCGCTTCGTGCGGTGACGCTCCGCTGCGTGCGGGGCGGCGCCCCCGCCGCGCCGGCGGTGCGCACGGCCGGCGCAGCCGGACCGGCCTCGGGGTGGTGCGTCGACTGCGGGCCGTCGCGGGCCGATCGCGCAGTTCCCCGCGCCCCTATGGGGCGCCCCATAGGGGCGCGGGGAACTGCGCGACAAGCCACGACGCGCCCGCAGACGGGTGCCGTGCCGCGCCCCGTAGGGGCCCCGCCTCAGCCGTCCAGTCCCGCCAGCACCAGCGGCAGCCGCTCCGCGCCGCCCGGCACCACCCGCACCGGCACGCCCCAGTCCTGCTGGTGGACGTGGCACGCCGGGTACTCGTTGGCCGGGTCGTCGTCACAGGACGCCGCCATCGCCGAGACGTGCAGCACCCCCTCGGCCACCCCGTCGGCCAGCACCAGCTCGCGGCGCAGATCGCTGCCCTGGCCGGCACCCTCCGCCAGCAGCTCCGGCGGCGTCGAGCTCACCAGCAGCCGCGTGGACGGCCCGTAGCGCGTGTCCAGCTTCTGCCCGGCCGGGGCCTGGAAGACCACGTCCAGCAGCAGCTTCCCGCCGGCGACCGCCGTCGCCTCCCGCTGCGTGCGGTGCGCCACCGCCTCCACCCGTACGGCCTCCTCGGGCAGCCGCAGCCGCGTCAGCCGGTGCCGGGCGGACTCCACGACGACGATGTCGTCGTCGACGAGCACCGCGTCGGAGGGCTCGCGCAGATCCGTGGCCAGCGTGGTGACCTCGCCCGCGGCCGGGTCGTAGCGGCGCAGCGCGTGGTTGTAGGTGTCGCAGACGGCCACCGAGCCGTCGGGCAGGGCGGTCACGCCCAGCGGGTGCTGCAGCAGCGCCTGGCCGGCCGCGCCGTCCCGGTGCCCGAAGTCGAACAGCCCGGTGCCCACCGCGGTGCGCACCGCGTAGCCCTCGCCGTCCTTCTCGATCCAGCGCAGGGCGGACGTCTCGGAGTCGGCGACCCACAGCCGCTCGCCGGCCGCCGCGAGCCCGGAGGGCTGGGCGAACCACGCCTGCCCGGCGGGCCCGTCCACCAGGCCCTCGTTGGTCGTACCGGCGGCGACGGCGACGGTGCCGGCGGCCGGGTCGTACGTCCACAGCTGGTGGACACCGGCCATCGCGATCCACACGCGGCCGTCGAACCAGGCCACGTCCCACGGCGAGGACAGGTCCACCTCGCGGGCCGGGCCGTCGGTCGGCGACCCCTGCCACCACTGCCGTCCGGTACCGGCGACGGTGGCGACGAGGCCGGTGGCCGGGTCGTACGTGCGCAGGGCGTGGTTGACGGTGTCGGCGACGACGACCGTGCCGTCGGGCAGCAGCGCCAGCCCCTGCGGCTCGCTGAAGCGCGCCGCCTCGGCCGGCCCGTCGGCCAGGCCCCGCTCACCACTGCCGATGCGGCGCACCACACTCTCCCCGTCGGGCGCGAGCTCGACCAGCGCGTGCCGCGTGGAGTCGGAGACGAGCAGGTTGCCGCCGGGCAGCACCAGCGCCTTGCCGGGGAACCGCAGATCGCCCGCGACCGGCTCGGGCGCCACGTACGGCCCGTCGCCGCGCCGCAGCGTGCCCTTGGCCCCGTGCTCGGCCTCCAGCTCCTCGACCAGGCGCGCGATCGCGTGCGCGTGCCCCTCCCCGGCGTGCTGGGCGACCACGTACCCCTCGGGGTCGACCACCACGAGCGTGGGCCAGGCCCGCACGGCGTACTGCTTCCACGTCGCGAGCTCGGGGTCGTCGAGCACGGGGTGGTGCACCTGGTAGCGCTCGACGGCGTCGACGACCGACCGGTGGTCGGCCTCGTGCACGAACTTCGGCGAGTGCACACCGACGACGACCACGGTGTCCCGGTGCTTCTCCTCCAGCTCGCGCAGCTCGTCGAGGACGTGCAGGCAGTTGATGCAGCAGAAGGTCCAAAAATCCAAGATCACGATCTTGCCGCGCAGCCCGGCGAGCGTCAGCTGCTCGCCTCCCGTGTTGAGCCAGCCGCCCTTTCCGGTCAGCTCGGGGGCACGGACGCGGGCACGACGCGGGGCGGGGGAGGCAGCGTTCATGTCACCAGGGTGCCATCCGTTGATGAACGGAGGATCACAGCGGTTTGTCCTCGGCTCGTCCACGGCTCGTCCACGGCCGGGAGCGTTCCACATGGCGGACAGGGGCTCATCACGCATCTGTGTTGTATCTATGCTGTGCGCATGCCGAGCGCCCCCGCCGTCCAGACCAGACGTCCCCCCGCCGCCGAGCGCGTCTACGCGCACGTCAAGGACGCCGTACTGCAGCGGCGTTACGAAGGGGGCACGCTCCTCACCGAAGGCGACCTGGCCGAGGAGGTCGGGGTCTCGCGCACGCCCGTGCGGGAGGCGTTGCTGCGGCTGGAGGGCGAGGGGCTGCTCAAGCTCTACCCCAAGAAGGGGGCGCTCGTGCTGGCCGTGTCGGCGCAGGAGATCGCGGACGTGGTGGAGACGCGGCTGCTGGTGGAGAAGCACGCGGTGGCCAAGGCCGTGCCGGCGCCGCCGGAGCTGCTGAGGCGGCTGGAGCGGCTGGTGGCGGACATGCGGCGGCAGGCCGCGGCCGGCGACCTGGCCGCCGTCTCGCACAGCGACCGCGCCTTCCACGCCGAGATCGTGCGCAACGCCGGCAACCGCATCCTGGCCGGGCTGTACGAGCAGTTGCGCGACCGCCAGCTGCGCATGGGCGTGGCCGTGATGCACGCCCACCCCGACCGGATCGCCAAGAACATCGCCGAGCACACCGAGATCCTCGAAGCGCTGCGCGCGGGGGACTCCGACGCGGCGACCGCCGTCGTCGACCGGCACATCGGCTGGGTGCGCAACCTCGCGCGCGGGGAAGAGCGGTGAGCCGGGCCGCCGACCCGCCCGGTGGCCGCCGGGCGGTCTTCGTGTGGGGCATCGGCGTCGCCGTCTACTTCGTCGCCATCACCTTCCGCACGAGCCTGGGCGTCGCGGGCATCGACGCGGCGGCGCGCTTCCACATCAACGCCTCGGCGCTGTCGACGTTCTCCATACTCCAGTTGCTGGTCTACGCGGGCATGCAGATACCCGTCGGCCTGATGGTGGACCGGCTGGGCACCAAGAAGGTGCTGGCGCTGGGCACGGTGCTGTTCACCGTGGGGCAGCTGGGGTTCGCGCTCTCGCACGCGTACGCCATGGCGCTGGCCTGCCGGGCGCTGCTGGGCTGCGGGGACGCCATGACGTTCATCAGCGTGCTGCGGCTGGGGGCGCGCTGGTTCCCCGCCCGTACCGGGCCGCTGATCGCGCAGGTCGCCGCGCTGTTCGGGATGGCCGGCAACCTCGTCTCCACGCTCGTGCTGGCCCGGCTGCTGCACGACGAGGGCTGGACGGCGACGTTCACGGGCAGTGCGGCGGCGGGGCTGCTCGTGCTCGTCCTGCTGCTGGTCTTCCTCGAGGACCACCCCGCAGGCCATGCCCCGGCCCCCGGTGCGCGCCCCGGGCACGGCGGCGTCGGGCGGCAGATCGCCGGCGCGTGGCGGGAGCCGGGCACCCGGCTGGGGATGTGGGTGCACTTCACCACGCAGTTCCCGGCGATGGTCTTCCTGCTGCTGTGGGGCATGCCGTTCCTGGTCGAGGACCAGCATCTGACGCGCGGCACGGCCGGCTCGCTGCTGACGCTGGTGGTGCTGGCCAACATGGCCGTCGGCCTCGTCTACGGGCAGGTCGTCGCCCGCCACCACGCGGCGCGGCTGCCGCTGGCCCTCGGCACGCTCGGTGCCACCGCCCTGATGTGGACGGCGGTGCTGTGCTGGCCGGGCCGGGCGCCGATGGCGCTGCTGGTGGCGCTGTGCGTGGTGCTGGGGGCCTGCGGTCCGGCGTCGATGATCGGCTTCGACTTCGCCCGGCCCGCCAATCCGCCCGAGCGCCAGGGCACCGCCTCCGGCATCGTGAACATGGGCGGTTTCATCGCCTCGATCACCACCCTGCTGGCAGTGGGTCTGCTGCTGGACGCCACCGGCGACGACTTCCGCACGGCGTTCGCCTCGGTCTTCGTGCTGCAGGCCCTGGGCCTGACGCAGATCCTCCGGTTGCGCGGGCGGGCACGGCGGCGCGAGCGGGAGCGGATCGTGGCCTCGCGCGTGGAGACCGTGCACGTGCCCGTGCCGCACAGCGGCACCACCAACTGACCGCGGCGGACGTGGCCTCAGGGAGTGACGGCGAAGGAGTGCAGGATGCGCCGGGCCAGCTCCTCGTCGCCCTCGGTCTTGATGCTGCCGGCCACCGCCTCGGGACGCACCCGGCCGCAGGCCAGGCGGGCGTACGTCTCCCAGTCCAGGCCGAGCGTCAGGGTCGGCCCGAGCGAGACGCGGGTGTCGACGGTCGCCTTGCCCTGCGGGCCGACCCGTACGGTCCGCAGGAACTCCAGCGGGCCGTGCACGTCGAAGACGACGACCGTGCCGGCGGGCGCGCCGGCGTCCCGGGCGACGACGGTGGGCAGGGCCTCCAGCAGGACGTCGCGGCTGATGGCGGCGGCGGGCGAGTCGAGGTTGCCGGGGACGCCCAGGGCGCGGCGCAGGTCCTGTTCGTGCGCCCACACGTCGAACGCCCGCATGGTCAGGGTGCGTTCGAGCGTGCGCTCGGTGCCGCTGCCCAGCGGCCAGCGCACGGTGGCCTGCGGCGAGCGGTGCTCGCCGCGCAGCTGCCGCGAGCGCCGGATGATGGTCAGCTCCAGCTCGGAGGTCATCTCCAGCGCGGTGTGGCAGCGCCGCACATCGACCTGCACCTCGATGTAGCGGCTGAACTCGTCGGTGACGTGGCGCAGATCGCGCGGCAGGGTGTGGATGGGCCGTGGTTCGCCCAGCATTTCGCACTCGACGCCGATGATGTGCGAGACGACGTCGCGCACCGACCAGCCGGGGCACTCGGTGGCCCGGTTCCAGTCGCTCTCGGCGAGGGGCTTGACCAACTCGTTGACGGATTCGACGGAATGGGTCCAGGCGTCGATCGCGGGCTGCAGACTGGGGTGGACTGTCACGGGCGGTTCCCTCGGCGGTGCTGGTGCGTGCGTGGGCGCGTGCGTACGTACGTGGCAAGTGGCGGGGAGCAAGTGCTGCGTGGGTTCTCACCGGCTAAGTTACGCTGCGACAGCTCGCCCCGGCAGAGGTTTCGGGGGAGGGATGGGGAGAGTGGTGGTACCGTGCGCGCCTCGTTGATCCAGCTGGGTGTCGATCCCGACGAGTCCGTCCCCGCGCGCCGCGAGCGCGCCGCGGAACTGGTGCGCGGCCTGGGCGGCAGCGATCTCGTTGTCCTGCCGGAGCTGTGGACGGTCGGCGCGTTCGCGTACGAGGCGTACGCCGCGGAGGCCGAGACACCGGCGGACGGGCCGACGGCCGCGGTCATGGCGCGGGCCGCGCGCGAGGCCGGCGTGTGGCTGCACGCCGGTTCCGTCGTCGAGCGGGACGCCGAAGGCCGGCTCTACAACACCTCCCTGGTCTTCTCCCCCGCCGGCGAACTCGCCGCCACCTACCGGAAGATCCACCGCTTCGGCTTCGACGAGGGCGAGGCCGTGCTGATGGCCGCGGGCACCGAGCCCACCACCGTCCGCCTGGCGGAGACCACGGTCGGCCTGGCGACCTGCTACGACCTGCGCTTCCCCGAGCTGTTCCGCTCCCTGGTCGACGCCGGCGCCGAGGCCTTCGTCGTCCCGGCGGGCTGGCCGGCCAGGCGCCGCGAGCACTGGACGCTGCTGGCCCGCGCCCGCGCCGTGGAGAACCAGTCCTACGTCCTGGCGTGCGGCACCGCCGGCACCCACGCGGGCGTCGCCCAGGCCGGCCACAGCCTCGTCGTCGACCCCTGGGGCGAGGTGCTGGCGGAGGCCGGTGAGCGGGAGGAGATCCTCACCGTGGACCTGGACATGGCCCGGGTGGCCAAGACCCGCGAGGACTTCCCGGCCCTGAAGGACCGCGTACTGCGCTGACCCGGCGCCCCGTAGGGGCGCGGGGAACTGCGCGATCGGCCACCGACGGCCTGCAGCCGACGCGCAACCGCGGGCGCGTCGTGGCTTGTCGCGCAGTTCCCCGCGCCCCTTATGGGGCGCTGCATCCGCCGGGCAGGCCCTAAACGGCGCTAACCGGCCGCGTCGGCCGGCCCGTCCACCGGCGTGATGAAGACGAAGCGCAGGTCCATGCGCTGTATCGGCAACAGGACATGGCTGGTCACCCGCACCTCCGCATGGTCGTGGTACGGCAAGCGCAAGCGAAAAACGTGGCCGTCGCGGTGTTCGACGACGTCGAACTCCTCGGCCCAGATGCGCCGGCAGTCGGCGTCGGCCTCCAGGATCTCGCTCACGAGGACGCGCAGCGCGGCATCGGTGGGGTTGCTGTTGGCGGCCACGCGGAGCATCGCGAGGTAGACGCGGGCGCAGCTGTCCTCCCAGTCGAGCATCTGCTCGCGGGCCTCGGGGTGCAGCAGGGCCCAGCGCATCAGGTTGGGCCGGGGCCGCAGCACCCACGGGAACCACTCGCCCATCAGGGTGTTGGCGGCGACGATGTTCCAGGCGCCGTCCGAGAGGTACGCCGGGTAGGTGACCTGCTGTTCGAGCAGGGCGCGCACGCCCTGGGGCAGGTCGCCGCAGGTCTCGGCGGGCCGGGGCGGGCGGCGGCCGGTGACGGCGAGGAAGAGGGTCAGGGTCTCGTCCTCGCTCAGCCGCAGGGCGGCGGCGACGCGCAGCAGGAAGCCCTCGGAGAAGTCGTGGCGCCGGCCGGCTTCCAGGGCGCGGTACCACCCCTCGCTGACGCCCGTCATGCGGGCGACGTGCTGCTGCGAGAGCCGGCGCCCGGGGCGGGGGTGGACGTAGCGCAGTTCCGGGACGGTCCGGGCGTCGACGCGTGCGCGCCAGGCCCGCAGCAGGCGGCTGATGGATTCGCCGTCGTCGGCACGACCAGCGGCGCCCTTCACGGCGGCCTCCCAATCCGACACTGCAAGTGTCGGTCAATCTTAAGTAAATTGCCCAGCACGGGCCATTCCACCCTCTGTCAGGGTGGAGGCCCGAGGCCGCTCCGTACACGGAAACAGGGCCCGGACACGCGCTCCCTCCTCGCTGGAGGGGGGCGAGGAGAGATGCGTCCGGGCCCTGTTTCCTTTGCCGTTTTCCTTTGCCGTGTTTCTTTTACCGTCAGCCCCAGGTGATCAGGCGCTTGGGGTCCTCCAGGACGGCGGCGACGTCCGCGAGGAAGCGGGAGCCGAGCTCGCCGTCGATGAGGCGGTGGTCGAAGGACAGCGCCAGGGTGGTGACGTGGCGCGGCTTGACCTTGCCCTTGTGGACCCACGGCTGCAGCTTGATCGCCCCGAAGGCCAGGATCGCGGACTCGCCCGGGTTGAGGATGGGCGTACCGGTGTCGACGCCGAAGACGCCGACGTTGGTGATCGTGACGGTGCCGCCCGCCATGTCCGCGGGGCTCGTCCTCCCCTCGCGCGCGGTCGCCACCAGCTCGCCCAGTGCCCGGGAGAGCTCCGGGAGCGTCCTGGTGTGGGCGTCCTTGATGTTCGGCACGATCAGACCGCGCGGGGTCGCGGCGGCGATGCCCAGGTTCACGTAGTGCTTGAGGACGATCTCCTGGTTCTCCTCGTCCCAGGCGGCGTTGACCGCCGGGTTGCGCTTGATGGCGACGAGGAGCGCCTTGGCGACCAGCAGCAGCGGGTTGACGCGCAGGCCCGCCATGTCCGGGTCGGACTTCAGCTTCTCGACGAGCTTCATCGTGCGCGTGACGTCGACGGTGACGAACTCCGTGACGTGCGGCGCGGTGAAGGCGCTGGCCACCATCGCCTGCGCGGTGGCCTTGCGGACGCCCTTGACGGGGATCCGCGTCTCGCGGGCGCCGTACGCCGGGGCCTCGGCGGCCGGCGCGGCAGCCGCTTCCGCGGCGGGGGCGGCGGGTGCGGCCTGCGTCGCCGCCGCGACGGCCGCGTGCACGTCGTCACGGGTGACGACCCCGCCGGGGCCGGTCGGGGTGACGGAGGCCAGGTCGACGCCCAGGTCCTTGGCGAGCTTGCGCACGGGCGGCTTGGCCAGCGCGCGGCCCTGCGCGGGTACGGCGCCCGTACCGGGCGCAGCCGGCGCCACGGGGGCCACGGGGGCCGCGGGAGCGTGCCCGTTCAGCTCGGCCTGCAGGGCTGCGGCCACCGAGGCCGTACCCGTACCCGCTTCCGGCCGCGCCTTGCGCGGCCTGCGCTTGGTGGACGACGGCGCCGCGCCGTACCCCACCAGCACGGCCTGCCGGCCCTGCGGCTCGGCCTCGGCCTCGTCCGGCAGCGCCGGGGCGGCCTCGGCGCGGCTCTCCGCGTGGGCAGCGGTGGCCGCCGGGGCCTCCTCCGCGGGCCCCGCGCCGGGCTGGGTGTCCACGGAGATGATCACCTGGCCGACGTCGACGGTCGTGCCCTCGGGGAAGCGCAGCTCGTGCACCACGCCGTCGAAGGGGATCGGCAGTTCGACGGCCGCCTTGGCGGTCTCGACCTCGCAGACCACCTGGCCGTCGGCGACGGTGTCGCCGACGTTCACGTACCACTTGAGGATCTCGGCCTCGGTGAGTCCCTCGCCGACGTCCGGCATCTTGAACTCGCGGAAGCGCTGGGTGCTTGCAGTCATGGTCACGAAACCCTCTCCCCTAGTACGCCAGCGCCCGGTCGACGGAGTCGAGCACCCGGTCCAGGCCGGGCAGGTACTCGTCCTCCAGCCGCGAGGGCGGGTAGGGGGCGTGGTAGCCGCCGACCCGCAGGACGGGGGCCTCCAGGTGGTAGAAGCAGCGCTCGGTGATGCGCGCGGCGATCTCCGCCCCCGAGCCGAAGAACACCGGTGCCTCGTGCACCACGACGAGCCGGCGGGTCTTCTCGACCGACTTCTGCACGGTGTCGAAGTCGATGGGGGAGACCGACCGCAGGTCGATCACCTCCAGCGACTTGCCCTCCTCGGCGGCCGCCGCGGCGGCCTCCAGACAGGTCTTGACCATGGGGCCGTAGGCGACGAGCGTGAGGTCCGTGCCCTCGCGCACCGTGCGGGCGGCGTGCAGGGGGCCGGGGATCGCGGTGGTGTCGACCTCGGCGCGGTCGTGGTAGCGGCGCTTGGGCTCGAAGTAGATCACCGGGTCGTCGCTCTGGATGGCCTGCTGCAGCATCCAGTACGCGTCCTGCGCGTTCGACGGCGAGACCACCTTCAGGCCCGCGACGTGCGCGAACAGAGCCTCGGGCGACTCGCTGTGGTGCTCGACCGCGCCGATGGCACCGCCGTAGGGGATGCGGATGACGACGGGCAGCTTGACCTTGCCGAGCGCGCGGGCGTGCATCTTGGCCAGCTGGGTGACGATCTGGTCGTACGCCGGGAAGACGAAGCCGTCGAACTGGATCTCCACGACGGGGCGGTAGCCGCGCAGGGCCAGGCCGATGGCGGTGCCGACGATGCCGGACTCGGCCAGCGGGGTGTCGATCACCCGCTCCTCGCCGAAGTCCTTCTGCAGCCCGTCGGTGACCCGGAAGACGCCGCCGAGCTTGCCGACGTCCTCGCCCATGACGAGGACCTTGGGGTCGCTCTCCAGTGCGGTGCGCAGGGAGGCGTTGATCGCCTTGGCGATCGTGAGCTTCTCGGTGCCCATGACTACTTGCTCTCCTCGTCCGCGAACGACGCCTGGTAGGCCAAGAACTGTGCACGCTCCTCGTCGACGAGCGCGTGGCCGTCGGCGTAGGTGTGCTCGAACATCGCCATGTCGTCCGGGTCCGGCATGGTGCGCACGGTGTCGCGCACGCGCTTGGCGAGCGCGTCGCTCTCCGCCTCGAGCTCGGTGAAGAACGCCTCGTCGGCGTGGCCCTCGCGCTCCAGCAGGGCGCGCAGGCGCAGGATCGGGTCCTTGGCCTCCCACAGCTCCCGCTCCTCGTCGCGGCGGTAGCGCGTGGGGTCGTCGGAGGTGGTGTGGGCGCCCATGCGGTAGGTGAACGCCTCGATGAGCATGGGGCCCTCGCCGCTGCGGGCGCGGTCGAGCGCGGCACGGGTGACGGCGAGGACGGCAAGGACGTCGTTGCCGTCGACGCGCACGCCGGGGAAGCCGTAGCCCTGGGCGCGCTGGTACAGCGGGACGCGGCTCTGGCGCTCGGTGGGCTCGGAGATGGCCCACTGGTTGTTCTGGCAGAAGAACACCACGGGCGCGTTGTAGACGGCGGCGAAGGTGAAGGCCTCGGCCACGTCGCCCTGGCTGGAGGCGCCGTCGCCGAAGTAGGCGATGACGGCGGAGTCGGCGCCGTCCTTGGCCACGCCCATGGCGTAGCCGGTGGCGTGCAGCGCCTGCGAGCCGATGACGATGGTGTAGAGGTGGAAGTTGTTCTCGTTGGGGTCCCAGCCGCCGTTGTTCACGCCGCGGAACATGCCCAGCAGGTTGGTGGGGTCGACGCCGCGGCACCAGGCGACGCCGTGCTCGCGGTAGGTGGGGAAGACGTAGTCGTCGTCACGGGTGGCCCGGCCCGAGCCGATCTGGGCGGCCTCCTGGCCCAGCAGCGAGGCCCACAGGCCCAGTTCGCCCTGCCGCTGCAGGGTGGTGGCCTCGCCGTCGAAGCGGCGGGTCAGCACCATGTCGCGGTACAGACCCCGCAGTTCCTCGGGCGACAGGTCGATGGAGTAGTCCGGGTGCTCGACCCGTTCGCCTTCCGGCGTCAGCAGCTGGACGAGTTCGCTCTCGCCGGCGGCCTTCTTGGCCCCGGCGCGCTTGCTGCTGCGTCGCGGCTTGCGCGCGGCAGTGCTGTCCACGGTCACGTGTGCTCCTCCGTCTGTCCGGCCCCCGGGGTCGCCGGCGGCCAGAGGGGGTCCCCCCGCCGTGGGGCGGGAAGAGGCTCGCTCGATCCCCGGCGGCACACGGGGTGGGTGTGCCGAGGCCGGAACCGGGCGTGACAGGCGCCCCGGCCAATGGCCTGCAATAAGCACGTTACCCAGTGGGGGGCATTCCTGCGAAACCCCGCTTGACCTGCGATTTTGCTTGGATTTCCAAGTAAATCGAGAAAGCCGGGCCAATGCGGGGACACTTCCACTGGTCAGCGCCTTGCGAGCGGCCGGAACGGGGGCACGTTATCCCGGAGGACTCGGGCGGGGGAAGAGTCGATGTGTGAGACTGGCAGCGTGCGCGAGCAACGAAAAATCACGGTATTTCTGCTTGACGACCATGAAGTCGTACGGCGCGGCGTGCATGAGCTCCTCTCCGGCGAGGAGGACATCGAGGTGGTCGGCGAGGCCGGGACGGCCGCCGACGCGCTCGTGCGCATTCCGGCCACCCGCCCCGACGTCGCCGTACTGGACGTTCGTCTTCCGGATGGCAGCGGAGTCGAAGTATGCCGTGAGATCCGCTCGCAGGACGACGGCGTCAAGTGCCTGATGCTCACCTCGTACGCCGACGACGAGGCGCTCTTCGACGCGATCATGGCGGGGGCGGCGGGCTACGTCCTCAAGGCCATCCGCGGCACCGAGCTGCTCTCGGCCGTACGGGACGTGGCGGCCGGCCGGTCCCTGCTGGACCCGGTGGCCACCGCCCGGGTGCTGGAGCGGCTGCGGGACGGCACGGGCGGCCGCGGCGACGACCGGCTCGCCTCCCTGACCGACCAGGAGCGCCGCATCCTCGACCTGATCGGCGAGGGGCTGACCAACCGCGCCATCGGCGAGCGGCTGCACCTGGCGGAGAAGACCATCAAGAACTACGTCTCCAGCCTGCTGTCCAAGCTCGGCATGGAGCGCCGCTCCCAGGCCGCCGCCTACGTCGCCCGTTTGCAGGCGGAAAAGCGCTGAGAATGTGCGCGGCATTGCGCCGGCGACCACGCTGACGAGCATTGATAAACGTGAAGTAAGGACTTACGTCCCATTCCCCAGGGCCGGGAGCCCCTGGGGGCCCGTTCACCCGCACGGCAAAGTGGTGCCCATGCCAACCGCATACCCCGACGAACGGCGCGCCCTCGATCTGCTCGCCCGCACCCCCTACGGCCGCGTCTCCGTGAGCATGCGCGCCCTGCCGTTCGTCACCGTCGCCCGGCACATCGTGGCCGATGACGCCCCCGCGCGCGTCCTGCTGCGGCTGCACGGCGGCTTCGGTTACGCACAGGCCTGCGACGGCAGCGTCGTGGCGTACGGCGCGGACAACCTCGCCGACCGCGAGGAGGGGGACGAGGCGGTGTGGACGGTGCAGTTCGTCGGCACCGCACGGGTGATCACCCCGCGGCCCGAGGAGCTCGCCCGCTTCGGCCGCGCCCCGCACACCGCGGACGGCGAGCCCTTCCAGGCCGAATACCTGTGCATAGAACCCCAGTTCATCAGCCTGCACCACCTCGAAGGCGTTCCCGCGCGACGCTCCGTGCACGCTGCGTGAACTAACATTTGGGACGTGCCGCGCTCACTTGTATCCCCTTGTGCCCCACCCGACGCTCCACCTGACAACGGCACCCTGCCCGACCACGGCACCCTGCGCACCCTGCTGCGGCGCTACGAACGTGCCGGCGAACCCGTCTCCTGCGAAACGCTGACCGAGGGCCTCCTCAACCGCGGCTACCGCCTCTCCACCACCAGGGGACGCTTCTTCCTCAAGCACCACCTCGACGGCGACCGCGACGCCATCTCCCACCAGCACGAGGCCACCCGCCGCCTCGGCGAGATCGGCCTGCCCGTGGCCCCGCCCGTGCCCGACGCCGACGGCAACACCGTCGCCGTCCTCGGCGGCCGCTGCTACGCCCTGCACCCCTGGGTCGAGGGCAGGCACCGCGACGGCGGCGAACTCACCGCCGCCCAGTCCCGCCGCCTGGGCGCGCTGCTGGGAAAGGTCCACACCTCACTGGAACAGGTCATGGCGGGCCGCGCGGGCGTCCCCGCCGCGGAACGGGCCGCCGAGGGCGCCACGGGCGCCCCTGACGCCGCCGCCGACCCGGCACAGACGTTCGCCCTCATCGAGGAGCTCCTGGAGCTCGTACGGCGCGGCAGGCGCGGCCGCCCCCGCGACTGCTTCGACGAGCTGGCCGAGCACCGCCTGATCGAGCGCCGCGCCCTGCTGGAGCGCTACGCCCACCTGCGGCCGCCCGCCGCGGTCATCCCGGCCCGCGGCTGGGTGCACGGCGACTTCCACCCGCTCAACCTGCTCTACCGCGACGGCGAGCCCGCCGCGATCGTCGACTGGGACCGGCTGGGCGTCAAACCGCGCGCCGAGGAGGCCGTCCGGGCCGCGGTGATCTTCTTCCTGCGGCCCGACGGCACGCTGGACCTGGTGAAGGTACGGCCGTACGCCCGCGCCTACCGCCGGGCCGCCGGAGCCGACGCGGCGGAGCTGGCGGCCGCCGTGCACCGCGTGTGGTGGGAGCGGCTCAACGACTTCTGGATGCTGCGCTGGCGCTACCAGCTCGGCGACCACCGCGCCGACCCCGGCTTCCCGGCGTCCGCGGCCCTGTCGGTGTGGTGGACGCGCGCGTACGACGCGGTGCGCGACGCCTTCACGGACTGAAACGGGCCCGAACCCGCACCGAAAACGAACCGAGCGGCCCCGCAGGGCCGCTCGGCGCGTCTCAGCCTCCGGTGGCCCCGCGGGTCGTGGTGCCGCCGGGGTTGCCCGTGGTGCCCGGGTTGCCGGACGTCCCGGTGTTGCCGGTCGGCTCGGTCGGCGCCGACGGCTGGCCCGAGGGCTTGTTGTCACCGCCGTCCGACGGCTTGCCCGGGTTCGACGGCTCCGTGGAGGGGTTGCCCGAGGGCTGCGTCGAGGAGTGCGTGCCCTTGGACGGGGCGGTCGTCTGGTCGTCCTCGTTCGGGTCCGTCCAGCTGCCCCGGTCGCCGGAGTCGCCGCCGGTGGTGCTGTTGTGGTCGGTGCCGCCGTTGCCGGGCTTCTTGCTGTGCGACTTGCTCGGGCTCGGGGAGTCGGAGACGGAAGGCGAGACGGTGGTCTTGTCCGGCTTGTTGTTGCCGGTGGTGTCGCTCGTGTTCATCGCCTTCACCGCCCACACCGCGCCCGCCACGATCACGATCAGCGCGACCGCCGCGAGCAGGACCGTACGGGCCCGGCCGCCGCCGTTGCCGCGGCCGCCGCCCCCGCGGGGGCCGTTGTAGCCGTCGAAGCCGCCCTCGTCGCCGCCGTTGCGCCGGGGGATGAGCGGCGGCTGCGCGGGGCCGCCGTGCTGCGGGACCTGCGGCAGCGCGGTGGTGGCCGCCATGCCGGGGCCCGCGCCGCCGATGACCTGGGTGGCCGCGGTGACCTGGTCGACCGGGCCGGTGTTCCACTGGCCGGTGTGGCTGCCGGCCTCGTGCAGCATCTGCAGCGCGTACTGGACCAGGCCGCGCATCTCCTCGGCGCTCTGGAAGCGGTCGTCCGGGTCCTTGGCGAGGGCGCGCATGACGAGCCCGTCGAGCTCCGGCGGGACGGCGCCGAGCACCTGCGAGGGCGGCACGGGGGTGTCCTGGACGTGCTGGTAGACCACCGACAGCGGGGTCTCGCCGGTGAACGGCGGGCGCAGCGCGAGCAGTTCGTACAGCAGGCAGCCGGTGGCGTACAGGTCCGAGCGGGCGTCGACGGTCTTGCCGAGGGCCTGCTCGGGCGAGAGGTACTGCGGCGTGCCCATGACCATGCCGGTCTGGGTCATGGTCGAGGCGGCGCCGTGCAGGGCACGGGCGATGCCGAAGTCCATGACCTTGACCGCGCCCGTGTTGGTGATGATCACGTTGGCGGGCTTGATGTCGCGGTGCACGATGCCGTGCTGGTGGCTGTAGGCCAGCGCGTCCAGCACGCCCGAGACGATGATCAGGGCCTGCTCGGGCGGCGGCGCCTCGGAGTTGAGGAGGAGGTCGCGAATGGTGCGGCCTTCAACCAACTCCATGACGATGTACGGCACGACGTTGCGCCCGACGGTGTCCTCGCCGGAGTCGTAGACCGCGACGACGGCGTGGTGGTTCAGGCCGGCGACGGACTGTGCCTCGCGGGTGAAGCGGGCCTTGGAGACCGGGTCCTCGGCCAGGTCCGCGCGCAGCAGCTTGACGGCGACGGTGCGGCCGAGGCGCACGTCCTCGGCGGCGAACACCTCCGCCATGCCGCCGCGGCCGAGCCGGTGGGTGAGGCGGTAGCGGCCGTCGCCGACCAGCCCTCCATTGCCCCACATTTCAGGCACATCGGGCATTCCGGCCCCGTTGGCGTCAGGGTCGGACGGACCCTGGTCGCTCTGCGTCTGTGCCATCAGTCCTCGCCGTCGTGTCTGGCCGCTTCGCGTGGGAGGCGATTGCGCGGGGAAACTCGTAGGTTCTTCCGCTAGGGCACGGTACAGCCTTCGCGCCGCGCTCCGGTCCGGGATGGACCGGCTATCAAACCCGTACCGGTATGAGCAAGGCAAATCCCGTGACGGCTTGTCGCGCATCCGGTCACGGAACGGGCACGCGGCTTGACGTGCCCGCGGCCTGGGGCAGACTTGGCCGGGATGAACCGAAGAACAGCCGGATCCGAGCGCTTGCCGGACGGCTGTGATCCCGACCGGGATCACCAGGCGAGCGCCGAGGGGGAAGCAACACCATGAGCCAGGACGGCGCACAGGCCCGCTACGCCGGACGGTCCGTCGGCCGCGGTCGCTACCAGCTGCGCGACCTGCTCGGCGAAGGCGGCATGGCCTCCGTCCACCTCGCCTACGACACGGTGCTCGACCGGCAGGTCGCGGTCAAGACCCTGCACACCGAACTGGGGCGCGAGTCCTCCTTCCGCGAGCGCTTCCGCCGCGAGGCGCAGGCCGTGGCCAAGCTCACGCACACCAACATCGTCTCGGTCTTCGACACCGGCGAGGACGAGCTGGACGGCACCACGATGCCGTACATCGTCATGGAGTACATCGAGGGCCGGCCGCTGCGCTCGGTGCTCGACGAGGACGTGGCCCGCTTCGGCGCGATGCCCGCCGAAAAAGCGCTCAAGATCACATCGGACGTGCTGGCCGCGCTCGAGGTCAGCCACGAGATGGGGCTGGTCCACCGGGACATCAAGCCCGGCAACGTGATGATGACCAAGCGCGGCGTGGTCAAGGTCATGGACTTCGGCATCGCCCGCGCCATGCAGTCCGGCGTGACCTCGATGACCCAGACCGGCATGGTCGTGGGCACCCCGCAGTACCTCTCCCCCGAGCAGGCCCTCGGCCGCGGCGTGGACGCCCGTTCCGACCTGTACTCGGTCGGCATCATGCTCTTCGAGCTGCTCACCGGCCGGCTGCCGTTCGACGCCGACTCGCCCCTGGCCATCGCGTACGCGCACGTCCAGGAGGAGCCGCCGGTCCCCTCGTCGATCAACCGCTCCGTCCCGCCGGCCGTGGACGCCCTGGTCGCCCGCGCGCTGAAGAAGAACCCGAACGAGCGCTTCCCCAGCGCCGAGGCCATGCGCGACGAGTGCGCCCGGGTCGTGGGCACGGCCCAGGCCGCGCCCTCGCCCCTGATCGTGCCCGGCACGGGCCCCGCCCGCAGCGGCGCCGGCGTCGGCTCGGCCGTCTTCCCGCCCGTCGACGGCCAGGCGCCCGCTCCGGGCCCGCAGTCGCTCCAGACCCCCTACCAGCCGCAGCCGGCGCCCCAGGGGCCCTACAGCGGCCCGTACGGGCCCGCCACGCCCCCGCAGGGCCCGCCGGCGTACGCGGCCCCGGCGGCCGGCTACCAGGCCGGTCCGGGCACCCCGCCGCCGTACTCCGCGCCTGCGGCGCCCAACGCGCCGGTGAGCGGCAGCGGCGGCGGCAAGGGCAACAAGCCGGTCGTCATCGGCTCGGCGGTCGTCGCCGTGCTCGCCGTCATCGGCGTGATCACGGCCATCGTCCTGAACAAGGGCGGCCACGACGACAACAACAACCAGGCCCAGGGCGGCGGCAGCTCGCAGTCCGCGGCCCCCGCCCCGGGCGGCGGCAACACCACCGGCGGGAGCGGCACGGGCGGCGGCTCCGGCGCCCAGGCGAAGGTCAAGGACGGCGACAAGTCCAAGACCATCCCGACGGAGAAGTGCACCAAGGCGTACGACAGCTACTCGGACAAGTCGAAGAAGACCACGCCGGACTTCAAGTACCTCTACATCGACTCGGTCAAGGAGTGCCTGCAGGCGGCGGGCTGGAAGTACCGCGTGGACGTGACCAACGAGAACACCTGGGGCAAGGGCACCGTGATGACCCAGCAGCCCGAGGCCGGCGACCCGTTCGACCCCAAGAACGGCACGGTCGTGCTGCAGGTCTCCACGGGCGAGTCGGGCTCGTAGCGTTCGTACGGAAAGAGCGGGTGGCCGGTGCCGGCCACCCGCTCTTTCCGTGCGTGTCCGTGCGTGTTTACAGGTACGGGCCCGAGCGGGCGCCGCCGTGCTGCGGACCCTCGTGGTCGTCCTCGACCGTCAGGCCGGGCGGCAGGGCGCGGCGCATCTGCTCCAGCTGGGCCCGGGCGGCCATCTGCTGGGCGAAGAGGGTGGTCTGGATTCCGTGGAAGAGCCCCTCCAGCCAGCCGACCAACTGCGCCTGCGCGATGCGCAGTTCCGCCTCGCTGGGGATTGTCCCGTCGGTGAAGGGCAGGGACAGCCGCTCCAGCTCCTCCACGAGCTCGGGGGCCAGGCCGTCCTCCAGCTCCTTGATGGAGCCGCGGTGGATCTCCTTGAGCCGGACCCGGCTCGCCTCGTCGAGAGGCGCCGCCCGGACCTCTTCGAGCAGCTGCTTGATCATGCTGCCGATCCGCATGACCTTGGCAGGCTGTTCCACCATTTCCGTCACCGGGACCTCGCGCGGCTCGTCGTCGCCCTCCCCGCCGCCGGGGCTGGCGTTGCCGAGAGCCATGCCGTCCGGTCCTACGACCAGGATGTGCGGGCTCTCCTGCGACCGTTCATTCCTCGGCATATCCATGCCGCCATTCTCTCGCACAGGTGATTTCCCCCTGTTGATGCCCCCGTACACGCCTGATCCACCGCGGGGGCGCGCGGGGGCGCGAACTTCGTCCGGGCGCACGCCCCCCGTCCGCTACCGGCGTCGCAGCCGTAGCGCGAGGAACCCCAGGCCCAGACCTGTCAGTGTCATCCCCGTACCCAGGGGCAGCACGCGTATGACACGGTCGCGTTCCCTCGTCGCCGTGCGCCGCGCCGCCGGGGTGGCGGGCGCGCGGGCCGCGTCGGGGACCGGCGAGGCCGCCGGCGGCGGCTCGGCCGGCGTGGCGGCCGGCTCCTCCTCCTGCTCGCCGGTCACGTCGTCGGTGTCGTAGCCGGTGTCGCCGTCGCCCCCGGGGTCCCTGCGGGGCGCACCGTGCCGGGGCGTACCGTGCCGGGGCGCACGGCCGGGGTGCCTGCGCCCCTCGCCCGCCAGGGTGCCCGCGAGGCGCCCGGTCGGGGAGGGGGACGGCGGGTCCGCGGCGGGCGCCGAGGGGGCGGCCGTGGGCTCCCGGTCGGACGCCAGGGCCGGCGGCCCCGTCGTGGCCGGGGCTATGAGGGCCGCCGAGACCGTCAGGGCGAACAGGAACCCTCGCGCTCCGGTGCTGCCGGCCATGTCGCCGCCTCCGAGAGCCCCCCTGCGGACATCTGCGGACGTTCCCCACCCTCACACGCCGCCGGCGGCGGGGCGGCGCGCTGGAGGGCCGGTCGGGTGACGGGGCCCTGGTCAGGCGGTCGTCCGGTCAGGCGGTCGTCAGAAGTACCTTGCCCACGTGGCTGCTCTCCTCCAGCACGCGGTGCGCGGCGGTCGCCTCCCGCAGCGGCAGCGTGCGGTCGATCACCGCCCGTACCCTGCCGCCGCCGATCAGCGGCCAGACGTGTTCGCGCACGGCCGCCACGATGGCCGCCTTCTCGGCGAGCGGGCGGCCGCGCAGCGACGTACCGGCGACGGCCGCGCGCTTGGCGAGCAGCTTGCCCAGGTCCAGCTCGGCGCGGCGGCCGCCCTGCAGGCCGATGATGGTCATCCGGCCGTTGACGGCGAGGGCGTCGAGGTTCCGGTCGAGGTACTTGGCGCCGATGATGTCGAGGATGACGTCGGCGCCGATGCCGCCGGTCACCTTGTGGAGTTCCTCGACGAAGTCCTGCTCGCGGTAGTCGATGAGGATGTCCGCGCCCAGCTCCCGGCACGCCTCCAGCTTCTGCGGGCCGCCCGCGGTGACGGCCACCCGCGCGCCGACCGCCTTGCCCAGCTGCACGGCCATCGTGCCGATGCCGCTGCCGCCGCCGTGCACCAGCAGCGTCTCGCCCGGCCGCAGGTGCGCGATCATGAACAGGTTGGACCAGACGGTGGCGGTCACCTCCGGCAGCGCGGCCGCCGAGACCAGGTCCATGCCGTCCGGTACGGGCAGCAGCTGGCCGGCCGGCACGCACACCTGCTCGGCGTACCCGCCGCCCGCGAGCAGCGCGCACACCTCGTCGCCCACCGCCCAGCCGCTCACGCCCGGGCCCAGCGCGGCGATGCGGCCGGAGACCTCCAGCCCCGGGTACGGGGAGGCGCCGGGCGGCGGGTCGTAGAAGCCCTGCCGCTGCACCACGTCGGCGCGGTTGACGCCGCTGGCCACCACGTCGACGAGGACCTCGCCCTCGCCGGGTACGGGATCGGGGACCTCGGACCAGACCAGGGCCTCGGGGCCGCCGGGCACGGGAATCGTGATCGCATGCATGGCGCGAGGCTACTCGCCGGCGGGCGGTCTTCCGCGGCTATTCCGGCACTGTTCCGGGCTGTTCCGGCGCTGTTCCGGGCTATTCCGCGGCGGCGGGCGGCCGGGCGCGGACGATCGTGATGAGGCGGTCCGTCGCCTGCAGCCGGCCGATCTGCGGGTCGTCGTAGCCCAGCAGCCGGTGCCCGCGCAGCACGGAGACGACCAGGTCGTCCGTCTCGCGCACGCCGCGCCCCACCTCCGCCTTCACCACGGGGCGCTCGACGAGGTCGAGGCCGCTGCCCTGCTGGATGAGGTCCTCCATCACGGTGCCGGCGCTCGGGCTGAGCACCGACAGGCCCAGCAGCCGGCCCGCCGCGCTCGCGCTCGTGATCACCGCGTCGGCGCCCGACTGGCGCAGCAGCGGCGCGTTCTCCTCCTCCCGCACGGCGGCCACGATCTTCAGGGCGCGGTTGAGCTGCCGGGCGGTCAGCGTGACCAGGACGGCCGTGTCGTCCCGCTGCGTCGCCACGATCACCCGGCGGGCCTTGTGCACCTCGGCACGCAGCAGGACGTCGCTGCGGGTCGCATCCCCGACCACCCCCGCGTAGCCCAGCGCCGTGGCCGACTCGACGACCTTGGGATTCGGGTCGACGACCACGATCCGCTCCTTCTCGCGCGGCTGCCCCGTGGCCACCAGGGTCTGCACGGCCGACCGGCCCTTGGTGCCGAAGCCGACGACGACGGTGTGCTCGCGCAAAGCGGACCTCCAGCGGGCCAGGCGCCACTGCTCACGGGTGCGCTCCGTGAGCACTTCGAGCGTGGTGCCGACCAGAATGATCAGGAACAGGACGCGCAGGGGCGTCACCAGCAGCACGTTGCTCAGCCGTGCGCTGTCGCTGTACGGGACGATGTCGCCGTACCCCGTCGTCGACAGGGTGACGGTCGCGTAGTAGACGGAGTCGAGGAAGTCGACCGAGCCGTCGGCGTTGTCGTGGTAGCCCTGCCGGTCCCCGTAGACGATGGCGACGGTGGCCACCATCACCAGCAGCGCGAGCAGCAGCCGGCGGCCCACCTGCCGTATCGGGGCCACCGTGCAGCGCGGCAGCACCACCCGGGCGTCCGCCACCGGCGCCTCGTCCCGGGACGCGGCGTCGCGCTCCGGCAGGATCACGGCGCACCACCCGGGCGCGGCAGCACCAGCACCTCCGCCGCGTCACCGGCGGCGAGCCCGCCCGGCGGTACGACGGCGAGCGCATCCGCACCGGCCAGGCCGCGCAGCATCGCCGGACCGTGGAAGCGCAACGGCAGCAGCCACCCGTCCGACCGGCGCACCACGGGCACCAGGCGCGTACTGCTCGCGTGCCCCGGCACCACCTCGGCCACCTGCGCCCACGACGGCTGGGCCGCCGGACGGCCGGCGAGCGCCCGCAGCAGCGGCGCGGCCAGCGTGAACAACCCCGCCACGGCGGCCAGCGGATTGCCCGGCAGACCCACCAGGTGCCGGCCGTCGCCCAGGCGTGCGAGCAGCATCGGATGACCGGGCCGCACGGCCACCCCGTCCACCAGCAGCTCCGCGCCCAGCCGGCGCAGCGTGGGGTGCACATGGTCGACCGGACCGGCGGCCGTACCGCCCGTGGTCAGCACGAGATCCGTGTCCGACGCCTCCAGCGCACCGCTGAGCGCCGAGGCCTCGTCGCCCAGGCGCCGGGTGGCGACCACCTCGGCACCGAGCGCCTCCAGCCACGGGCCCAGCATGGGCCCGAGCGCGTCCCGGATGCGGCCGTCGTGCGGCAACCCCTCGCGCAGCAGCTCGTCCCCGAGGACCAGCACCTCCACGCGCGGCCGCGGCACGACCCGCACCTGGTCGTACCCGCACGCCGCGGCCAGCCCCAGCACGGCGGGCGTGACGAACGTACCGGCCGGCAACAACTCGTCGCCCTTCTGGCACTCCTGCCCCCGCGGCCGCACGTCCTGACCGTGCGTCACCCGCCGCTGCGCCTGCAACTCCCCGTGCGGCCCCACGGTGCCGTGCTCACTGCGCAACACCGCAGTGGCCCCGGGCGGCACACGCGCCCCGGTGGCAATGCGCACGGCATGCCCGTCGGCCAACGGCGCGATGCTCCCCCGCCCGGCGAGGATCCCCTCGTCCCCGCCGACCCGCCACGGCCCGGGCCCGGCAACGGCCCACCCGTCCATGGCGGAGGTGTCGAAGGACGGCAGATCGACAAGTGCGGTGAGCCCCACGGCAAGGGTCTGCCCCAGGGCCTCCCCGATCCCCACGTCCCGCACCCCGAGCACACCGGCAGCCCCGGCGGCAACCTCCCGGGCGGCGGGCCAGGGGGTGGGACGCTCAGGGGAGACGGAGCCCGGTTCGGGAACGCTTCGAGCAGAGCGGGCGGACCCGGCGCGGTCCGGCTCGGAGGCCGGGGGCACGGCATCGTCCGGCTCCGAGGCGGCGGACCCCGTGCCGGATGCCGGGCCGTCGGGGGCAGCAGCAGCCGCATCGGCCTGCTCCGCAGCGCCGCCCGCGGCCGCCGTGCCGGCGTCACCGTCGGCGTCCCCGCCACCAACGGCAGCCCCCTCGGCCTGACCGTCCCCTGAGCGGGCGTCCCCGGGCAGCACGCCCGACCCGGCCGGCACGAGCAGCGGGGCCAGCGGGTCCTGGGGCGCAGCCCCGGTCCCGGCCAAGGGGGTCCGGGGCGCAGCCCCCACGCGGCGGAGCCGCACATCGGTACTGTCGGGAAGGGGCGGGGTGGGGGAAGAAACCTCCCCGAACGGATCCGCCGCAAAGTCGAAGTCGAACCGCCCCGCCGGCCGCACCCGGTACCGCGGCCGCACCCCCCCGCCCCGCCGCGCATCGGCCAGCAGGGCCAACGCTTCCGCCGTCGCCCGGTCGAGCCCCGCCCGGTCGTCGTCCGCGGAAGCGGGCCGGCCGTCGCCGTCGCGGTCGCTGTCGGCGTCGCCGGCGCTCACGCCTGCTCCCCGGCGGCCTCCGCCGCCCACCGCCGTGCCAGTTCTCCCGCGACACGGGACGCTTCGGCGACCGCTTCGGGCCCGCCGCCCCGCTGGGCGGCGGCGTAGCCGATGAGGAAGGTCGTCAGGGGTGCGGCGGGCCGCGCCACGCCGTGGGCCGCGTCGCGCGCGAGGTCGAGGAGGCCGGTGACGTCGACGTCGAGGTCGAGGCCGAGTTCGGCCTTGACGGCGGAGATCCATTCTTCGAGCACGGTTCCATCGTCCCTGATGTGTGCGCGGGCCCGGCTGATGTCCTCCCAGGTGTCGCAGTCGAAGGAGGGGGCGGCGGCCCCGTGGCCGCTCGCGGCGGCCGGCACCCGCTGCGTGGTCAGTTCGCCGGCGAGCAGTCGTACGGGCAGCCCGCTGAGCGTGCCGTGTTCGGCTGCGAGCAGGCCGATCTCGCGTCGCAGCGCCTCCGTGCGGTACGCGGCGACGAGCGGCTGGTCGCGGCCCTCGGCGTCGACGAGCAGTGCGGCTTCCGCGGGGTCGAGGGCGCCGAGGAGGCCGTGCATGGTGCGGGGGGCGAGGAAGGGCAGGTCGGCGGAGAGCACGAGCACCCGCTCGGCCCGCACGCAGCGCAGTCCGGCGGCGAGGCCGGCGAGGGGGCCGCCGCCGGGTGGTTCCTCGCGGGTCCAGGTCACGGGCCGGGCGGTGGGCCGCCTGGGGCCGACGACCACCGTCCGTCCGGCGTCGGGGCAGGCGCCGAGGACCCGGTCGAGGAGCCGGCGCCCGCCGACCCGTACCGCGGGCTTGTCGGCACCGCCCAGACGCCGGGCGGCTCCCCCGGCCAGTACCACCGCGTCGTATTCCGTCACCCTTCGAGTATGTCGCCAGGCGGCGTCCGCACCGGTCTCAGACCGTGCGCAGCAGCACCGCCGGTTGTTCGACGCAGTCGGCGACGTACCGCAGGAAGCCGCCTGCCGTGCCTCCGTCGCACACGCGGTGGTCGAAGGTGAAGGACAGCTGCACCACCTGTCGTACCGCCAACTCGCCCTCGTGCACCCACGGCTTGGGCGTTATTCGGCCGACGCCGAGCATGGCTGCTTCGGGGTGGTTGATGATGGGCGTGGAGCCGTCGACGCCGAACACCCCGTAGTTGTTGAGGGTGAACGTGCCGCCGGTCAGCTCGGCGGGGCTGATCTTCCCGGCGCGCGCGGCCTCGGTCAGGCGTGCCATTTCGACGGAGAGCTCGACGGCGTTGCGCGCGTGGGCGTCGCGGACGACGGGGACGACCAGGCCCCGGTCGGTCTGGGCGGCGAAGCCCAGGTGGACGTCGGGCAGCCGCACGATCTCGTGGGCCTCGGTGTCGACGGTGGCGTTGAGCTCGGGGTACTTGGCGAGTGCTGCCGTGCAGATGCGGGCGAGCAGGGCCAGGAGGGAGACCTTGGCGCCGCCGGAGGCGTTCATGGCGTGGCGGGCGGCCAGCAGCTCGGTGGCGTCCGCGTCGACCCAGCAGGTGGCGTCGGGGATCTCCCGCCGGCTGCGGCTGAGCTTCTCGGCGACGACGCCCCGTGCGCCGCGCAGGGGTACGCGCAGGCCGTCGTTGTTCTTGCGGCCGGCGGTGGTGCGGCGGCCGGTGCGGGCGGCGGGCCGGGCGGCCGAGGGGCCGGCCGGGGTGGCGCCGGGGCCGGCTGCGGCGGGGACGGCCCGGACGACGTGCCCGGTGTGCTCGGTGTGCTCGCCGTGTCCGGCCTCGGCGGCCTGTTCGACGTCCGAGCGCAGGATGAGCCCGTCGGGGCCGGAGCCGTGGAGCCGCCCGAGGTCCACGCCGCGCTCGCGGGCGAGCCGGCGCACGAGCGGGGAGATGACCGCCACGGCACGGGCGTCGCCGGCGGCCTCCGGCCCGGGGGCGGGTGCAGCGGCGGGGGCCGGGGCCGATACGGCCGGCCGGGCCTGCGGCCGCACCCGGCGCCGCCGGCCGGCGGCCGGGGCCTGGGTGCCGTAGCCGACCAGGACGTTGCCGGAGCCCTCCTCGGCGGCGCCGGCGTCCGGCGCGGTGGCCGTCTCGCCGACGGCGACGGTCAGCAGCGGTGCCCCGACGGGCAGTTCGGTGCCCTCGTCGCCGAAGCGGGCGGTGACCACGCCCCCGTAGGGGCAGGGCACCTCCACCATGGCCTTGGCCGTCTCGACCTCGACCACGGGTTGGTCGACGGCGACCACGTCGCCGACTTCGACGAGCCAGCGGACGACCTGTGCCTCCGTGAGTCCTTCACCCAGGTCGGGCAGCGTGAATTCGCGCACGACCGCCATCAGCGCGCACCACTCTCATAGTCGTCGGAGGTCCATTCGGATTCCCACTGCAGCCGTGCCACGGCGTCCAGCACCCTGTCCACGTCCGGCAGATGGTGCTTTTCGAGCATGGGCGGCGGGTACGGCACGTCGAAGCCCGTCACGCGCAGCACCGGTGCCTCCAGGTGGTGGAAGCAGCGCTCGGTGATCCTTGCCGCGATCTCCGCGCCGGGGCCGCCGAATCCCGCGGCCTCGTGGACGATCAGCGCGCGGCCGGTGCGGCGCACGGAGGCGCACACGGTCTCCTCGTCGAAGGGGACGAGCGAGCGGAGGTCGACGACCTCCAGGTCCCAGCCCTCCGCGGCGGCCGCGCGGGCGGCCTCCATGCACACGGGCAGGGAGGGGCCGTAGGTGACGAGGGTCGCGGAGGTGCCGGGCCGGCGCACGACCGCGCGTCCGATGCCGGGCACCGGCTCGGGGTGCTCGGGGTCCCAGTCGTCCTTGCCCCAGTACAGCCGCTTGGGCTCCATGAAGACGACGGGGTCGTCGGAGGCGATCGCTGCGCGCAGCAGCCCGTAGGCGTCGGCGACGGTGGCGGGGGTGACGACGTGCAGGCCGGGTGTGGCCAGGTAGTAGGCCTCGGAGGAGTCGCTGTGGTGCTCGACGCCGCCGATGCCGCCGCCGTAGGGCACGCGCACGGTGATGGGCATGGGCAGGGCGCCGCGGGTGCGGTTGCGCATCCGGGAGACGTGGCTGACGAGCTGCTCGAAGGCGGGATAGGCGAAGGCGTCGAACTGCATCTCGACCACCGGGCGCAGCCCGTACATCGCCATGCCGACGGCCGTGCCGAGGATGCCGGCCTCGGCCAGGGGCGTGTCGGTGCAGCGGTCCTCGCCGAACTCCTTGGCCAGGCCGTCGGTGATCCGGAAGACGCCGCCGAGCGTGCCCACGTCCTCGCCGAGGACGTGCACGGCGGGGTCGTCGGCCATGGCGTCGTGCAGCGCGCGGCCCAGGGCCTGGGCCATGGTGGCCGGCTTGCGGCCGGTTGCGGCGGGCGCGGTGGTCATCGCGGCCTTCCTTCCTGGGGGTCCTCACCGGGCCCCGGGAGCTCCCCCGCGGCGGTCAGCTCAGCACGCAATTGTGCTGCCTGCTCGCGCAGTTGGGCAGTCTGCTCGGCGTAAACGTGCGTGAACATCTCCATCGGATCCAGGACGGGGTCCTGGTGCATCCGCTCGCGCAGGTCGGCGGCGAGCCGCTCGGCGGCCTCCGCCTCGGCGCGTATGCCGGCGTCGTCGAGCAGACCGCGGCCGGTGAGCTCGCGTTCGAGCAGGACGAGCGGGTCGTGGGCGCGCCACGTCTCGACCTCGGTGTCGCCGCGGTAGCGGGTGGCGTCGTCGGCGTTGGTGTGGGCCTCGATGCGGTAGGTGACGGCCTCGACGAGGGTGGGCCCGCCGCCTGCCCGGGCCCGGTGCACGGCTTCGGTGAGGACCTGGTGGACGGCGGGGGCGTCGTTGCCGTCGACGAGCCTGCCGGGCATGCCGTAGCCGACGGCCTTGTGGGCGAGGGAGGGCGCGGCGGTCTGCTTGGCGAGCGGCACGGAGATGGCGAAGCCGTTGTTCTGCACGAGGAAGACGACGGGCGCCTGCCAGACGGCCGCGAAGTTCAGCGCCTCGTGGAAGTCGCCCTCGCTGGTGCCGCCGTCGCCGACCAGGGCGAGGGCGACGACGTCGTCCCCCTTGAGGTGGGCGGCGTGG
Organism: Streptomyces luteosporeus; assembly: GCF_039532865.1. Classification (NCBI taxonomy): domain Bacteria; kingdom Bacillati; phylum Actinomycetota; class Actinomycetes; order Kitasatosporales; family Streptomycetaceae; genus Streptomyces; species Streptomyces luteosporeus. The sequence goes on from NZ_BAAASL010000002.1 coordinate 74,506, forward strand.
GCGAGGCCGACGGCGTGCGGGAGCTGGGTGGCCAGCGGGGTGCTCAGGGGGGCGACGCGGTGCTCGCGGGGGTCGTAGCCGGTGTGCCAGTCGCCGCGCAGGAGGGTCAGGACCTGGACCGGGTCCATGCCGCGGGCGACGGCGGCGAGGGTGTCGCGGTAGCTGGGGAAGAGCCAGTCGCGCTCTTCGAGGGCGAGCGCGGCGGCGACCTGGCAGGCCTCCTGGCCGGTGGAGGAGGGGTAGACGGCGAGCCGCCCCTGCCGGGTGAGCGCGGTGGCCTGGGTGTTGTACCGCCGGCCGCGCACCAGCTGCCCGTACAGCCGGCGCATCAGCTCGGGGTCGAGCGCGTCGGCCGCGGGGGTGCCCAGCACCCGGAACGGCTCCGCGTCGGGCAGCAGCGGTGCCGGGTCGGTACGGGGTTGCCAGGCGGGGGGCGGCGTGGGCCGGTAGGGACCCGGCTGCTCCAGAACCGTCATGGCGAGCACCTCCTCTTGGGACGAGCCTGACCGGAAAGCGTCGTGCGCTCTCCCTACCGATTGTTCGGTCGTCGACACTTTTTGGCTACAGGCGGCCCGAGCCTGTGGACAAACGGTTCTCCACAGCCTGAGATATGGACAGCGCGTCCATGAAGGGGAGGCATGGCGGTATGCGGGACGAACAGATGGCCACGTCGGGGGGCAGACCACCGGCCCGTCCGCTCGACGAGATCGACCGGTCGATCCTGCGCATGCTCCAGGCCGACGGCCGGGCCTCGATACGCTCGGTGGCCGAGCGGGTGCACGTCTCGCGGGCCAACGCCTACGCGCGCATCAACCGGCTCATCGACGACGGGGTCATCCGGGGCTTCGGGGCGCGAATAGACCAGGAGCGGGCGGGGCACGGCGCGTCCGCGTACATCACGCTGAAGATCGTCCAGAACTCCTGGCGCACGGTGCGCGACAAGCTGCGCGAGCTGCCCGGCGCCGCGCACATCGCCCTGGTCAGCGGGGACTTCGACGTCCTGCTGCTGGTGCACACGCGCGACAACCGGGCCCTGCGGGAGCTGGTCCTGACCCGGATCCAGGCCATCGAGGAAGTGCTGAGCACCCGGACGCTGCTGGTGTTCGAGGAGACGGACATGGACGACGTCCACCCCTCGCAGGACGCGCACTGAAGGACTCGCAGGGCGAGCAGGGCAGGGCGGGCAGGCAGGGCGGGCAAAGCAGGGCGAGCAGCACGGGAGGCGGGCCGGCCGCGGGGGCCGGCCCGGTTCAGCGGTCCGTGCGCAGGCCGTCGAAGGCGGTGTGGATCACGGCGGCGGCGACCTCGTCGGCCGTGGCGGCGCCGCCGCGCTCCGGCCGGTACCACTCGACGACCGAGTTGATCATGCCGAAGAGCAGCCGGGTCGCCAGCCGCGCGTCCACGTCCTGGCGCAGGTCGCCCTCGGCGGCGGCCTCCTTCACCAGACCGGCCACCCGGTGGTCGAACTCGCGGCGGCGCTCCATGGCCCAGCGCTCGGTGCCGGTGTTGCCGCGCACCCGCAGCAGCAGCGTCACGTACGGCAGCTCGGTGATCAGCACCTCGACCGTGCGCCGGGTGACGTGCTCCAGCCGGTCCACGGCCCGCCCGGTGCTCGCCCCGGGCTCGTCCAGCACGGCGAACAGCCCGTCCAGCGCCCGGCTTATCGCCAGGCGCAGGAGCTCTTCCTTGCTCTTGACGTGGTGGTAGATCGAGGACTTGGAGATCCCGGCCGCCTTGGAGAGGTGCTCCATGGACGTGCCGTCGTAGCCCCGCTCGTTGAACACCTTGACGGCGACCGCGAGCAGCGATTCGGGCGTGTAGGTGTCGCGCTTGGCCATGGTCATGATTACAGCAGGCTCTCTTCGACGGCCGCACGGCGGCGCAGGGTCTGGCAGGCGCTGTAGCGTCCGCCGGGGTATTCGTGGTCCATGTTCAGCAGGAACTGCCGCAGCCAGGTGGTGTCGAGCGACCGCCCCCACTCCAGCGGGCCGGCGGGGTAGTTCACGCCCAGGCGCATGGCGGTGTCGATGTCCTCGGCGCTCGCCACGCCCCGGCCGGCGGCGTCCTCGGCGAAATCGGCGAGGAGGGCGACCGTACGGGCGACGATCATGCCGGGGATGTCGCCGATCACGCTGACCTTCTTGCCGAGTGCCTGGAAGAGGCCGACGGCCGCCCGGACGTCGGCCTCCGGGGCCGTCCTGGAGGGTGCCAGAGCCACCCGGGTGCAGGTGCGGTAGTCCAGCGCCAGGTCGAAGTCGATGCGGGGGCCGAGGTGCGCGGCGTTGGTGGGCCCCCGGCCGTCCGTGAGGCACAGCTCGGTTCCACCGGGCAGGACGATGCTGCCGTCGTAGGTGTCCTGCCCGCCGTCACGGGTGATCTTGATGCCCGCTTCCTCGATCATCTGCGGCAGGACCGCGGCGGGTCCGGTGAGGCGGTGGCGGTACCCCACCTCGGCGGGGGCCGCGCACGGCTCGGCCGTGCCGGGCTCGGGCTTCTCGGCTCCTTCGCCGTACGCGAACCACCCGCGGCCGGTCTTCCGGCCCAGCAGCCCCGCCTGCACCAGCCGGCCCTGCGCCAGCGACGGCGTGAACTTCGGGCTGTGGAAGAACGCCTCGTACACCGAATGGGTGACGGAGTTGTTCACGTCCTGACCGATGAGGTCGGTGAGCTCGAAGGGACCCATGCGGAAGCCGCCGCTCTCCCGCAGGACGGCGTCGATGGTCGCCGGGTCGGCCGCCCCCTCCTCGTACACCCGCAGCGCCTCCGCGTAGAAGGGCCGGGCGAGGCGGTTGACGATGAAGCCGGGGGTGTCCGCGCAGGCCACCGGCGTCTTCCCCCAGGCCGTCATGGTCGCCCGCGCCCGCTCGGCGGCCGCCTCGTCGGTGGCGAAGCCGCGGACCACCTCCACCAGCGGCATCAGCGGCGCGGGGTTGAAGAAGTGCAGGCCGACGAAGCGCCCGGGGTGGCGCAGGGCCGCGGCGACGGCGGTGACGGCAAGGGAGGAGGTGTTGGTGGCCAGCAGGCAGTCCTGCGCAACGACCTGTTCCAGCTCCTCGAACAGCTTTTGCTTGACGCCGAGTTGCTCCACAATCGCCTCGATGACCAGCGCGGAGCCGGCGAGTTCGGCGAGCTGCGCGGCGGGCCGCAGCCGGGAGAGGGCCGCGTCGCGGACGGCGGCGTCGAGCCTGCCCTTGTCCACCAGGCGGCCGAGCCGGGCGGCGATCGCCCCCGCCGCCTCCTCCGCGCGGCCGGGCGCGGCATCGTACAGCCGCACGGGGTGCCCCGCGGTCAGGGCGACCTGGGCGATGCCCTGGCCCATGGTGCCGGTGCCGACGACGGCGACGGCACGGGCCGGGTCGATTGCGGTCATGGCAGTGATCCTCCCCGATGCGTTGTCCACAGGTTCGCCGGGCCCCCTTGTCCCGACCGATCGTTCGGTTACTGTATCCATCGGGGGTGCATCTGGTCCCCCGTATCGGAGCCCCGCTCGACGAGGAGTTGGTCAGACGTGACCGCCGGACTCACCACCGCTCAGCTGATCGAGAAGCACCGCCCCACGCTCGACCAGGCGCTGGAGGCCATCCGCACGCGCGCCTACTGGTCCCCCTTCCCCGAGCACCCGAAGGCCTACGGCCCCGAGGGCGTGCCCGGCAGCCTCGACGCCGCCGCCGGCCAGGCGGCCTTCGACGCGCTGCGCGGCCGGCGCTTCGAGCTCGACCAGCCCGGCACCGACGGCTGGGCCGGCTCCGAGGTCTCGCCGTACGGCATCGACCTCTCCATCGAGTACCCGCATGTGGACACCGACGTCCTGCTGCCCGCCATGCGCGCGGCCATGCCGGCCTGGCGCGAGGCCGGGCCGCTGGCCCGGGCGGCGGTGAGCGCGGAGATCCTGGCCCGTATCAACGCCCGTACGCACGAGTTCGCGCACGCCGTGATGCACACCAGCGGCCAGGCGTTCATGATGGCGTTCCAGGCCGGCGGCCCGCACGCCCAGGACCGCGGCCTGGAGGCCGTGGTCTACGCCCTGGCCGAGCAGACCGCGGCCGCGCCGGAGAGCGCGGAGTGGGTCAAGCCGCAGGGCAAGCGCGACCCGCTGAAGCTGGACAAGCGCTTCACCCCCGTGCCCCGGGGCATCGCGCTCGTCATCGGCTGCAACACCTTCCCCACGTGGAACGGCTTCCCGGGCCTGTTCGCGTCCCTCGCCACCGGCAACGCCGTCCTGGTCAAGCCGCACCCGCGGGCCGTGCTGCCGCTCGCGCTGACCGTGAGCATCGCCCGCGAGGTGCTGCGCGAGGCCGGCTTCTCCCCCGACCTGGTCGCGCTGGCCGCCGAGCGGGACGGCGAGGGCATCGCCAAGAGCCTGGCGGTGCGCCCCGAGATCCGCCTCATCGACTACACCGGCTCGACCGCCTTCGGCGACTGGCTGGAGACCAACGCCCGCCAGGCCCAGGTCTTCACCGAGAAGGCCGGTGTGAACACGATCGTCGTCCACTCCACCGACGACTACAAGGGCATGCTCTCCAACCTGGCCTTCTCGCTGTCCCTGTACAGCGGCCAGATGTGCACCACCCCGCAGAACCTGCTCGTCCCGCGCGAGGGCATCGCCACCGACGCCGGCCACAAGTCGTACGACGAGGTGGTCGCCGACCTCGCCATGGCCGTGGAGAAGCTGCTGGGCGACGACGCCCGGGCCAACGCCCTGCTCGGCGCGATCGTCAACGACCAGGTCAAGGCCCGCATCGACGCCGCCGCGCAGCTGGGCGAGGTCGCCCTGGCCTCGCGCACGCTGACCAACCCCGACTTCCCCGGCGCCACCGTGCGCACCCCGGTGATCGTCAAGCTGGACGGCGCCAAGCCGGATGCCGAAGCGGCCTACTTCTCCGAGTGTTTCGGCCCCGTGTCCTTCGCGGTGGCCGTCGACTCCGCGGAGGCGGCCGTCGAGCTGCTGCGCCGCACGGTGCGGGAGAAGGGCGCGATGACGGTCGGCGCGTACACCACGTCGCCGGAGGTCGAGCGCCTGGTGGAGGAGGCCTGCCTGGAGGAGTGCGCCCAGCTCTCCTTGAACCTCACGGGCGGTGTGTACGTGAACCAGACCGCGGCCTTCTCCGACTTCCACGGCTCCGGCGGCAACCCGGCCGCCAACGCGGTGCTGTGCGACAGCGCGTTCGTGGCCCCCCGCTTCCGCGTGGTGGAGGTCCGCCGCCAGGCCTAGGGCCTGTCCGGCGGATCTTCGTCACGCGGCACCACGGCGCCCCGTAAGGGGCGCGGGGAACTGCGCGATCAGCCACCAACGGCCCGCAGCCAAGCGCGCCACCCCTGGGCCCGGGCGCAGCACGGCGCTCCGTCTACGGGCGCGTCGTGGCTTGTCGCGCAGTTCCCCGCGCCCCTACGGGGCGCTGCACGATCCACCGGACACGCCCTAATCGGCCCGCGCCCCCGAACCCCAGTGGAACAAGGCCATCGCCACACTCGTGGCGAGGTTGTAGCTCGACACCTGCGGCCGCATCGGCAGGGCGACCAACCGGTCCGCCCTGCCCCGCAGCTCCGCCGACACCCCGTGCCGTTCCGAGCCGAAGACGAGCAGCGCGTCGTCGGGCACGGCCACGGCACGGATGTCCTCGCCCTCCGGGTCCAGGACGTACAGCGGCCCGTCCGGCAGGTCCTCCGCCGGCAGCCGCTCGACGGCCGTCGCGTAGTGCAGCCCGGCCCCGGAGCGCACCGCGTTGGGGTGCCAGGGGTCGAGGGTGCCGGTGGTGATGACGCCGGTGGCCCCGAACCCGGCCGCGAGGCGCACCACCGCGCCGACGTTGCCGAGGTTGCGGGGGTTGTCCAGGACGACGATCGGTGCCTGCCGCGGCCGCCGGGCCAGCGCCTGCAGATGGGCGTCGCGGTCGGGGCGGCCGGCCAGTGCGGCCACTCCCGTCGGGTGGACCCTGGGCAGCAGGGTGCGCAGGGTCTGCGCAGGAACCTCCACCAAGAGGTCCGCGAGCCGGTCCGTCAGGTCGTCGGCCAGGTCCTCGGCCAGTTCCAGGGCGGCCGCCCGGTCGCTGGTGAGGGCCATGCTCACCGGCGCTCCGAAGCGCAGGGCGTGCTTGAGGGCGTGGAAGCCGTCGAGGAGCACGGCGCCGGGGGCCAGGGCGGCCCACCGCTCCGGCGCCGCCGTGGTCTCGGAGTCGTCGTGCCTGGTCATGGGCTCAGCCTAGGGTCCGCCGACCGGAGTCGACGTCCTGGGCCGGTCGCCGGCGGCCTCGCCGGCGCCATCGGTGCCGCTGGTGCCGCCGGCGACCGGGACCGCCCGGCCCGGCAGCCGCCCCGTCAGTCGCGCCGTCATCCGTCCCGTCAGCCGTCCGGCCGCCGTCCCGAGGCGGCGCAGGAAGGACGTCGGCAGGAACACCGCATCGGTGACGATCATCGCCAGGGAGAAGAACGGCAGGCCCATGAGCACGGCGATGCCCACGTGCTCGGCCATCATCACCGGCAGCAGCACGTTCTTCACGCGCCGGTTCAGCAGGGTGAAGGGGAAGGCCGTCTGCGCGATCACGGTGCCGTAGCTGAGCAGCATCACCACCGTGCCGTCCGACGCCAGGGCGTGCGAGAGCGCGGGCCAGGGGGAGAAGTAGTCGATGTGCATCGGGTAGTACAGCGCGGTGCCGTCCTGCCAGCGCGAGCCCTGGATCTTGTACCAGCCGGCCGTGGCGTAGATCAGGCACACCTCGGCCATGATCACCAACAGGGCGGCGTTGTGCGCCAGATGGGCCAGCACGTCCAGCACGGTGCGCGGCTCGCCGGGGGCGTGGCGGCAGACCACCCACCACAGGCCGTGCACGCCCCACAGGCCCCACAGGGCCGCGGCCCAGCCGATGCCGGGGAGGGGGCCGTGCTCGGTCCACGACAGCGCGGGGTCGGCGAGGACCTGGGCGGCGGCGAGGGCCGTTCCGCACACGGCCCACAGCACCACGCCCGTCGTGTCCCGCCCCGGGGCGGCGCCTTCGCGGGCCCGGCGGGCCGCGCGACGGGCGTCGAGCGACCAGACCCGGCCGCAGCGGGTGAGGACCATGTACATGGACATCAGGTGGACGACGTTGTCGCCGCCGTCGCCGACGAAGACGCTGCGGTTCTGCAGGCCGAGCACACCGAGCATGAACAGCACGGACATCGTGCGCGTGCGCCAGCCGAGCATGAGCAGGACGCCGGAGACGACGGCGAGCGCGTAGACGGCCTCGAACCACCACCGGCCGTCGGACCACATGAGCACGGTGAAGGCGTGGTTGTCGGCGGTCAGCTCGCGGGCCAGCGACCAGCCCCAGGGGGCGTTCGGGCCGTACAGCTCGTGGCGTTCGGGCCATTCGCGCAGCAGGTAGCCGACCCACACGAAGGACAGGCCGATCCGCAGGAGGGCGCTCTGGTACGGCCCGAGGGAGGAGCCGGTGACGCGGTCGATGCCGCGCCGGAGGGCGGTGGTGGTCGAGGCGTTCATCGGGTCCGGGCCTCCGCGAGGTCGTCGCCGGTCACCGGCCACCAGGCGAGCACCCGCTGGACGGGCGTGGTGTCGGCCTTCTCCTGGCTCCAGGGCGGCGGGGCGATGGGCGTGGTGACGGTCCTGACCTGGACGCGGTCGACGGGGCGGCCGTCGCGCTGCGCGCCGAGGCGGGAGACGACGATGCGCCGGACGTAGCTCTCGGAGAGCCGTCCGCGCAGGCCCTGGGGGCGTTCCTGGACGTCGTGGGTGGCGGCGTAGAAGTCCCAGGCGCGGCGCAGTTCGTTCTGGCGCGTGTGGCTGGGCAGGGGGTTGTGCAGGATGCCGGCGCCGTCGAGGGCCGACAGGTTCGTCCAGGGGGTGACGGTGGTGCGGCCGTCTGGGCCGCGCAGCTCGGCCCGGGCCTGGACGGCGATGTTCTGCTGCAGGGGGTTGGGGGCGAAGAACTTCCAGTTCTGCTCGAACTCGGGAAGGACGTAGTCGTCTATCGCCTGCGCGTGCTGTCTGCTGACGGTGTTCTGCGGCGCGACGTGCAGGAACACCATCAGCAGGTGCATGGTCGCGGCCAGCGCGATCAGGGCGGCGCCGGCCGTGACGACCAGGCAGGCGGGCAGGGACAGGCTCCTCACCCCGGCGGCGGGCGGGTGGGGTCCCGCCCGCCCGGCCGCCCCGCCGGCTCGCGCGCCCGCCTCGTGCGTCTCCATGCCCGCCCCGATTCCGTCTGCTCGCGTACTGCTCTCGTACTGCTTTCTTGCGGTGTACGACCCGAACCGTACCGACGCGGGCCTGGCAGGCCCAGCGCCCGGAGGGCCCGGGACGGCCGCGCGCACGCCCGCCCGCGGACCGCCCGCCGGGTTATCCACAGGGTTGACAGGCCCCGGGGCCGGGCCCACCATTGAACCGAACGATCGGTCGGTAGGGAGAGTTCGCGAGGCGAGGGGGCACGGACATGACCACGACGGCGCCGGAGGCAGGGACTCTGGAGGCGGTGTTCGACGCCGCGGTCGCCGCGGACGAGCGCATCGAGCCGCGCGACTGGATGCCCGACGCCTACCGCGCGACGCTCGTCCGGCAGATCGCCCAGCACGCCCACTCCGAGATCATCGGCATGCAGCCGGAGGCCAACTGGATCACGCGGGCGCCCTCCCTGCGGCGCAAGGCGATCCTCATGGCCAAGGTCCAGGACGAGGCGGGCCACGGGCTGTATCTGTACAGCGCGGCCGAGACGCTGGGCACCAGCCGCGAGGAGCTGCTCGACAAGCTGCACGCCGGCCGCCAGCGCTACTCCTCGATCTTCAACTACCCCACCCTGACCTGGGCCGACGTCGGCGCGATCGGCTGGCTGGTGGACGGCGCGGCCATCACCAACCAGGTGCCGCTGTGCCGCTGTTCCTACGGGCCGTACGCGCGCGCCATGGTCCGCATCTGCAAGGAGGAGTCCTTCCACCAGCGCCAGGGGTACGAGCTGCTGCTCACCCTCAGCCGCGGCACGCCGGCCCAGCACGAGATGGCCCAGGACGCCGTGAACCGCTGGTGGTGGCCCTCCTTGATGATGTTCGGCCCGCCCGACGACGCATCGGCCCACTCCGCGCAGTCCATGGCATGGAAGATCAAGCGGCACTCCAACGACGAGCTGCGCCAGCGCTTCGTGGACATCTGCGTCCCCCAGGCGGAGTCCCTCGGGCTCTCCCTGCCCGATCCCGACCTGCGGTGGAACGAGGAGCGCGGCCACTACGACTTCGGGCCCATCGACTGGGCCGAGTTCCAGGAAGTGCTCCGGGGCAACGGCCCCTGCAACGACCAGCGCATCACCCAGCGCCGCACGGCACACGAGAACGGCGCCTGGGTGCGCGAGGCAGCCGCGGCGTACGCGGCCAAGCACGGGAAGGCGACGGCATGACCGGCACCGACTGGCCCCTGTGGGAAGTGTTCGTGCGCAGCAGGCGGGGCCTGTCCCACACGCACGCCGGCAGCCTGCACGCGCCGGACGCGGAGATGGCCCTGCGCAACGCCCGCGACCTGTACACGCGGCGCTCCGAGGGCGTCTCGATCTGGGTGGTGCCCTCCGCCGCGATCACCGCCTCGTCGCCGGACGAGAAGGATCCCTTCTTCGAGCCCGCCGCCGACAAGCCCTACCGCCACCCGACCTTCTACGAGATCCCCGAGGGGGTGCGGCACCTGTGACCGTGGCACCCGCCCTTCCCGCGGCGCTCGCCCTCGGCGACGACGCCCTGGTGCTCTCCCACCGGCTCGGCGAGTGGGCCGGGCACGCCCCCGTGCTGGAGGAGGAGGTCGCCCTCGCCAACATCGCCCTCGACCTGCTCGGCCAGGCCCGCACCCTGCTCTCCCTCGTCGGCGACGAGGACGAGCTGGCCTTCCGCCGCGAGGAGCGCGCCTTCCGCAACGTCCAGCTCGTCGAGCAGCCCAACGGCGACTTCGCCCGCACGATGGCCCGGCAGCTGTTCTTCTCCGTCCACCAGCACCTGCTGTACGGGCAGCTGGCCGCCGGGGACGGGCCGCTGGCCGGCCTGGCCGCCAAGGCGGTCAAGGAGGTCGCCTACCACCGCGACCACGCCGAGCACTGGACGGTGCGGCTCGGCGACGGCACCGAGGAGAGCCACACCCGGATGCAGGACGCCCTGGACGGCCTGTGGCGGTACACCGGCGAGCTGTTCGAGCCCGTCGAGGGCCTGGAGGTGGACGGGACGGAGCTGCGCGAGGGCTGGACGAAGGCGGTCGCCGACGTGGTCGAGCGGGCCACGCTCACCGTCCCCGGCGGCCCGCAAACCGGCAGCTGGACGGCCGGCGGCGGCCGGCAGGGCATCCACACCGAGCCGTTCGGGCGGATGCTCGCCGAGATGCAGCACCTGCACCGAAGCCACCCGGGGGCGTCATGGTGAGCCCGCGCACCCCCCTGGAGCCCACGCGGCCGGAGCCCACGCCGCTGGATCCCACACCGCTGCATCCCACGCCGCTGGAAGAGGAGCTGCGGGCCCTGGCCGGGGCCGTCCCCGACCCCGAGCTGCCCGTGCTCAGCCTGGCCGAGCTGGGCGTGCTGCGTCAGGTGCACATCACCGGTCCGGGCCGGGTCGAGGTGGAGCTGACCCCCACCTACACCGGCTGTCCCGCCATCGAGGCCATGTCCGAGGACGTCCGGCAGGTGCTGCGCGCCCACGGCCAGCAGGAGGTGACGGTCCGCACCGTCCTCTCGCCGGCCTGGTCCACCGACGACATCACGCCCGAAGGGCGGCGCAAGCTCGCCGAGTTCGGCATAGCCCCGCCCCGGCCCACGGGGGCGAGCGGGCCGGTCATGGTCGACCTGGCCATCCGCTGCCCCCACTGCGGCTCCACCGACACCACGCTGCTCAGCCGGTTCTCGTCCACCGCCTGCAAGGCCCTGCGCCGCTGCGAGTCCTGCCGCGAACCGTTCGACCACTTCAAGGAGTTGTGATGGCAGCGGCCCACCACGGCGCGTTCCACTACCTGCGGGTCACGGCCGTCGAACCGCTCACCGACGACTCGGTCGCCGTCACTCTCGCGGTGCCGCCCGCCCTGCGCGAGGCCTTCCGGTACACGCCCGGCCAGCACCTGGCGCTGCGCCGGACGGCCGACGGCGCCGAGATACGCCGCACCTACTCCCTCTGCGGCCGGGCACCGGGCCCCGAGGGGCCGCAGTCCCTGCGGATCGGGGTGCGGCTGGTGGACGGGGGCGCCTTCTCCACGTACGCCCTCAAGGAGCTCGCCCCCGGGGACACGGTCGAGGTGATGGTGCCCGCCGGCCGGTTCGTGCTCGCCCCGCGCCCGGGCCACTTCGCGGCGATCGTCGGCGGCAGCGGCATCACCCCGGTGCTCTCCATCGTCTCCACGCTGCTGGAGAGCGAGCCGGCCGCCCGCTTCTGCCTGATACGCAGCGACCGCACGACGGCCTCGACGATGTTCCTGGACGAGGTGGCCGAGCTCAAGGACCGCTTCCCCGACCGCTTCCAGCTCGTGCAGACCCTCTCCCGCGAGGAGCAGCAGGCCGGCCCCGCCTCCGGCCGGCTGGACGAGGAGCGGCTGACCCGGCTGCTGCCGGCCCTGCTGCCCGTGCCGGACGTCGACGGCTGGTTCCTGTGCGGCCCGCACGGGCTGGTGCAGGGCGCCCGCGGCGCGCTGAAGGCGCTGGGCGTCCCCCGCGAGCGCGTCCACCAGGAGATCTTCCACGTCGAGGAGGACCCCGCCGGCCCCGCGGCGGCCGGCGCACCGGCCGGGACACCGGCGCACAGCACGGTGACCGCCAAGCTCGACGGCCGCAGCGGCAGGTGGCCGGTGCGCGAGGGGGAGTCGCTGCTGGAGACCGTCCTGCGCAACCGCGCCGACGCCCCCTACGCCTGCAAGGGCGGCGTGTGCGGCACGTGCCGGGCGTTCCTGGTCTCCGGCGAGGTGCGGATGGACCGCAACTTCGCTCTGGAGCAGGACGAGTTGGACGCCGGGTACGTCCTGGCCTGCCAGTCCCACCCGGCCACGGAGGAGGTCGAGCTGGACTTCGACCGCTGAGCCGACCGGCTCGTGCACAATGCGACGGCGTCTCCACATTCCCAATTGGGCATTCCCAATTGGGCGAGCAGCCCCTATCTTGACGGGCCGTCAGATGATGTGGACGGCTGACGAAGGGGCGGCGCAGTGGACTTCACCTTCACCGAGGAACAGCAGGCGGCCGCCGAGGCCGCACGGGCCGTCTTCTCGGGCGTCGCCCCCGATGCCGTCCCCAGCCCGGCCCTGACCCCCGGCGCGGTCGCCGAGGACTTCGACCGCCCGCTGTGGCAGCGCCTGGCCCGCGCCGACCTGCTGGGCCTCGTCGTGCCGCAGGAGCACGGCGGCTCCGGCCTCGGCCCCCTCGCCCTGTGCCTGGTGCTGCGCGAGGCCGGCCGGGTGCTGGCCCGCGTCCCGCTGCTGGAGACCGCCGCCGCGGCCCTGGTCCTGCGGGCGTGCGCGGCACCGGAGACCCGGCACCTGCTCGCGCCCCTCGCCCGGGGCGAGCTCGTCGTCACCGTGGCCGCCAACGGCCGCACCGGCCACGACGCCCCCACGCTGTCCGCCACCGCCACCCCGCACGCCGGCCACTGGCTCCTGGACGGCGCCCACACCGCCGTACCGTGGGCCGCCACCGCCGACCGCGTCCTGCTGCCGGCGCACACGCCCGACGGACGAACCGTCCTCGCGCTGCTCCCGCCCGGCCGCACCGGCATCACCCTCGCCGAGCAGGTCTCCACCAACGGCGAGCGCCTCGCCCACCTGACCCTGGACTCCGTCCGCGCCGAGCACACCGAGATGATCACCGCCGACGGCGCCTGGGAGCTGCTGCGCACCACGCTGACCTGCGGCACCTGCGCCCTGGCCCTCGGCCTGGGCGAGGCGGCCGCCCGGATGACGAGCGACTACACGAGCAAGCGCGAGCAGTTCGGCCACCCGCTGGCCACCTTCCAGGCCGTGGCCGTCCAGTGCGCCGACCGCTACATCGACCTGCGCGCCATGGAGGCCACGCTCTGGCAGGCCGCCTGGCGCCTGGAGTCCGGCGCCCCGGGCCCGCTGCCGGCCGCGGCCGACGTGGCCGTCGCCAAGATCTGGGCGGCGGAGGGCGTGCGCCGCGTGGTGCAGACCGCCCAGCACCTGCACGGCGGCTTCGGCGCGGACACCGACTACGCCCTGCACCGCTACCACGCCTGGGCCAAGCAGCTCGAACTGGCGCTGGGCCCGGCCGCCGCCCACGAGGAGGCCCTGGGCGACCTGCTGGCCGCCCACACCCCGGGCTAGATCACCGGAAGACCGGAGGTCAGATCACCGTGCCGGGCGCGCCGCCGGCGTCCACCACCGGGCGGCCGGCGGCCGCCCACACCTGCATGCCGCCCTCGACGTTCGCCGCGTCCAGTCCCTGCTGCACCAGGTAGGCGGTGACCTGCGCGGAGCGACCGCCCGAGCGGCAGATGACGTTGATGCGCCCGCCCTCGGGCGCCTTCTCGGTCAGCTCGCCGTAGCGCGCCACGAAGTCGCTCATCGGGATGTGCAGCGCCCCCTCGGCGTGCCCCGCCTGCCACTCGTCGATCTCGCGCACGTCCAGCAGGAAATCGTCGGACGTCAGGGCGTCGACGGTGACCGTGGGAACTCCGGAACCGATAAACATGCCTCCGACGCTACCGGACGCTAGGCGACGAGCGAGGCCAGGTGGGCCTCGCGTTCGGCGATCTGCGCCACCAGCCCCTCGGCGATCTGCACCAGCAGCCCGTCCGGGTCGTCGGGCGCCATCCGCAGCATCGAGCCGATGGCCGACTCCTCCAGCTCCGCGGCCAGGACGGAGAGCATCTCCTTGCGCTCGGCCAGCCACTCCAGCCGCGCGTACAGCTCCTCGCTGCGGTTCGGCCGGCGCTGTGCCGGCAGCGGGCCGGCCGCCCACTCCTCGGCCAGCCGCAGCAGCTGCGCCTCGTCGCCGCCCGCGTAGGCGGCGTTCACCCGGACCATGAACTCCTCGCGGCGCCGGCGTTCGCCGTCCTCCCGGGCGAGGTCGGGGTGCGCCTTGCGGACGAGGTCCCGGAAGATCTTGCGCGCCTCGTCGCTCGGCCGCACCCGCTGCGGCGGCCTGACCTGCTGATCGGTGAGCATGGCCTGGGCCTCCGGCGAGAGCCCGTCGCCGTCCATCCAGCCGCCGAACAGCTCCTCGACCCCGGGCATCGGCTGCACCATGGCGCGCGCCTCGCGCGCCCGCTGCACGTCCTCGGGCGCGCCCGTGCGCGCCGCGACGGCCTCGGCGATGCGTGCCTCGAGCTCGTCCAGGCGGGCGTACATCGGGCCGAGCCGCTGGTGATGCAGGCGGGAGAAGTTCTCCACCTCGACCCGGAAGGTCTCCACCGCGATCTCGAACTCGATCAGTGCCTGTTCGGCCGTCTCCACCGCCCGGGCGAGACGCTCGACGCCGGGCTCCTCGGAAATATCGGCTTCCGGATTCGTCACCCGCCCAGGGTACGAGGTCAGGGGCGGCTCAGATCCCCGTCTCGGCCGCCACCCGCCCGCTGCGCACCGCGGCCGCCAGCTCCGCGTGATCCGCTTCCGTACGGTCGGCGTAGGTCACGGCGAAGGCCGCGATCGCCTCGTCGATCTCCTCGCCCTTGCCGCAGTAGCCGGCCACGACCAGCGGATCGAGGCTGTGCGCGTGCGCCCGGGCGAGCAGCGCCCCGGTCATCCGCGCGTAGTCGTCGAGCTCGTCGCTGGCCAGGAGCGCCGGGTCGACGCTGCCCTTGCGGTTGCGGAACTGGCGTACCTGGTACGGCCGTCCGGCCACCGTCGTCCAGCCCAGCAGCACGTCGCTGACGACCTGCATCGACTTCTGCCCCAGCACCACGCGCCGTCCCTCGTGCGCGACCGGCGCGGCGGCGAAGCCCGCCTTCTCCACGTGCGGCAGCAGCGCGGAGGGCCGGGCCTCCTTCACCTGCAGCACCAGCGGCTCGCCCCGGTGGTCGAGCAGCAGCACGACGTACGAGCGCAGGCCCACGCTGCCGGTGCCCACGATCCGGAACGCCACGTCCTGCACCTCGTAGCGGGCCAGCAGCGGCAGCATCTCGGCGGGCAGGGTGCCCAGGTACGCGGCGAGCGCCGCGGCGACCTCGGCCGCCTCCCCGTCCGGCACCCGGCGCAGCACCGGCGGCGCGTCCACGAACCGCCGCCCGCCCGAGCCGTCCTTCTCCGTCGCCTTCGCGGCGAAGCGGGCGCTGTTGTTGCGCCGCGCCTTCTCCGCGACCCGCTCCAGCGTCCCGGCCAGCTCGTGGGCGTCGGCGTGCGAGACGAGCTCCTCGTCGGCGATGGCGTTCCACGCCTCGCTGGCGGGCATCCTGGCCAGCAGCCGCATGGTGCGCCGGTAGGCGCCCATCGCGTCCCGCGCGGCCTGCCGGCACGTCTCCTCCCCGGCCCCGGCCTCCCGCCCGGCCAGCACCAGCGAGGCCGCCAGCCGCTTGACGTCCCACTCCCAGGGCCCGTGCAGCGTCTCGTCGAAGTCGTTGAGGTCGATGACCAGCCCGCCACGCGCGTCCCCGTACAGCCCGAAGTTGGCCGCATGGGCGTCGCCGCACACCTGGGCGCCCAGCCCCGTGACCGGGGTGTCCACCAGGTCGTACCCCATCAGCCCGGCCGAACCGCGCAGGAAGGCGAACGGCGAGGCCACCATGCGCCCCACCCTTATCGGAACGAGCTCCGCCAGCCGCCCGGCGTTCACCGCCTCCACGCTCTCCACGGCCCCCGGCCGCCCGGCCCCGACCCGGAACTCGGCGTGCGCGGCCCGCGGCACCTTCGCCCGCAACGCCTTCCCCACCGCCTTGCCCCCACTCCGAGCGGCCCCCCGCCCCACCGGCTCCGCAAACCCCGGCACAAACGGCAGTCGCGCCATCACGGCGCCTCCTCCCCCGTCGACGACAGTGCCCCGAAGGTACAGCCCGGCCGTCGAAGGGAAAGGGTGCGCAGCGCCGCCGGGAGAGTTCAAGATCACAAACGCTGGGGATCCGGAAGGACGGAACAGCACCCGGAGATGCAGAGCGGCCCCCTCCGAGTGACTTCCGTCACTCGGAGGGGGCCGCTCCGACTGGTGCGCGAGGGGGGAGTTGAACCCCCACGCCCTTGCGGGCACTGGAACCTGAATCCAGCGCGTCTGCCTATTCCGCCACCCGCGCATTGGGTGTGTCCTCAGGCTACCAGGTCGAGATCCTGGGCTTTTCGGCCCGGGCTTTCGTCCGTTCGCCTTCCGACACAGAGAACATTAGCACGGTCCCGAGGGTGCCTTCACACCCGTTGCCCCCGGCCGCCCCCGTGCGGGACCACGGGGAGGGCTCCGGTTGCGCGACACTGGGCTCGGGCCGCCTCTACGATCCGCGTAGCGGATCCGCGTGGGCGCGCGACGCGGGGGCGGCCGGGGCGACACTCGTCACTCCTGGCGCCGAAGGGGAACCACCTGTTTTCCCGGCGCGTGGATACGATCAGTAAGCAGTACAGGAACGACACCGAGCATCACAGACGTCACTGAGGGAAGGAGGTGCCCCGTGGGAGTACTGAAGCGCTTCGAGCAGCGACTCGAGGGTCTCGTCAACGGCACCTTCGCCAAGGTGTTCAAGTCCGAGGTGCAGCCGGTCGAGATCGCGGGGGCACTCCAGCGGGAGTGCGACAACAACGCCACCATCTGGAACCGTGACCGCACCGTCGTCCCCAACGACTTCATCGTGGAGCTGAGCGCCCCCGACTTCGAGCGGCTCAGCCCGTACTCGGGGCAGCTCGGCGACGAGCTGTCCGGCATGGTCCACGACTACGCCAAGCAGCAGCGGTACACCTTCATGGGCCCGATCAAGGTCCACCTGGAGAAGGCCGACGATCTGGACACCGGTCTGTACCGGGTGCGCAGCCGCACGCTGGCCGCCAGCGAGTCGCAGGAGCCGCACGGCAGGCCGCCGGCGGGCCGGGCCGCGGGCGGGGGCTACCCGCCGCAGCCGGCCGGGGCGCCGCCCATGCCCGCCTCGCCGCCGCCGGGCGTGCGCCCGCTGCCGCGCACCGGGCCGGGCCCGAGCGCCGGCGCGGGCGGCCAGACGCGCCGCTGGATCGAGATCAACGGCACCCGCCACCAGATCTCGCGGCCCACCCTCGTGCTGGGGCGCAGCACGGAAGCGGACGTACGCATCGACGACCCCGGCGTCTCCCGCCGGCACTGCGAAATCCGGGTCGGCACCCCCGCGACGATCCAGGACCTGGGGTCGACGAACGGCATCGTGGTGGACGGACAGCACACCACGCGCGCTACGCTCCGCGACGGCTCACGGATCGTCGTGGGCAGTACCACCATCGTTTACCGGCAAGCCGAAGGGTGAAGCGGGGGCAATGTCAGAGCTGACCCTCACGGTCATGCGGTTGGGTTTCCTCGCCGTACTGTGGCTGTTCGTCATCGTGGCCGTCCAGGTCATCCGCAGCGACCTGTTCGGCACCCGCGTGACCCAGCGCGGGTCCCGTCGCGGTGACGGCGGCCGCGCCGCGCGTGCGGCGCAGACCGCGCCGCCGCAGCAGCGCCAGCAGCAGTCCGGCGGCGGTGGCCGCCGGGCGGACCGTTCGCGGCGCGGGGCGCCCACCAAACTGGTCGTCTCGGAAGGCTCCCTGACCGGCACCACCGTGGCCCTGCAGGGCCAGACGATCTCCCTCGGCCGTGCCCACGACTCCACGATCGTGCTGGACGACGACTACGCCTCCAGCCGGCACGCCCGGATCTACCCCGACCGCGACGGCCAGTGGATCGTCGAGGACCTGGGGTCGACCAACGGCACCTACCTCGACCGGACCCGGCTGACCACTCCGACCCCGATCCCGCTCGGCGCGCCGATCCGCATCGGCAAGACCGTCATCGAGCTGCGGAAGTAGTAGGACCATGACGACCGGAGGGTGGGCAGCGTGGCTGGGAAGGGGCTGTACCCGGAGCCGACGGGCGAGGTGCGCATGAGTCTGTCACTGCGCTTCGCCGCCGGATCGCACAAGGGCATGATCCGCGAGGGCAACGAGGACTCCGGTTACGCCGGCCCCCGGCTGCTCGCCATCGCCGACGGCATGGGCGGCCAGGCCGCCGGCGAGGTCGCCTCCTCCGAGGTGATCTCCACCCTGGTCACCCTCGACGACGACGTCCCCGGCTCCGACATCCTCACCTCGCTCGGCACCGCCGTGCAGCGCGCCAACGACCAGCTGCGCGTCATGGTCGAGGAGGACCCGCAGCTGGAGGGCATGGGCACCACCCTGACCGCCCTGCTGTGGACCGGTCAGCGCCTGGGCCTGGTGCACGTCGGCGACTCCCGGGCGTACCTCCTGCGCGACGGGGTCCTCACCCAGATCACCCAGGACCACACCTGGGTGCAGCGTCTGGTGGACGAGGGCCGCATCACGGAGGAGGAGGCCACCACCCACCCGCAGCGCTCCCTGCTGATGCGCGCGCTGGGCAGCGGCGACCACGTCGAGCCGGACCTGTCGATCCGCGAGGTGCGCGCCGGCGACCGCTACCTGATCTGCTCGGACGGCCTGTCCGGCGTCGTCAGCCACCAGACGATGGAGGAGACGCTCGCCAGCTACCAGGGCCCGCACGAGACGGTCCAGGAGCTGATCCAGCTCGCCCTGCGCGGCGGCGGCCCGGACAACATCACCTGCATCGTCGCCGACGTCCTCGACGTCGACGGCGGGGACTCCCTGGCCGGCCAGTACAGCGACACCCCGGTGATCGTCGGCGCGGTCGCCGAGCACCAGGTGCAGCTGGGCGGCGACGCCATGGGCACCCCGGCCGGCCGTGCCGCCGAGCACGCCCGCGCCCACCGTCCCGTACCGCCGCAGGACGGCGGCGGCGCGGCCGGCGGCTTCGGGCCGCCCGGCAGCGGCGACATGTACGCCATGGGCGCCACCGACGGTCCGGAGGGCTTCGGCCCGTTCACGGACGAGGACTTCGTCAAGCCCCGCCGCAAGGGCCGGTGGCTGAAGCGCTCGCTGATCCTGGTCCTGGCCCTGGGCGTGGTGGGCGGCGGTCTGTACGGGGGCTACTCCTGGACGCAGACGCAGTACTACGTGGGCGCCAAGGACAACGACCACGTGGCCGTCTACCGGGGCATCAACCAGGACCTGGCCTGGCTCAGCCTGAGCCGCCTGTACGAGGACCACCCCGAGATCGAACTCAAGTACCTCCCGGTCGACCAGCGCAGCCGCGTGGTGGACACGATCGCGGTCGGCAGCCGCGACCAGGCCCTGCAGAAGGCCAAGGAGCTCGGCACGCTCGCCGGCGCCTGCAAGAAGGAGGGCGAGCGCCGCAAGGCCGAGCAACAGCAGCAGCGCGAGAGCGAGAAGCAGAACGCCGATCGCACCGGCGGGGCCGCGAAGGATCCCGCCAAGGAGAAGGAAGCCGCACAGGCCACCCCGGCCCCCAGCCCGGGCCCGACCCTGAGCGAGGAAGAGCAGAAGTTGGTCCCGCAGTGCAGCAGCGCCCAGCAGTGAAGCCGTAGGGGGCCACACGCATGTCAGCGATTTCACCGATGCCGAACACCACCAACACGACGACGATCAGCACCGCGGGCCCGCCCAGCAGGCGCAACACCGAGCTCGCGCTGCTGGCCTTCGCCGTGCTCATCCCGTGCTTCGCCTACGCCAACGTGGGCCTCGCCATGGACGGCGAGATGCCCACCGGCATGCTCGGCTACGGCATCGGCCTCGGTCTGCTGGCCGGCGTGGGCCACCTGGTGGTGCGCCGGTTCGCCAAGTACGCGGACCCGATCCTGCTGCCGATGGCCACGTTCCTCAACGGCATCGGCCTGGTGATCATCTGGCGCCTCGACCAGTCGCCGCGGCTGCAGGCCCGCAAGTTCTTCCACGCCAGCGCCACCAACCAGTTGCTGTTCTCGGCGCTGGGCATCGCGCTGTTCGTGGTCGTGCTGATGGTCCTGAAGGACCACCGCATCCTGCAGCGCTACACCTACATCTCGATGGTGGTGGCGCTGATCCTGCTGATCGCGCCGGTGTTCTTCCCGGCGAAGTTCGGTGCGCGCATCTGGATCACGATCCCGGGTCTGGGCTCGATCCAGCCGGGTGAGTTCGCCAAGATCGTGCTGGCGGTCTTCTTCGCCGGCTACCTGATGGTCAAGCGGGACGCGCTGGCCCTGGCCAGCCGCCGCTTCATGGGGCTGTACCTGCCGCGCGGCCGTGACCTCGGCCCGATCCTGGCGGTGTGGGCGTTCTCGATCCTGATCCTCGTCTTCGAGACCGACCTCGGCACCTCGCTGCTGTTCTTCGGCATGTTCGTCGTGATGCTCTACGTCGCGACCGAGCGCACCAGCTGGATCGTCTTCGGCCTGCTGATGTCGGCCGTCGGCGCGGTCGCCGTCTCCACCTTCGAGCACCACGTCCAGCAGCGTGTGGACGCCTGGCTGCACCCCTTCGACGCGTTCAAGGACGG
This sequence comes from Streptomyces luteosporeus, assembly GCF_039532865.1. Taxonomy (NCBI): domain Bacteria; kingdom Bacillati; phylum Actinomycetota; class Actinomycetes; order Kitasatosporales; family Streptomycetaceae; genus Streptomyces; species Streptomyces luteosporeus. Next base: position 94,953 of record NZ_BAAASL010000002.1, read on the forward strand.
CAGCTCCGACCAGATCGCGCAGGCGCTTATGGCCTTCGGCTCCGGCGGCGTCTTCGGTACGGGCTGGGGCCAGGGCCACTCGGACCTGATCGGCTTCGCGGCCAACTCCGACTTCATCCTCGCCACCGTCGGCGAGGAGCTCGGCCTGGCCGGCGTGATGGCCATACTGCTGGTCTACGGGCTGATCGTGGAGCGCGGCGTGCGCACCGCGCTGGCCGCCCGGGACCCCTTCGGCAAGCTGCTCGCCACGGGCCTGTCCGGCGCCTTCGCCATCCAGGTCTTCGTGGTCGCGGGCGGCGTCATGGGCCTGATCCCGCTGACCGGTATGACGATGCCGTTCATGGCCCAGGGCGGTTCCTCGGTGATCGCCAACTGGGCGCTGATCGCCGTCCTGATCAAGATCAGTGACACGGCCCGCCGGCCCGCACCGGCCCCCGCCCCGTCCCCCGACGCCGAGATGACCCAGGTGGTCCGCCCGTGAACAAGCCCGTGCGCCGGATCGCCATCTTCTGCGGTCTCCTCGTCCTCGCCCTGATGATCCGGGACAACTGGATCCAGTTCGTCCAGGCGGACGAGCTCAAGACCAACAAGAACAACCGGCGGGTGACCATCGCCCGCTACAGCCAGCCGCGCGGCAACATCATCGTCGACGGCAACGCCATCACCGGCTCCGAGCAGACCGGCGGCATCGACTTCAAGTACAAGCGCACCTACCAGAACGGCGAGATGTGGGCCCCGGTCACGGGCTTCAGCTCGCAGGTCTTCGGTGCCAACCAGATCGAGAAGCTCGAGGACCCGGTCCTGACGGGCGACGACGACCGGCTGTTCTTCAACCGCACGGTCGACATGATCACCGGCAAGGGCAAGAAGGGCGGTGACGTGATCACCACCCTCAACGGCAAGGCCCAGGAGGCCGCCTTCAAGGGCCTGGGCAACAAGAAGGGCGCGGTCGCCGCCCTCGACCCGCGCACCGGCAAGATCCTCGCGCTGGCCTCCACGCCGTCGTACGACCCGTCGAAGATCGCCGGAGCGCAGGACTCCAAGGCCTGGCAGGCCCTGCAGGACGACAAGAACCAGCCCATGCTGAACCGGGCGCTGCGCCAGACCTACCCGCCGGGCTCGACGTTCAAGGTCGTCACGGCCGCCGCGGCGCTGGAGAACGGCCTGTACACGGACGTGGACGCCAAGACGGACTCCCCGCTGCCGTGGACGCTGCCGGACACCCGGATCGACCTGAAGAACGAGGGCAACATCCCCTGCAAGGACGCCTCGCTGCGCGTGGCCCTGCAGTGGTCCTGCAACAGCGTCTTCGGCAAGGTCAGCGCCGACCTGGGCAACAAGAAGATGATCGACCAGGCGAACAAGTTCGGCTTCAACAAGCCGGTGGACACCCCCGTCCGCGCCGTGCCGAGCGTCTACCCCAAGGACAACCGCCCGCAGAACGCCATGGCCGGCATCGGCCAGGCCTCCAACCGCGCCACCCCGCTGCAGATGGCCATGATCGCCGCGGCCGTCGCCAACAACGGCAAGCTCATGGAGCCGTACATGGTCGACAAGCTGCGCGCGCCGAACCTCAACGTCATCGAGCACCACCAGCCCAAGGAGATGAGTCAGCCCATCTCCGCGGACACCGCGCGCAAGCTGCAGAGCATCATGGAGACCGTGGTCGAGCAGGGCACCGGCAAGTCCGCCCAGATCAACGGCGTGAAGGTCGGCGGCAAGACCGGTACGGCCCAGCACGGCGTGGACAACAGCGGCAACCCGTACGCGTGGTTCATCTCGTACGCGAAGACGGACAACGGTTCGCCGGTGGCGGTGGCCGTGGTCATCGAGGGCGACGAGGAGACCGCGCGCGACGACATCGCCGGTGGCGCGCTCGCGGCGCCCATCGCCAAGAGCGTGATGCAGGCGGTGCTCGCGACGGAGAAGTGATCCGGCTCACTCCCTCGCGGCCGCTTCCCCCCTCCGTCTGTACCGGTCCTATATCAGGTGACGGTGGCGCCCGGGAGGCGCCCCGGCCGCCGGGTACGGTAGGCCGGACAGCACGCAGCCGGACGTAACGAAGGTGCGGTCAGGAGAACGGAAGGGCTGGAGCTATGGAAGAGCCGCGTCGCCTCGGCGGCCGGTACGAGCTGGGCTCGGTGCTCGGCCGCGGTGGCATGGCCGAGGTCTACCTCGCCCACGACACCCGGCTCGGTCGCACCGTCGCCGTGAAGACGCTGCGGGCGGACCTCGCCCGTGACCCGTCCTTCCAGGCCCGGTTCCGTCGCGAGGCGCAGTCGGCGGCCTCGCTCAACCACCCGTCGATCGTCGCCGTCTACGACACCGGCGAGGACTACGTCGACGGCGTCTCCATCCCGTACATCGTCATGGAGTACGTCGACGGGTCGACGCTGCGCGAGCTGCTGCACTCGGGCCGCAAGCTGCTGCCCGAGCGGTCGCTGGAGATGACCATCGGCGTCCTGCAGGCCCTGGAGTACTCGCACCGGGCCGGCATCGTGCACCGCGACATCAAGCCCGCGAACGTCATGCTGACGCGCACGGGCCAGGTCAAGGTCATGGACTTCGGCATCGCCCGCGCGATGGGCGACGCCGGCATGACGATGACGCAGACCGCGGCCGTGATCGGCACCGCGCAGTACCTCTCCCCGGAGCAGGCCAAGGGCGAGCAGGTCGACGCGCGCTCCGACCTGTACTCGACCGGCTGCCTGCTCTACGAGCTGCTCACGGTGCGCCCGCCGTTCGTCGGCGACTCCCCGGTGGCCGTCGCCTACCAGCACGTGCGGGAGGAGCCGAACCCGCCGAGCGTCCACGACCCGGAGATCGCGCCCGAGATCGACGCCATCGTCCTCAAGGCGCTGACCAAGGACCCGGACTACCGCTACCAGTCGGCCGACGAGATGCGCGCCGACATCGAGGCGGCCCTGGACGGCCGGCCCGTGGCCGCCGCGGCCGCTCTGGGCGCCATGGGCCCCGGCGGCTACGGCGAGGACCAGCCGACCACCATGCTGCGCTCCCACGAGCAGGGCATGGGCCAGACGTCGATGATGCCGCCCGTCGCCGAGGGCGGTGGCTACGGCGGCGGGTACGGCGGCTACGACGAGGGCTCCCGCGGCGGGCGCCGCGGCAACGGCGGCGGCCGGAAGAACAACCTGTCGACGATCCTGCTGGTCGTCGCGGGCGTCCTGGTGCTGGTCGGTGCGATCTTCATCGGCAAGTCGCTCTTCAGCGGCAGCGGCAACAACGACCGCGTCACCGTGCCCAGCCTGACCGGCCAGACGCTGGCCGAGGCGCAGCGCTCCGGTGACAACGGCGGCTTCAAGGTCGTCGAGGGCGAGCAGAAGAACTGCGACCAGGACAAGGGCAAGATCTGCGACCAGGACCCCAAGGCCGGCACCAAGGTGGCGCGCGACAGCGAGGTCAAGGTCGTCGTATCCAAGGGGAAGGCGAAGGTCCAGGTCCCCGACGTCCTCGGCACGCAGTTCGACGAGGCCAAGGCGCAGCTGGAGGCCAAGGGCTTCACGGTCACGCAGAAGCAGGAGGAGTCCGACCGCACCCCCGGCGTCGTGTTCAAGCAGGACCCCAAGGGCGGCACGTCGGCCGACAAGGGCTCCGAGATCGTCGTGACGGTCGCCACCAAGGCGTCGAGCAAGACGGTGCCCTCGGTGGTCGGCCAGCCCTTCGACCAGGCCCAGAAGCAGCTGACGGACCTCGGCTTCCAGGTGCAGCGCACCGACGAGGACTCCGACAAGCCGGCGGGCACGGTCACCCGGCAGAGCCCGGACGGCAACACCTCGGCCCAGCCCGGCTCGACGGTCAACCTGTTCGTCTCCAAGGGCGGCAAGACCAACATCCCCGTCCCCAACCTGGCGGGTCAGAAGCTCAAGGACGCCAAGAAGGCGCTGACCGACGCCGGTCTGAAGGTCGGCCCGATCGCGGGCCCGCAGGACGACAACGCGATCGTCCTGGGCACGAACCCGCCGATCGGCCAGCCGGTGCCCAAGGACACTCCGGTCGCCCTGACGACCCAGCAGGGCGTCCCGGACGGCACCGGGGGCAGCACCCAGGGCCAGACGGGCGGCAACCAGGACATCGGCGGCCTGTTCGGCGGCTGGGGCCGCAAGCACTGAGATACGCCGAAGCCCCGGCGTCCCGTGAGGGATGCCGGGGCTTCGGCGTACGTAGGCGGCGGGATCAGCCCGCCAGCTCCTTCGGCGGGGTGCGCTTGGCGTCGACCTTCTCCGTGCGCTGCAGCTCCGCCCAGACGATGTAGCGGTAGTCGGAGGTGTACACGGGCGTGCAGGTCGTCAGGGTCAGGTAGCGGCCCGGCTGCGTGCGGCCCGACTCCTTGGGGACGGGGTCGAGGACGGCGACGTTGTAGCGGGAGGTCTCCTTCAGCTCGCCGTAGACCTTGTAGACGTACCAGACGTCGCGGGTCTCGAAGACGACCGGGTCACCGACCTTGATCTTGTCGATGTTGTGGAACTTCGCGCCGTGGCCGTCGCGGTGGGCGGCGAGGGTGAAGTTGCCCTGCTTGTCCCAGGGCATGGCCGCCTTCACCGGGTCGCGGTAGTAGCCGGCGACGCCCTCGTTGAGGACGCCGCTGCCGGTGCCGGGCTTGACCAGCACCTCGCCGTTGCGCATGGCCGGCACGTGCAGGAAGCCGATGCCGTCCTTGGTGTCGAGCGCGCCGGGGCCGGTGGCGGCCGGGGCCTTGGCCCAGTTGTCGCGGACGTGGTCGCCCTGGCGCCGGGCCTCGCGGTCGGCGAGGACGTTGGTCCACCACAGGGAGTAGACGACGAACAGTGCCATGATCACACCGGCGGTGATCAGGGCCTCGCCCAGGACGCTGACGACGGCGGCGATCCGCCTCCTGGTGCGGTCGGTGCCTGCCACGGACGTTCGTACCCCGTTCTGCGTGTCTCAGTTGACGAGAGCGTCCGGCTTGCCCTTGCTCCGCGGCCGCTCCTCGACCATCTTGCCCCACACGATCAGGCGGTACGTACTGGTGAACTCCGGGGTGCAGGTGGTCAGCGTGATGTAGCGGCCGGGGCCGGTGAAGCCGGAGCCGGCCGGGACGGGGGCGATGACCCGCGTGTTCGCCGGGGGAGTCTGGTCCAGTCGGCTGGTCATCTCGTACGTGTAGAAGGTGTCCCGCGTCTCCACAACGATCTTGTCACCGGGCTGCAGCCGGTTGACGTAGCGGAACGGCTCGCCGTGCGTGTTGCGGTGCCCGGCCAGCGCGAAGTTGCCGTCCTTGTCCCAGGGCATGGCGCTCTTCAGCGCTCCCTCGGCGTAGTGGCCGACCATGCCGCGGTCCAGCACCTGGTGCTTGCCGACGCCCTGGGCGATGGGCGCCTTCACGTCGAGCTTCGGGATGTAGATGATCGCGAAGCCCTGGCCCGGGGAGAACTCCCCGGCGGCCCGGTTCCCCCCGCCCTGCTCCCAGCTGTGCCGCAGGTCCCTGGCGGCGCCGCCGGCCTGCTGCGAGGCCCTGACGTTCGTCCACCACAGCTGGTAGGCGACGAAGAGCAGCATCACCACGCCGAGGGTGATGAACAGCTCGCCGATCAGACGGCTCACGATCACGCCCACGCTGTCGCGGCGGGCGCGCACGGCGCGCCGGGCGGCCTTGCGCCGCGCCGCACGCCCCCCGGCCGCGACGGGCGGCGCCGGCTCGACGCGGCGCAGCGTCATGGTGGGGTCGTCCTCGGGCGGCAGCGGCTGCGCGACGCTGCCGGGGGTGTACCCGCTCCCGGTGCCGGCACCGGAGCCGTACGGGGCGGCTCCGGTCCCGTACGCGGCTCCCGTGCCGTACGTGGTGCGCCGCGGCAGCAGCAGGGGGTCCTGCTCGGGCCGCGTGGCCGTCACGCCCCGGCCTTGCCCACCACCGGGGCCAGGCCGGCGGAACGTTCCACCGCCCCCGTGTCGCCGCAGGCGGCCAGCCAGTTGGCCAGCATCCGGTGGCCCCACTCGGTGAGCACCGACTCGGGGTGGAACTGCACGCCCTCGACCGGCAGGTCGCGGTGGCGCAGGCCCATGGCGATGCCCGTGTCCGTCCAGGCGGTGATCTCCAGCTCGTCCGGCCACTGCTGCCGGTCGACGGACAGGGAGTGGTAGCGGGTGGCCGTGAAGGGCGAGGGGAGGCCCTGGAAGACGCCCTTGCCCTCGTGCGTGACGAGCGAGGTCTTGCCGTGCAGCAGCTCGGGGGCGCGGTCGACGACGCCGCCGTAGGCGACCGCCATCGACTGCATGCCCAGGCAGACGCCGAAGACGGGCACCCCGGTGTTCGCACAGTGGCGCACCATGTCGATGCACACGCCCGCCTGTTCGGGGGCGCCGGGGCCGGGCGAGAGCAGGACGCCGTCGAAGCCGTCCTGCGCGTGGGCGGGCTCCACCTCGTCGTTGCGCCGCACCTCGCACTCGGCGCCGAGCTGGTAGAGGTACTGCACGAGGTTGAAGACGAAGCTGTCGTAGTTGTCCACGACGAGGATGCGTGCGCTCACCGGGTCACCGCCGTTCCGTGGCCGGCGGTCACGAGGGCACCGGCCGGCATGCCGTTGTCGACCGTCACATCGTTGAACGGCAGGAGCGGTTCCGCCCAGGGGAAGACGTACTGGAAGAGGGCGTAGACGATCCCCAGCACGAGCAGCAGGGAGATCAGCGCCTTCACCCATGCGTTGCCCGGCAGATGACGCCAGATCCAGCCGTACATGCTCTACCCACTCGCCGAAGGTTGTCGGTCGTTTGCAGCCACCAGGGTACGGGGCGGCCCGCGTGCGGCGGGGTCAGCCGGGCAAAGCTTTGGGCTCGGCTTGCGCGGGCGGCGAAAGACCCTCCGTGCTCTCCAAATGGCCCCAGACGACCAGCCGGTGGCTGTGCCCCCATTCGGGGTCGCAGGTGGTCAGCGTCAGATAGCGCCCCGGCTCGCGGTAGCCGGCCGCCGCCGGCACGGGGTCGATCACCGCGGTGTCGGTGGGCAGCGTCCGGTACGGACGGGTGTCGACGCGGTAGGTGTAGCGGGCGGCCCCCACGGTCAGCACGACCGTGTCCCCCGGGCGCAGGGCGGGCAGGTCCTTGAACGGGTCGCCGTACGTGCGGCGGTGGCCGGCGACCGCGAAGTTGCCCGTACCGCCCGGGCCGGCGCTGCCCGCGTAGTGCCCCAGGCCCCGTTTGAGCAGGTCGGTGCCGGTGCCCTCCAGGACGGGCTTGGCCCAGCCGGTGCCGAAGCGGGGGATCGTCATCACGGCGAACGGCGCACCGGGGCGCGGGCCCGTGCCGCCCGTACCTCCCTGCGCCGGGGCGGACCGGTGCTGCGCGCCGGAGCCGGGGGCGGGCACTGCGGCTTCCGGGTCCGGGCCGGCGCCGGGGGTCGGCGCCGCGGGCGCCTGCGGATCACCGTCCGCCGGTGGTGCGCCGCCGGGCGCCTGTCCGGCCGGGGCGCCGGCGGTGCGGTCCGCGGCCCATTGCTGCTGCAGGCGGCCGATCTCGCGCTCCATGGCGTCGTCGGCCCGGACCCCCGTCCAGTACAGGACGTAGACCACGAACAGCACGATCAGCGCCCCGGCGGTCAGGCACAGTTCGCTGAGCGTCCGCACGAGCAGTCGTAAGCCCACCGGTCGGCCCCCTTCCCGCGGGGCGTCACCCCACGGGCTTGGCGTAGTGGAGGTCCACTGTGCCGGAGTACCCCGGAAGAGTCACCGCGTCGTGCTGGTCGACTTTCCAGCCGAGGCCGTAGGCCGCCACGTACTGCAGGTAGTTCTGGATCGCGGGGGAGGAGTCCAGCGCCTTGCGCAGGGCGCCGCGGTCGCCGACGGCGGTGACCTTGTAGGGCGGGGAGTAGACGCGGCCCTGCAGGATGAGGGTGTTGCCCACGCAGCGCACGGCGCTGGTGGAGATCAGCCGCTGGTCCATGACCTCGATGCCCTGCGCGCCGCCCCGCCACAGGGCGTTGACGACGGCTTGCAGGTCCTGCTGGTGGATGACGAGGTCGTTGGGCTGCGGCTGGGGGACGCCGGGGATGCGGGCGGTGGCGTTGGGCGGGGCGTCGGTCAGGGTGACGGTCAGGCCGGATCCGGCGATCTTCTGGGTGCCCGCGGCCTTCTCCAGGGCGTCGAGCCGCTTGTCCTCGGCGGCGGTGTTGCCGTTGTCGCGCCGGGCGAGGGCGTCGACCTGCGCGCGGGCGGCCGCGGCGCTGTCCTCCAGCTCGCCGTTCTTGCGGCTGCGCTCCTGGATGAGGTCGGACAGGCGCAGCATGGAGGCGTCGGTCCGGATGTTGGTGCCCTGTGCGGTGTTGAAGCTCATCCAGAAGATGAGGCCGGCGAGGGCGAAGACGCCACCGGTCAGCAGCCGGACCGGCCGGAAGCGCCGAGCAGGCCGGCTGGTGGAGTCCGCAGAATTACTCACCGTACCCTTATCCTCTCCGACGCCGCCGAAGCACTACGCTAACGGACGCCCGGGGAAGGAAGCGCTCCCCGTCGCTCCCGCCCCGGCGGTCGTCCCTTGTAAGCCCGGCCCCATGCAAGCCCAGCGCGGTCACGCAGCGCATCGACAGGAGAGTTCCCTCGTGCCGAAGTCACGGATCCGCAAGAAAGACGACTTCACGCCGCCGCCGGTGAAGCAGCAGCAGAGCATCAAGCTGAACACCGGCCGCCGTTGGGTGGCGCCGTTGATGCTGGCGATGTTCCTGATCGGGCTGGCGTGGATCGTCATCTTCTACGTGACGAGCGGTGACATGCCGATCGAGTCGCTGCACAACTGGAACATCGTCGTGGGCTTCGGTTTCATCGCCGCGGGGTTCGTCGTTTCCACCCAGTGGAAGTAGGCGGCAGCACCTCTGCCCTGAGCCTGGCAGCGAGTTATCCACACCCTCGTCCACAGTGGGGAAAACTCTGAAGATCTGTGGATAACCACCTGCGGGTTGACGCCGGTGTGACTGGTCGCACGCACTGCGTATCCATGGTCCACACCGGCGTCTTCCAGCAGAAACGCAGATCGGAGCGGGTGTGGGCCGGGTGCGGGGCGAGGGGACGGCCGTTCCTTCACCCCGTGCACAAGATTCTGCGCGCGCTGTGGACAACCCGTTGGGCCACACGTGTGAGTGAGGGCCGCGGGCGACCGCCCCGGCCCCCGGGCACTGCGCCGGTCAGGTGAGCCGGTCAGGTGAGCTGCAGCGTCCGCACGACCACCATCGCGACGATCACGGCGAGCACCGCCGCGCACGCCAGGCGCTGCACCAGCACCCGCCTGCCGCGCGGCGCGTGCACCATCGCGTACGCCACGGCCGTGCCCACCACCAGGCCGCCGACGTGGGCCTGCCAGGCGATGTTGGCCCAGGTGAAGGTGAAGATCAGGTTGAGCACGAGCAGCGCCATCACCGGGCGCATGTCGTACTTCAGCCGGCGCAGCAGCACCGCCGTGGCACCCAGCAGGCCGAAGATCGCCCCGGAGGCGCCCAGCGAGGGCTGGTTGGGCGCGGCCAGCAGGTAGGTCAGCGCGCTGCCGCCGAGGCCGGAGAGCAGGTACAGCGCGAGGTAGCGCACCCGGCCGAGGGCGGCCTCCAGCGGCGGCCCGAGGAACCACAGCGAGATCATGTTGAAGAGGATGTGCGTGGGAGCGGGCGTGTCGTGCATGAACATCGCCGTCAGCAGCCGGTACCACTGCCCCTCGGCGACGCCGTCCAGCGTCATGCCGTCGTAGGAGACCCGCCCGATCAGCTCCAGGGACCGGCCGAGCTGCTCCCCCGTGGCCATGACGGCGATCCACAGGGCGACGTTGATCCCGATCAGCGTCTTCGTCACCAGGCGCGGATCACTGACGTGCACGCTGCCGGCGATCGTGCGCGGCGCGCTCGCGGTGGCCTGCGGCCCGGCGCCGGCACCGTCGCTCACGCACTGCGGGCACTGGAAGCCCACCGAGGCGCTGACCATGCACTCCGGGCAGATCGGGCGCTCGCAGCGCACACAGTGGACGCCGGTCTCCCGGTCCGGGTGCCGGTAGCAGCGGACGGCCTGGTCGTTCATCTTCTTCCCCTCGCCCCTCACAACGCGCGGCCCCGCCCGTCATACGGACGGGCGGGGCGCCAGGTTCCCACGGAACGTGCGGTCGCTCAGCGGTCTCGCTTCAGCGGGTCTCGACGACGACCGACTCGATGACCACGTCGTCGACCGGGCGGTCGGTGCGCGGGTTCGTCTGCGTCGAGGCGATGGCGTCCACGACCTTCTTGGAGGCGTCGTTGGAGACCTCACCGAAGATGGTGTGCTTGCCGGTGAGCCAGGTGGTCGGCGCGACGGTGATGAAGAACTGCGAGCCGTTGGTGCCCGGGCCGGCGTTGGCCATGGCCAGCAGGTAGGGCTTGGTGAAGGCGAGGTCCGGGTGGAACTCGTCCGCGAACTTGTAGCCCGGGCCGCCGGTGCCGTTGCCCAGCGGGTCACCGCCCTGGATCATGAAGCCCTCGATGACACGGTGGAAGATCGTGCCGTCGTACAGCTTGTCCGTCGTCTTCTGGCCCGTCTCGGGGTTCACCCACTCGCGCTCGCCCTGGGCGAGCTCGACGAAGTTCCGGACGGTCTTGGGGGCGTGATTCGGCAGCAGCCGGATCTCGATGTCGCCCTGGTTGGTCTTCAAGGTGGCGTAGAGCTGCTCGGCCACGATCTACCTTCCATAGTGGTCACTGACGGCTACCGATCCTCGCACGGTGCGTGCCCCGCGGACGGACCGTGACCCGGATGCGCGCCCCGCACTGCCGTACCGGCCGCCGGCAGGCATGATTTTTCCACTGGGTGGAAAGGCGACAAACCATACGCCACCGAGGAGGAGGTTCCCGTGACCCGCAAGGACAGCGTGCGCGCCGCAACGAATTCCGCGAAGGACAGCGTGCGCCACGCCGCGGAGGTGGTGGCTCCCTACGCCGGCACGGCCAAGGACACGGCCGTGCACTACGCGCACGAGGCCAAGACGCGCCTCGCACCGAAGGTCGCCGAGGCCGCGCACCAGGCCCGGGCGCAGTACGACACCCATCTCCAGCCCCGCATCGAACAAGCCCGGGACGCCCTGCCCCCCGCGATCGACCAGGCCGCGGTCAAGGCCCGCGCCCTCGCCGAGCCCGTCCGCGACGAGGCGCTCTCCCGCGGCACCGCTGCCCTCGCCGCCCTGCGCGGCCAGGTCTCCGCAGCCGACGTCCAGAAGATCAACCGCCGCAATGCCCGCCGCTGCCGCGCCGGCCGCGCCACCAAACGACTGCTGGTCCTCGGCCTCCTGGCCGGTGGGGCGGTGGCCGCGTGGAAGTGGTGGGACCGCCAGTCGAACCCCGACTGGCTCCTGGAGCCCCCGGAGGCCACCGAACCGGCCGACCGCGCCACCCTCACCTCGGTCGACGGGAGCTCCCCGGCCACCCTCGACCCGGAGGTCCAGGCCAAACAGGACCGCGCCGACACCGACGCCGCCCCCCACGGCGACGACGACCGGCCCTGACGGCGAAAGCCGGCCCGGCGCCGGATGACAAAAGACCCCTCTGACCGCGTTTGCGCAGGTCAGAGGGGTCTGATCTTGTGGAGCCTAGGGGAGTCGAACCCCTGACATCTGCCATGCAAAGACAGCGCTCTACCAACTGAGCTAAGGCCCCGTCGGGGACAGACTACCCGGTGCCGGCAGTGTTTCCCGACCGGGTATCGCCGCGACCCACCGCTCTCCGTAGGATGCACCGCAAGATTCGCTGCAGCGAAGCGAAGGGGAGAGCGAGATGGACGCAGCACAGCAGGAAGCCACCGCCCGCGCACGAGAGCTGCAGAGGAGCTGGTACGGGGAGCCGTTGGGGGCGCTCTTTCGTCGGCTCATCGACGATCTGGGGCTGAACCAGGCACGTCTCGCGTCCGTTCTGGGGCTCTCCGCGCCCATGCTCTCCCAGCTGATGAGCGGTCAGCGGGCGAAAATCGGCAACCCGGCCGTGGTGCAGCGGGTGCAGGCGCTGCAGGAGCTCTCCAGCCAGGTCGCGGACGGCACCGTGAGCGCCGCGGAGGCCGCCGAGCGGATGGAGGAGGTCAAGCGCAGCTCGGGCGGGTCGGTGCTCAACTCCACGCAGACGACGGCCAGCAGCGGTGCGCCGACCGTGCGCCGGGTCGTGCGGGAGATCCAGTCGCTGCTGCGCTCGGTGGCGGGTGCGGGGGACATCATCGACGCCGCCGAGACCCTCGCCCCCACCCATCCGGAACTGGCCGAGTTCCTGCGCGTCTACGGCGCCGGGCGGACCGCCGAGGCGGTCGCGCACTACGAGGCGCACCAGAGCTGACCGCGCCGGACGGGGGCGACGCGAACGACATGGGCGAGGTCTTCGCTGGTCGGTACGTGCTGGTGGACCCCATCGGACGGGGCGGCGCGGGGGCCGTGTGGCGGGCCTGGGACCGCCGGCGACGGCGGTACGTGGCCGCCAAGGTGCTGCAGCACAGCGATGCGCACACCCTGCTGAGGTTCGTCCGGGAGCAGGCGCTGCGCATCGACCATCCCCATGTGCTGGCGCCGATGAGCTGGGCCGCCGACGACGACAAGGTGCTGTTCACCATGGAGCTGGTGGGCGGCGGTTCGCTCGCCCATCTCATCGGCGACTACGGTCCCTTGCCGCCGCATTACGTCTGCGTGCTGCTGGACCAGCTGCTGTCCGGTCTGACCGCGGTGCACACCGAGGGCGTGGTGCACCGCGACATCAAGCCCGCCAATCTCCTTTTGGAGGTGACGGGAACGGGCCGGCCGCATTTACGGCTCTCGGATTTCGGCATCGCCATGCGCAAGGGCGAGCCGCGGCTGACGGAGACCAACTTCGTCATGGGAACTCCCGGTTACTTCGCGCCGGAGCAAATGCTCGGCGAGGAACCCGACTTCCCCGCCGACCTCTTCGCGGTCGGCCTGGTGGCCCTGTATCTCCTCACGGGCCGCAAACCCGATGCCGAGGCGCTCGTGGAGCGCTTCCTGGAGCAGGGCGTCCCCGGCGCCCCGCGGGAGGTGCCGGAGCCGCTGTGGGACGTCGTCGCGGGGCTGCTGCACCCGGACCCGTACGCCCGCTTCCGTACGGCCACGGGCGCGCGCAAGGCGCTGGCGGCGGCCGTGGAGCTGCTGGGGGAACCGCCGGCGGACGAGGAGCCCATCGAGATCTTCGACCAGCTGGGGCCGCTGCCGCCGGGCTTCGGCCCGAACGGGCCCGAGGCCGCCTCGGAGCAGCGCGCCCGGCCCGTACCGCCCCGGCCGAACTACCCGCCCACAGGCGCCTGGACGCCCCCGGCGCCGGCCACCCTCCCGCTGCCGCCGCCCGCACCCGCGGCAGCCGGTGACGGCCCGCCACGGGGCCGTACGGGGCCGCCGGCAAAGGTGGCCGTGCCCCTGCTGGTCCTGGCGCTGTTCTGCCTTGCGGCGGGCGTGTGGGCGCTGTACCTCAGCTGACGGCGGGGGCGGCGGGGGCGGTCCGCGGCCCGCTCGTGAGCGGCTTCACCATCGCAATCATTTTATTTGCGGATGCAAAAAACCGGGCCCCGGCCGCCACTGCGGCCAGGACCCGGTCCTGCATATGTCGTGGATCACACGTTCGAGCCGGCGGGCACGGAGTCGGTCGCCTCCGTCCACAGGTCCTGCTCGGCACGATCCGCCTGGATCTGCCGGTACACGAGGAGCCCGCCGATGGCGGCCAGTGCGACCAGGAGCAGCTTCTTCACCGCGCGACCTCGTCTTTCGTCGACGTAAGGGGACCTCTGGGGGCCGATGATACACACCGGCCGATACCGATCGGTGACCTGCGTCCCCTCCCCCGACGGTGGCGACCGCAGCCGAACTCCCAAAGACGATCGGCCCGGACGGAAATTCCGTCCGGGCCGATCGATCCTGTGGGGCTAACAGGACTTGAACCTGTGGCCTCTTCCTTATCAGGGAAGCGCTCTAACCGTCTGAGCTATAGCCCCGCGCCTTGCGACACCGAAAGATTAGCGCACTTGGGGCCCAGTCCCAAAATCGCCCGGGCCCCGCCGTGTGCGGTCCCTATTCGTCCTCGGCCAGCGTCAGCTCCACACCGCCCACGAAGCCCGCGGCGAGGTTGTAGACGAAGGCGCCCAGCGTGGCCAGCGCCGTCGCCAGGACGACGTCGATGATCGCGATGACGGTGGTGAAGAGCAGCACGTGCGGCAGCGACAGGAACGACTCCAGGTCGAAGCCGCCGCCCTCGCCCGAGCCGGAGGCCGTGGCGTCGCTGACCGTGCCGCCGACGGCCGAGAAGACGCCCATGCCGTCCATGACGCCCCACAGCACCGCCGCCGCCACGATCGTGCACACGCCGACCGCGACCGAGAGCAGGAAGCTGACCTTCATCACCGACCAGGGGTCGACCCTGGCCACCCGCAGCCGCGCCTTGCGGGTGCGCGGAGCCGGGCGGGCCGCCGTGGCCGCGGACTGCTGCCGGGGAATGGCGGCCGCGGTGGAGGCCTCCTCGGCCGCCTCGGCGGCCTGCACGGCCTTCTTGACGGCGTTCAGGGCCTTGCGGGCCTCCTGCGCCTTCTCGTTCCTCGCCGCCTTGCCGGGCTTGCGGCCCTTGGCGCCCTCGCCGGGCCCGCCGGCCGCAGCCGCCCCGTCGCCCTCGGCCGCCTCGGCCGGAGGCTCGTACGCCTTCGGCGGGTGGTAGGGCTGTGGGCCCCGGGTGTCCGTCATGGTCCTCCCCCTGCCTGCGGGCCTGGCGTCGTCTTCCCGGGAGCCCTCGGCGGACGCGGCGGACACGGTGTCGCCGCCCTGTGCAGCATCGCCCGCACCGGCGTCCTTCTCGGAGCTGGTCTTTTCGAGGCCGGCGGCCTTCCCGGCCTGCTCGGCCTTCTTGGCGCCGGAGGTCCCCCCGGCAGCCTTTCCAGCACCGGCACCGGCAATCTTTCCGGCGCCGGCCGCCTTCACGGATTCCGCCGCTCCGGCGGCCTCGTCCTCACCGCCCTGCGCGGTGGAGCCGTCGTCGGCCGGGCCACGGGCTTCCGCCTGCTCGGGGCCGGACCGGGCGGAACTCCGCCGCTCGGTACCCGCGCCGCTGGTGGCGGTGCCCGTGGCTCGACTCACGACTTACTCCTCGGTGTCCTCGACCGGGGGCGCGGCGCCCTCGGCCACCTCGGCCTCGTCGATCTCGGCCGCTCCGGCCGCATCGTCGACCACTTCAGCCTCACGACCGGCCTCGGCGTTCCGGGCGATGCCCACGACGGCATCGCGCTTGCCCAGGTTGATCAGTTGGACGCCCATGGTGTCACGGCCGGTTTCACGGACTTCGCTGACCCGCGTCCTGATCACGCCGCCCCCGAGGGTGATGGCGAGGATCTCGTCGTTCTCCTCGACGACCAGGGCTCCGACCAGCGAACCGCGGTCCTCGACGATCTTGGCGGCCTTGATGCCGAGGCCGCCGCGACCCTGCACGCGGTACTCGTCGACGCTGGACCGCTTGGCGTAACCGCCGTCGGTCGCAGTGAAGACGAACGTGCCCGGGCGCACCACGCTCATCGAGAGCAGCTCGTCGCCCTCGCGGAAGCTCATGCCCTTGACGCCGGACGTGGCGCGGCCCATGGGACGCAGGGCATCGTCCGAAGCGGTGAACCGGATGGACTGCGCCTTCTTGCTGATCAGCAGCAGGTCGTCGTCCGACGAGACCAGCTCGGCGCCGATCAGCTCGTCCTCCGCGCCGCTGTCCGTCTCGCGCAGGTTGATGGCGATGACGCCGCCGGAACGGGGCGAGTCGTAGTCCTTGAGCGAGGTCTTCTTCACCAGGCCGGACTTCGTGGCGAGCACCAGGTACGGCGCCGCGTCGTAGTCGCGGATGGCCAGGATCTGGGCGATGCGCTCGTCCGGCTGGAAGGCCAGCAGGTTCGCCACGTGCTGGCCGCGCGCGTCCCGGCCGGCGTCCGGCAGCTCGTAGGCCTTGGCGCGGTAGACGCGGCCCTTGTTGGTGAAGAACAGCAGCCAGTGGTGCGTGGTGGAGACGAAGAAGTGGTCGACGATGTCGTCTTCCTTCAGCTTCGTGCCGCGCACGCCCTTGCCGCCGCGCTTCTGCGAGCGGTAGTCGTCGGTCTTCGTCCGCTTGACGTAGCCGCCGCGGGTGATGGTGACGACGATGTCCTCCTCGGCGATCAGGTCCTCGATGGACATGTCGCCTTCGAAGGGCACGAGCTTGCTGCGCCGGTCGTCGCCGAACTTCTCGACGATGGCCGTCAGTTCGTCGCTGATGATGCCGCGCTGGCGCTCGGGGGAGGCCAGGATCTGGTTGTACTCGTTGATCTTCGCCTGGAGCTCGTCGTGCTCGGCGGTGATCTTCTGGCGCTCCAGGGCGGCCAGGCGGCGCAGCTGCATCTCGAGGATGGCGTTGGCCTGGATCTCGTCGATCCGCAGCAGCTCCATCAGGCCCGTGCGGGCGACGTCGACGGTGTCGCTGCGCCGGATGAGGGCGATGACCTCGTCGATGGCGTCCAGGGCCTTGAGCAGGCCGCGCAGGATGTGGGCGCGCTCCTCGGCCTTGCGCAGCCGGAAGCGGGTGCGCCGGACGATGACCTCGATCTGGTGCGTGACCCAGTTGCGGATGAACGCGTCCAGCGACAGGGTCCGCGGCACGCCGTCGACCAGCGCCAGCATGTTGGCACCGAAGTTGGTCTGCAGGTCGGTGTGCTTGTAGAGGTTGTTGAGGACGACCTTGGCGACCGCGTCCCGCTTGAGGACGATCACCAGGCGCTGGCCGGTGCGCGAGGAGGTCTCGTCGCGGACGTCGGCGATGCCGCCGATCCGGCCGTCCTTCACCAGGTCGGCGATCTTCTGCGCGAGGTTGTCCGGGTTGACCTGGTAGGGCAGCTCGGTGACCACCAGGCACTGGCGGCCCTGGATCTCCTCGACCGCGACCACCGCGCGCATGGTGATCGAGCCGCGGCCGGTGCGGTAGGCCTCCTCGATGCCCTTGCGGCCGACCACCAGGGCACCGGTGGGGAAGTCGGGGCCCTTGATCCGCTCGATGAGCGCGTCCAGCAGCTCCTCGGAGGAGGCCTCGGGGTTGGCGAGGAACCACTGCGCGCCCTCGGCGACCTCGCGCAGGTTGTGCGGCGGGATGTTGGTGGCCATGCCGACCGCGATGCCGGCGGAACCGTTCACCAGGAGGTTGGGGATGCGCGACGGCAGGACCGTCGGCTCCTGGTTGCGGCCGTCGTAGTTGTCCTGGAAGTCGACGGTGTCCTCGTCGATGTCCCGGACCATCTCCATCGACAGCGGCGCCATCTTGCACTCGGTGTAGCGCATGGCGGCGGCCGGGTCGTTGCCGGGCGAGCCGAAGTTGCCGTTGGAGTCCACCAGCGGCATCCGCATGGCCCAGGGCTGGGCGAGGCGGACGAGGGCGTCGTAGATGGAGGCGTCGCCGTGCGGGTGGTACGTACCCATCACGTCACCGACGACGCGGGCGCACTTGTAGAAGCCCTTCTCGGGGCGGTAGCCGCCGTCGTACATCGCGTAGAGCACGCGGCGGTGCACCGGCTTGAGGCCGTCCCGCACGTCGGGCAGCGCGCGCGAGACGATGACGCTCATCGCGTAGTCGAGGTACGAGCGCTGCATCTCCGTCTCGAGCCCGACGGGCTCGACGCGCATCCCCACGCCCTCCAGGGGCGCGGGCGCGCCCTCCGGAGTGACCTCGGGGACGGGAGCGGCGGTCGGGGTCTCGGGAGTCTCGTCGGCCATGGTTGTTCAAAGTCCTTTCGCGCTGCGGCAGTTTGTCGTGGGCCGACAGGCTCAGATGTCGAGGAAGCGGACGTCCTTGGCGTTGCGCTGGATGAAGGAGCGCCGTGCCTCGACGTCCTCGCCCATGAGCACCGAGAACAGGTCGTCCGCCTGCGCGGCGTCGTCCAGGGTGACCTGGCCGAGCACGCGGTGGTCGACGTCCATGGTGGTGACGCGCAGCTCCTCGGCGTTCATCTCACCGAGACCCTTGAAGCGCTGGACGGAGTCGTCCTTGATCCGCTTGCCGTTCTCCCGGCCGAGCTGGATCAGGGCGTCGCGCTCGCGGTCGGAGTAGGCGTACTCGACGTCGTCCTTGCCCCACTTGATCTTGTAGAGCGGGGGACGCGAGAGGTAGACGTGCCCGGCCTCGACCAGCGGCCGCATGAAGCGGAAGAGGAAGGTCAGCAGCAGGGTGTTGATGTGCTGGCCGTCGACGTCGGCGTCCGCCATCAGGATGATCTTGTGATAGCGGAGCTTCTCGATGTCGAAGTCCTCGTGCACACCCGTGCCGAAGGCCGAGATCAGCGCCTGGATCTCCTGGTTCTGCAGGATCTTGTCGATCCGGGCCTTCTCGACGTTGAGGATCTTGCCTCGGATCGGGAGGATCGCCTGGTACTCGGGGTTGCGGCCGGACTTGGCCGAGCCGCCGGCGGAGTCGCCCTCGACGATGAAGATCTCGCACTTGGCCGGGTCGTTCGACTGGCAGTCCGACAGCTTGCCCGGCAGCGAGGCCGTCTCCAGCAGGCCCTTGCGGCGGGTCAGGTCGCGGGCCTTGCGGGCCGCGACGCGGGCCGTGGCGGCCTGGATGGACTTGCGGATGATGTCCGCGGCCTCGTTGGGGTTGCGGTCCAGCCAGTCCGTGAGCTCCTCGTGGACGACCTTCTGCACGAAGGTCTTGGCCTCGGTGTTGCCCAGCTTGGTCTTGGTCTGGCCCTCGAACTGCGGCTCGCCCAGCTTGACGGAGATGATCGCCGTCAGGCCCTCGCGGATGTCGTCGCCCGTGAGGTTGTCGTCCTTCTCCCGCAGCAGCTTCTTGTCGCGCGCGTAGCGGTTGATCAGACCGGTCAGCGCCGCGCGGAAGCCCTCCTCGTGGGTGCCGCCCTCGTGGGTGTGGATGGTGTTCGCGAAGCTGTAGACACCCTCGGTGTACTGGGTGTTCCACTGCATCGAGACCTCGAGGGAGAGCATCCGCTCCTTGTCCTCGGCCTCGAAGGCGATCACCGTCGGGTGGACGACCTCACCCTTGCGCGAGTTGAGGTAGCGGACGAAGTCGGAGATGCCGCCCTCGTAGTGGTAGCGGACGGCGAGGGGCTTGCCCTCCTCGTCCACGTGGGCCGGGCGCTCGTCGGTCAGCGAGATGGTCAGGCCCTTGTTGAGGAAGGCCATCTCCTGGAAGCGCCGCGAGAGCGTCTCGAAGGAGTACTCGGTGGTCTCGAAGATGTCGCCGTCGGCCCAGAAGGTGACGGAGGTGCCGGTCTCGTCGGTCGCCTCGTTCTTCTGCAGCGGGGCGGTCGGGACGCCGAGCTTGTAGTCCTGGGTCCAGCGGAAGCCGTCGGTCTTGACCTCGACCGCGACGCGCGTGGACAGCGCGTTGACGACGGAGACGCCGACGCCGTGCAGACCGCCGGAGACGGCGTAGCCGCCGCCGCCGAACTTGCCGCCCGCGTGCAGGACGGTCAGGACGACCTCGACGGCGGGCTTGCCCTCGGAGGGCACGATGCCGACCGGGATGCCACGGCCGTTGTCGACGACGCGGACGCCGCCGTCGGGGAGGATCGTGACGTCGATGGTGTCCGCGTGACCGGCGAGGGCCTCGTCGACGGAGTTGTCGACGACCTCGTAGACGAGGTGGTGCAGGCCGCGCTCACCGGTCGAGCCGATGTACATGCCGGGCCGCTTGCGGACCGCGTCCAAGCCCTCCAGGACGGTGATCGCACTCGCGTCGTACGACTTCTCACCGCCGGCGGCGCCGGCGGCGCCCACTGCCTCGGAGGGGGTGGTGTTCTCGTTGGAGTTGCCGGAATCGGCCACGAAGCGCCCTTTCTGGCACAGCACAGGCCATCCCTGCTGCATGGGCACTTCCGGGGCAGACAGGAGAGGCTGCGTCGTTCGGTTTGTCGGTGTGTGTCGGCGACCCCCCGCGATCCGGCGGGATTACTTACCAGTGTACCGGGGGCGCTGACATGAATGGGGGTTTGGCGGTGCCTGAGTCCCCATGTGCCGCCCTGAACCGGCATCAGCCGACTCCCTATATGCGACCCCGGGCTCCGAGCGGCTCACAGAGGCACTCAGCGCTTCCGGCTGTCAACCGCGCGCTACGGTGGGCGCAGTCCCAGGAACCTTCGGGCGCCACGCCCTTCACCAACGGCCCGCCACCGCACCCGGACCGGGGCCCCGGAGGCCCCGGTGATCAGCCGTACGTGTCGCCCGGACCGGTGCTGCCTGGGGCGCGCAGCGGGCCGAAGCGGCGGCCGGGACCGCCCGGCCCCACCACCTTGATCATCTTTACGGTGCCCTGTCCCAGGTCGGCGTTCAGCCGGGCCACCAGGGTCGGCGCCAGCAGCCGCAGCTGCGTCGCCCAGGCCGTGGAGTCGCAGCCGACGGTCAGCACCCGGGCGTCCTCGTCGTACTTCAGCGGCTCGCAGTGCAGCGCCACCTCCGGGCCCACCATCTGCGGCCAGCGGCCCATCACCCCGCCCACCGCGGCCGGCGTCTCCCAGCCGCGCTCGGTGATCAGCCGGTTGATGGCGGCGCCCAGCGGCAGCGGGTCACGCCCGTCGGCACGCGCGCCGGAGCGCAGGCCGCCGCGGCGCGCCTGCTTCTTCTGCTGCACGGCGTTGCCCCGCGCCCGCGCCTGCTCCTTCGCCGCGCGCAACGCCACGCGCGCCAGATCCACACCGGAAGGCTGCGGCACGCCGGAGGGCTGTGGCGCCGCGCCCTCGCGGGGCTGTTCGGCCGGAGTGGTCATGCGCGCTCGACCCTGCCTTCCGAGACCGCGTACCGGACACCGGCCAGCACGCCCGGCACGTCGTCGTCCACCGCCGCGGTCACCAGCACCTGCTCGCCGGGCGCGACCATCTGCGCCAGCCGCTCCCGGCGACGGGCGTCCAGCTCGGCGAAGACGTCGTCCAGCACCAGCACCGGCTCGTTGCCCTCCGAGCGCAGCAGCTCGTACGAGGCCAGGCGCAGCGCCAGCGCGTACGACCAGGACTCGCCGTGGCTCGCGTACCCCTTCGCCGGCAGCCGGCCCAGGCGCAGCACCAGCTCGTCGCGGTGCGGGCCGACCAGCGTCACCCCGCGCTCGATCTCCTGCTTGCGGACCTCGCCGAGGGCGGCGAGCAGCACCTCGTACAGCTCGTCGCGGCCCTGGGAGTCCGTCAGGCCCTCGGGGCCGCGGTAGTCGAAGGAGACCGGGCCGCCGCCGGGCGCCAGCTGCTCGTAGGCCGCGTCGGCCAGCGGGCGCAGCGCGGATATCAGGTCCAGGCGGCGGGCCAGCAGCTCGGCGCCGGCCCGGGCCAGGTGCTGGTCCCACACGTCCAGGGTGGACAGGTCCATGGACCGGCCGCCGTGCCGGCGGGCCATGGCCGCCGACTTCAGCAGGGTGTTGCGCTGCTTGAGCACCCGGTCGTAGTCGGCGCGCACGCCGGCCATGCGCGGCGAGCGCGCGGTGATCAGCTCGTCGAGGAACCGGCGGCGCTCACCGGGATCGCCCTTGACCAGGGCCAGGTCCTCCGGGGCGAACAGCACCGTGCGCACGATGCCCAGCACGTCGCGCGGCCTGACCTGGGAGGAACGGTTGATCCGGGCGCGGTTGGCGCGGCCCGGGTTGAGCTCCAGCTCGATCAGCTGCTGGCGCTCGTCCTGCACGACGGCGGCCCGGATCACCGCCCGGTCCGCGCCCATGCGCACCAGCGGGGCGTCGGAGGAGACCCGGTGGCTGCCGAGGGTGGCCAGGTAGCCGACGGCCTCGACGAGATTGGTCTTGCCCTGCCCGTTGGGGCCCACGAAGGCGGTGACGCCCGGGTCGAGCGGGACCTCGGCCCGGGCGTACGAGCGGAAGTCGGCCAGCGACAGATGCGTGACGTGCATGGGTGCGCGCCGACCTCCCCCGGCTGCTGGGTGTTGCTGTAGTGCTCGGTGTTACTTCGACTCGACCGCGTGGCCGCCGAACTGGTTGCGCAGCGCCGCGATCATCTTCATCTGCGGCGAGTCGTCCTGGCGGGAGGCGAACCGCGCGAACAGCGACGCGGTGATCGCCGGCAGCGGGACCGCGTTGTCGATCGCGGCCTCGACCGTCCAGCGGCCCTCGCCGGAGTCGGCCGCGTAGCCGCGCAGCTTCTCCAGGTGCTCGTCGTCGTCCAGGGCGCGCACGGCCAGGTCGAGCAGCCAGGAACGGATGACCGTGCCCTCCTGCCAGGAGCGGAAGACCTCGCGGACGTCGGTCACCGAGTCCACGGCCTCCAGCAGCTCCCAGCCCTCGGCGAAGGCCTGCATCATCGCGTACTCGATGCCGTTGTGGACCATCTTCGCGAAGTGGCCCGCACCGACCTTGCCGGCGTGGACGGAACCGAAGTCGCCCTCGGGCTTGAGCGCGTCGAAGACCGGCTGCACCTTGGCCACGTTCTCGGCGTCGCCGCCGTACATCAGCGCGTAGCCGTTCTCCAGGCCCCACACGCCGCCGGAGACGCCGCAGTCGACGAAGCCGATGCCCTTGGCCGCCAGCTCCTCGGCGTGCTTCTCGTCGTCGGTCCAGCGGGAGTTGCCACCGTCGACCACGACGTCGCCGGGGGACAGCAGCTCGGCGAGCTCGTCGATCGTGGACTGCGTCGCGGCACCGGCCGGCACCATGACCCACACCACGCGCGGACCCTGGAGGGAATCCACAAGCTCACGCAGGCTGTGGACATCCGCGAGGTCCGGGTTGCGGTCGTATCCGATGACGGTGTGGCCTGCGCGACGGATGCGCTCGCGCATGTTGCCGCCCATCTTGCCGAGACCGACGAGACCGAGCTCCATGGGTGATCCTCTTTGCCGTAGTCGTGCGATACGTACCAGGGGTACGGTCCGAGCCTACGCCCGGGCCCGCACGCACACCTGTGGGGTCGCACCGCTCAAACGGGTCGGGTCGCCCCTGAGGGGGCGCGCCCCGCAGGGGCGCGGGGAACTGCGCGATCGGCCACAGACGGCCCGCAGCCGACCGCGCTCCCGGGAAACCCGGCGTCAGCCGGAAAGGCGCACCGGCATGATCAGGTACTTGTACGCGTCGTCCGCCTCCGCGTCGATCGCCGGCTTGCCGCTCAGCAGCGCCGGCTTCGTCGACGTGGTGAAGGACAGCTGGGCGACCGGGGAGTCGATGGCGGACAGGCCCTCCAGCAGGAAGCCGGGGTTGAACGCGATCGAGATGTCGTCGCCGTCGAGCTGGGCGTCGACCCTTTCCACAGCCTGTGCGTCGTCGCTGGAGCCGGCCTCCAGGATCAGCACGCCCTGCTCGAAGCTCAGCCGCACCGGGGTGTTGCGCTCGGCGACGAGGGAGACGCGCTTGACGGCCTCCACGAACGGCGCGGTCTCGATCACGGCGACGGAGTTGAACTCGGTCGGGAAGAGCGTGCGGTACTTCGGCAGGTCGCCCTCGAGCAGGCGGGTGGTCGTACGGCGGCCGGCGCCCTCGAAGCCGATCAGGCCCTCGCCCTTGCCCTCGCCGGACAGCGCCAGCGACACCGTCTCGCCGCCGCTGAGCGACTTGGCGGTGTCCAGCAGCGTCTTGGCGGGCACCAGGGCGACGGCGGAGATGTCGGGGGTCTCGGGCTTCCACAGGAACTCGCGCACCGCGAAGCGGTAGCGGTCGGTGGAGGCCAGGGTGACGGTCTCGCCCTCGATCTCGATGCGCACACCGGTGAGCACCGGCAGGGTGTCGTCACGGCCGGCGGCGATGGCCACCTGGGCGACGGCGGAGGCGAAGACCTCGCCCGGGACGGTGCCAGTGGCGGTCGGCATCTGGGGCAGGGCCGGGTATTCCTCCACAGGCAGGGTGTGGAGTGTGAATCGCGAGGAGCCGCAGACGACGGTGACGCGCACGCCGTCGGTGGAGATCTCCACAGGCCTGTTGGGAAGTGCACGGCAGATGTCGGCGAGCAGGCGGCCGGAGACGAGGACGGTGCCGTCCTCCTCCACGTCCGCTTCCACGGAGACGCGGGCCGAGACCTCGTAGTCGAAGCCGGACAGGCTCAGGGAGCCGTCCTCGGCCTTCAGCAGCAGGCCCGCGAGCACCGGTACCGGCGGACGGGCCGGGAGGCTGCGGGCCGCCCAGGCCACTGCCTCCGCGAGTACATCGCGCTCCACCCGGATCTTCACCGGAACCGCCTCCTGCTAGTCGCTGGCTCGCCCTGCTGGCTTCTTCGTCGGCACGAGTTGCCGGAGACCAGTCTGACGCACGCCGCCGACAGTCGGTGCGGCTGGCGGTCAAGTCGAGGCCCGGGGCGTGGCGCGGCCCGAGGCGAAGTTGTGCACAGGACCCACTTCGAAACGAGTTCCCCGCTAGATCTCTGTGGTCGTAGTAGTAGGGCCTGTGGAAACCGTGGAAAACCTTCTTTGCCCAGCTCAGGCCGGATTTTTTGTCCACCGGGCCTGTGGGTGGGAGCGGTGGAAAACCGGGGGGTGCTGTGGACCGGGGAAAGTTCTGCACACCCGGTGCACAGGCAGGGCGCACTTCTCCCCAGCACTGTCCCCAGCTTTACCCACGTTGCCCACAGCCCAACCCGCCTCGTTGGTGTGATGCCTTTCACTCGGCGCGGTGACCTCGGGCGTTTCGTTGCCGAACAGTGGACAGCCGTGTGGAAAGGCTGTGTATAACACCGCGCCTCCTGTGGGCGGGCGGTGGACAACGTTCCGGCGTGTCGCGGCGCCCTGCGTCGTCCACAGGCTGTGGAACGGGCTTGGCCACAAATCCACACGCCGCTGACCTGCTGCTGATGGCATATCAACAGCCCGGTCTGTGGACAGGGTCTGGATAACTTCGCCCTCCCCAGGGTGTGGACGGCCGATGGAGGGCCGATCTGTGGAGAACCCGCAGATCAGGGCCACTATTCGAACAGGTTGGGGATCATGCGGGGACGACGGGGCCCGCGGAACGGATCGCCAACGGATCGCGGCCGGCCCGTACCGGGTGCCGGGAGCCGGTACGTGAGCCGTTCCAGGTACGCCGAAGGGCGCTCCGGGAAGCCCCGGAGCGCCCTCGGACGGGTCCGTACGGCGGCCGCCGGCCGCGCCCGTCAGCCGTTCTTGATGCGGTTGGTCAGCTCGGTCACCTGGTTGTAGATCGAGCGCCGCTCGGCCATCAGCGCGCGGATCTTGCGGTCGGCGTGCATCACCGTGGTGTGGTCGCGGCCGCCGAACTGTGCACCGATCTTGGGCAGCGACAGGTCGGTGAGCTCCCGGCACAGGTACATCGCGATCTGCCGGGCCGTGACCAGCACCCGGCTGCGGGAGGCCCCGCACAGGTCCTCCACGGTGTGTCCGAAGTAGTCCGCGGTGGCCGCCATGATCGCGGTCGCTGTGATCTCCGGGGAGGCGTCCTCGCCGCCCGGGATCAGGTCCTTCAGGACGATCTCGGTGAGGCCGAGGTCCACCGGCTGCCGGTTCAGGCTCGCGAAGGCCGTCACCCGGATCAGAGCGCCCTCCAGCTCGCGGATGTTGCGCGAGATGCGGGAGGCGATGAACTCGAGCACCTCCGGCGGAGCGTTCAGCTGCTCCTGGACCGCCTTCTTGCGCAGGATCGCGATGCGCGTCTCCAGCTCCGGCGGCTGCACGTCGGTGATCAGGCCCCACTCGAAGCGGTTGCGCAGCCGGTCCTCCAGGGTGACCAGCTGCTTGGGCGGCCGGTCGGAGGACAGCACGATCTGCTTGTTCGCGTTGTGCAGGGTGTTGAAGGTGTGGAAGAACTCCTCCTGCGTCGACTCCTTGCTCGCCAGGAACTGGATGTCGTCGACCAGCAGGATGTCCATGTCGCGGTAGCGCTTGCGGAACGCGTCCGCCTTGCCGTCGCGGATGGAGTTGATGAACTCGTTGGTGAACTCCTCGGAGCTCACGTAGCGCACGCGGGTGCCCGGGTAGAGGCTGCGGGCGTAGTGCCCGATGGCGTGCAGCAGGTGCGTCTTGCCGAGCCCGGACTCGCCGTAGATGAACAGCGGGTTGTACGCCTTGGCCGGCGCCTCGGCCACCGCGACCGCGGCGGCGTGGGCGAAGCGGTTGGACGCGCCGATGACGAAGGTGTCGAAGAGGTACTTCGGGTTCAGCCGGGCCGTCGGCTCGCCCGCACCCGTGCCCGGTCCCGTACCGGTGGACGAGCCGCCTCCGGCGGACGGCAGCGGCGGCACCGGGGACGAGGGGCGGTCCGCGTGGCCTCCGGCACCGCCGCGGGACGGCGGGCCCTCGGGCAGGTCGTGGCGCGGGCGCTCGTACGGCGAGCGGCCGTCCTGGGCCGGGGAGCGGTACTCCGACTGCTGTTCGTAGGGCGAGGCGTAAGGATCACGCTCCGCCTCGGCGAAGGCGCCCAGGCGCGGCTGCTGCCAGCCGTAGTCGCCCCGGTCACCACGCTCGGACCGGCCGCCCGGGCGCTCCGGCCGCTCGCCCCGCTCGCCGCCGCCGACCGGGCCGGAGGGCGCCGAGTGGCGCGGCCAGGCGCCCGGCTGCTCGGCGGAGCGGTGCTGGTAGTCCGGGTACGCGGGGCGCACGCTCGGCAGGTCGTCGCCGGGCCGGCCCGGGTAGCCCTCGTAGCCGTCCTGGGCGGGGCCGGTCGCGTGCGGACGCGGCTGCGGGCGCTCCTGGGGCTGGGGGGCCGGGGGCTCGCCGGCGGAGTCGTCGACGGTGATCGCGATCCGGATGGGGCGGCCGCACTCGCGGCTGAGGGTCTCGCTGACGATCGGCGCGAGCCGGCCCTCCAGGACGCCCTTGGCGAATTCGTTGGGCACCGCGAGCAGGGCGGTGTCCGCCACCAGCGCCAGGGGCTGGCAGCGCCTGATCCAGTGCTCGTCCTTGCTCTCCACGCCTTGGCCGCGCCCCTCACCGAGGAGCTGTTCGAGCACGCGCGGCCACACTGCGGCAAGATCGGCGGGCAGGTCAGCCACAGGGCACGCTCTCTCAGTCACAGGGGGTGCCCTGGAGTCCCACGAATGTGTGGTTCTCGGGACGGGCGGGAAGGATTCGGAGTTCAGTCACGGTAGTCAGGGCGAGGTACGTGGTTCAAGTCGTTGTCCACAGGGTGTGTACAAATGTGCCATGCGGTGGCGCCTGACGTCCTCCCGGCCGTCCGGAGGCTACGGTGGTGCGCGACGAAACAGGTGATGCGCTGCCGGTTTGACCGGATGGCGTAACCACGCGTACCGTGACCAGGTCGAGTTGTCGATGGCTGCTGCCGCCTGCCTCCGATGGGCAAAGGTCGCGATCTCGTCGGGTTCTCTCCCCGGGATTCTTGCCGAGTTCGTGGTCATGAAGCGGTGCACTTGGGCGCACTTGCGAGCTACTCGTGGGCGCACGGTGACAGCCAGGCGATGTACCGCCATCACACGATTCATTTCTGGAGTCCCCGAGTGAGCAAGCGCACCTTCCAGCCGAACAACCGCCGTCGCGCGAAGACCCACGGCTTCCGCCTGCGCATGCGCACCCGCGCCGGCCGCGCGATCCTCGCGTCCCGCCGTAGCAAGGGTCGCGCCCGCCTGTCGGCCTGAGCAGCCACGACGTCAAGGTCCATGACGTGCTGCCTTCCGAGTCCCGGCTGAGGCGGCGCGAGGACTTCGCGACCGCGGTTCGCCGGGGACGCAGGGCCGGCCGCCCGCTCCTCGTCGTCCACTTCCGCAGCGGTACCACGGACCCGCACCCACCTGGGGGAATCGTCCCCCCGGTGCGTGCGGGTTTCGTCGTGAGCAAGGCCGTCGGCGGCGCCGTGGTGCGCAACCTGGTCAAACGCAGGCTGCGCCACCTGGTGCGCGAACGGCTGGATCGGCTGCCCGCCGGTAGCCTGGTGGTGGTGAGAGCCCTGCCCGGCGCGGGCGAGGCCGACTACGGACAGCTGGCCGGCGACCTCGACGCAGCGCTGCAGCGGCTTCTGGGCGGGGGCACCCCCGGCGGAGCCAAGGGGAGGGCGCCGCGAAGCAATCCCCCGGGGGGTGACCCCCGGAACCCCGGTCACCCGGGAGGGAGCGCACGGTGAAGTACCCGCTGCTCTGGCTGATCAAGATCTACCAGTGGACCATCAGCCCCTTGTTGGGCCCGGTCTGCAAGTACTACCCCTCGTGCTCGCACTACGGCTACACGGCCATCGACGTGCACGGCGCGATCAAGGGGTCGGTACTGACCGCCTGGCGCATCGTGCGCTGCAACCCGTGGTCGCTCGGTGGCGTCGACCACGTTCCTCCCCGGAAGCGTCCGGTCTGGCACCAGCGGCTGAGGAGCCGACTGGGCGGACACCCCGCCACGGTGGCCGCCGCACAGCCCGAGACTCAGCCCAACGCCCAAGGAGCCTGATTCGTGGACACGATCCTCGGTCCTCTCTATGACGCAGTTTCCTGGATCATCGTCCAGTTCCACTCGTTCTACAGCCTGATCTTCAACAAGGACAGTGGAGCGGCGTGGGGTCTGTCCATCGTCTCGCTGGTGGTGCTGATCCGCATCTGCCTGATCCCGCTCTTCGTGAAGCAGATCAAGGCCACGCGGAACATGCAGGCGCTCCAGCCGAAGATGAAGGCGATCCAGGAGCGCTACAAGAGCGACCGGCAGCGCCAGTCCGAAGAGATGATGAAGCTCTACAAGGAGTCGGGCACCAACCCGCTCTCCAGCTGCTTCCCCATCCTGGCCCAGTCGCCGTTCTTCATCTCTCTGTACCAGGTGCTGAACCACATCGCCGGTGGCCGGACCGTCGGCGTGATGGACCAGGCCCTGGTGGACAGCGCCCGTAAGGCGCACATCTTCGGTGCCCCGATCGCGTCCAAGTTCATGGACAGCGCGAGCAAGGTCGAGTCCCTGGGCGCCACGCTCACCGACGTTCGCGTCGTCACGGTCATCATGATCGTGCTGATGTCGCTGTCGCAGTTCTACACGCAGCGCCAGCTGATGACGAAGAACGTCGACCTCACGGTGAAGACGCCGTTCATGCAGCAGCAGAAGATGCTGATGTACGTCTTCCCGATCATGTTCGCCGTCTTCGGCATCAACTTCCCGGTCGGTGTCCTGGTCTACTGGCTGACCACCAACGTGTGGACCCTGGGCCAGCAGATGTTCGTGATCCGCCGCAACCCCACCCCCGGCAGCCTCGCCTTCAAGCAGCGCCAGGAGCGCCTGCGCGCCAAGGGCAAGCTCAAGGAGGACCCGGCCGAGGTCGAGGCCCGCCAGGCCGCCGAGGCGGCCCGTGCGTCCCGCCAGCAGCCCAAGCGGCAGACCAAGTCCAAGCGCCAGGGCGCCGGTGCCGCCGGTACGACCGGTACCACCGGTCACGCCCGGGCCACCGCGGGCAACGGCGAGCAGACCTCCCTGGAGAAGCCCGAGGAGCCCGGTGCCGGCAAGGGCAAGCAGGCCGGCGGCTCGGCCCGCGGCAAGTCCGGTCAGCGCAAGGGCGGCCCGCAGCGGCCCAAGCACCCCTCGAAGAAGTGATGAAGGAGTCCACCGTGACGGAGACGCAGCCCCAGACCGCCGCTGAGGGCACCACCGACACCCTCTCCCGCCTGGAGCAGGAGGGCGAGATCGCGGCCGACTACCTCGAGGGCCTGCTGGACATCGCCGACCTCGACGGCGACATCGACATGGACGTCGAGGCCGACCGCGCCTCGGTGTCGATCATCAGCGACACCACCAGCCGCGACCTGCAGAAGCTCGTCGGCCGGGACGGCGAGGTGCTCGAAGCCCTCCAGGAGCTCACCCGCCTCGCGGTGAACCGGGAGACCGGCGACCGCAGCCGCCTGATGCTCGACATCGCCGGCTACCGCGCGCGCAAGCGCGAGGAGCTGGCCGGGCTGGGCGCCAAGGCCGCCGAGGAGGCCCGGAGCACCGGTCAGCCGGTCAAGCTGGACCCGATGACCCCCTTCGAGCGCAAGGTCGTCCACGACGCCGTGGCCGCGGCGGGGCTGCGCAGCGAGTCGGAGGGCGAGGAGCCCCAGCGCCGAGTGGTCGTCCTGCCCGCCTGACCCACTCACGCCTTCAGGTGTGCACGGCCCCGTCTGCCCGGCAGGCGGGGCCGGCCTGAATCCCAGCCCGTATCACCAGCCCGCATCCCCAGACGAACGATGTTGTACGGAAGGACGGTCCCCGTGGAAGAGGCAGCGGAGCTCCCCCCGGCGCCCGAGGCGGCGCGGGCGGTTTTCGGTGACCGCTTTCCGGAGGCCGTCCGTTACGCGGAGCTGCTCGCGGACGCGGGCGTCAAGCGGGGCCTGATCGGCCCCCGTGAGGTGCCCCGGCTGTGGGAGCGGCACCTGCTGAACTGTGCGGTTCTCGCCGAGGCCGTGCCGGACGGCGTGTCCGTGTGCGACGTGGGCTCCGGGGCCGGGCTGCCCGGCATCCCTCTGGCCCTCGTCCGTCCCGACCTGCAGATCACCCTGCTGGAGCCGCTGCTGCGGCGGACGACGTTCCTGCAGGAGGTCGTGGAGCTGCTGGGCCTGGACCATGTGACCGTGGTCCGTGGCCGGGCGGAGGAGATGCTCGGCAAGATCGATCCCGTGCACGTGGTCACCGCCCGTGCCGTGGCGCCGCTGGACCGGCTGGCGGGCTGGGGCGTCCCGCTGCTGCGGCCGTACGGCGAGATGCTGGCCCTCAAGGGGGACACGGCCGAGGAGGAGCTCAAGGCCGCGCGGGCCGCGCTCAGCAAGCTGGGGGTCGTACGGACCTCGGTGCTGCACGTCGGCGAGGGCGTCGTCGACCCCCTGTCCACCCTGGTGCGGGTGGAGGTGGGCGAGAGCCCCGGTGGTGTGCGCTTCGCCGCCAAGAGGGCGAAGGCCGCCCGGTCCACCCGCGCGCGTCGTCGCCGCTGAGCCTCGTTTCGCTGATTCTCCTGGTGCACGCCGCCCCACGGGGCGGCGAATGCTCCATACAAGCTGGCAAGACGACTCGTCACGGAGTGTCGCTCCGACGTAGCGAGGTGTGCCATGCATCGTGTTTCACGTGAAACATCGCTCGCTGCTGCAGGGAATCATCGGTCGAGGTCGTGCCGCCGCGGCAACGCGTGACCGCCAGGCGGTCGAGGCTGTGGGCTGTGAGGGCGTGGATTCATCCACAGGCCCGGGGGATTCATCCACAGGAGAACGGGCCTCGCTGGTTCATGACCCCGAAAGCATGGCAGGCTCTGTGCATCGCGAGCCTGAAGTCGAGGAGAGTGAATCCTTGCGGTCCGACGCCAATCTTGGGGGACCGATGACCGACCCGGTCCCCGGTCCCCGCCCCTCCGACTCCCCATCGACGGCCGCTCATGGACCCCTGCCCATGGGCGAGCTCGTTTCACGTGAAACGCCGCCGCCCCCCATGCCCCGGCCTGAGCGCACCCGGGTGATGGTCGTCGCCAACCAGAAGGGTGGGGTCGGCAAGACCACGACCACCGTGAATCTGGCCGCCTCCCTGGCGCTGCACGGCAACCGGGTGCTGGTCATCGACCTCGACCCGCAGGGCAATGCCTCGACCGCGCTGGGCATCGACCACCATGCCGAGGTGCCGTCGATCTATGACGTCCTCGTGGACAGCAAGCAGCTGTCCGACGTGGTGCAGCCCGTGCGCGACGTGGAGGGGCTCTTCTGCGCCCCCGCGACGATCGACCTGGCCGGCGCGGAGATCGAGCTGGTCTCGCTCGTGGCGCGGGAGAGCCGGCTGGACCGGGCCATCAAGGCCTACGAGCAGCCGCTGGACTACATCCTCATCGACTGTCCGCCCTCGCTCGGCCTGCTCACGGTGAACGCCCTGGTGGCCGGTGCGGAGGTGCTGATCCCCATCCAGTGCGAGTACTACGCGCTGGAGGGCCTGGGGCAGCTGCTGCGCAATGTCGAGCTGGTACGGGGGCATCTGAACCCCAAGCTTCATGTGTCCACGATCCTGCTGACGATGTACGACGGCCGGACGAGGCTCGCTTCCCAGGTGGCCGAGGAGGTGCGCAGCCACTTCGGGCACGAGGTGCTGCGCACCAGCATTCCGCGTTCGGTGCGCATCTCCGAGGCGCCCAGCTATGGGCAGACGGTTCTGACCTACGACCCGAGCTCGAGCGGGGCGCTGTCCTACCTGGAGGCTGCCCGGGAGATCGCACTGCGGGGGGTCGGGGTGCACTACGACGGCAGCAGGGCCCACATGGTGGGCCGCCAGCAACAGCACGAACAGCACAGCATGTCGGAGGGGCTTCAGTGAGTGAGCGACGTAGAGGACTGGGCCGGGGGCTCGGTGCGCTGATCCCGCCGGCGCCGAAGGGAGGGGAGACGGGGGGACCGATCGTGGGGACGGGGGCCACGTCCCCGACCGCGGTGCCGGTGCTGACTCCCGAGCGGGGGGTCGCCGCGGCCAAGGTTGCCACGCTTGCGGTGGAGGACGCCCCTTCCCAGGACACTCTGCGCGAGCCGGGGGGCCACGACGCCGTTTCACGTGAAACGGATGGCGTGGGCCCGGCCGGTGCCAACGGTCCGGACGACGAAGGCGTGGCCGGTGCCCACTTCGCCGAGCTGCCGCTGGACTCCATCACGCCCAACCCCCGCCAGCCGCGCGAGGTCTTCGACGAGGACGCCCTCGCCGAGCTGATCACGTCGATCCGCGAGGTCGGCCTGCTCCAGCCGGTGGTCGTCCGTCAGCTGGGTCCGGAGCGGTACGAGCTCATCATGGGCGAGCGCCGCTGGCGGGCCTGCCGTGAGGCCGGCCTGGAGCGGATCCCCGCCATCGTCCGGGCCACCGAGGACGAGAAGCTGCTGCTGGACGCGCTGCTGGAGAACCTCCACCGGGCTCAGCTGAACCCGCTGGAAGAGGCGGCCGCCTATGACCAGCTGCTCAAGGACTTCAACTGCACGCATGACGAGCTCGCGGACCGCATCGGGCGTTCCCGCCCCCAGGTGTCCAACACCCTGCGCCTGCTGAAGCTCTCACCGGCCGTCCAGAAGCGGGTGGCCGCGGGCGTGCTGTCCGCCGGCCATGCCCGGGCGCTGCTCTCGCTCGACGACCCCGAGGCACAGGACGACCTGGCCCGGCGCATCGTCGCCGAAGGGCTGTCGGTGCGGTCGGTGGAGGAGATCGTGACCCTGATGGGGTCGCGGCCCAAGAACGCCCGGGCCAAGGGGCCCCGGGCCGGCGGCCGGGTGTCGCCCGCGTTGACCGATCTCGCCGCCCGGCTGTCGGACCGCTTCGAGACCAGGGTGAAGGTCGACCTCGGTCAGAAGAAGGGGAAGATCGTCGTCGAGTTCGCCTCGATGGAGGACCTGGAGCGCATCCTGGGGACGCTCGCCCCCGGCGAGGGCCGGGTCATGGAGCAGCGGCTTTCCACCGGCGAGGACGAGGCCACCGGGTAGGGGCGCCCAGGCTGACGCTCGTGGAGGGCGGGTCGTGTTTCACGTGGAACGTTTGCGTGCAACACACCCGCCCTTTGCCTTGTCGCGCTGTCCGCTGAATCGGGCTGCGGATACGATGCGTTCAGGTATGGCACATCCACGTTGGACACGGTTCACGGAGGGGCGGGGCCATGCGATCGGTGAGCCGGACCGGGCTGGTGGCGGCAGGCTTGGGCCTGGGGGCAGTCGGCGGTTTCGTCGGCAGCTTCCTGAGGGAGCGCAGCGCCTTGAGCGCCGCCCGGAGCGTGGCAGACGACGGAAGTGAGGAACTGGCTGCATGGGGCGTCGGCTCGTACCGCTCACGCTGGACAACCTCCCGGACCTGCCCAAGCGCTGCCGCGCCTGCGTCTTCTGGGAGTTGGACCCCGTCAGCGGTGAAGCCGCACTGAGAGCCGGTCGCCCCGAGCTGGAGAAGGAAGCCTGGATCTCCGCCGTGCTCCTGGAGTGGGGTTCCTGCGGCCGGGTGGTCTATGTGGACGACGTGCCCGTCGGCTTTGTGCTCTACGCTCCCCCGGCCTATGTGCCGCGCTCGACCGCCTTTCCCACCAGCCCCGTCGCTGCGGATGCGGTTCAGCTGATGACTGCCTGGCTGATGCCCGCCTACCAGGGGCAGGGGCTGGGCCGGGTCATGGTGCAGACGGTTGCCAAGGATGTGCTCAGGCGCGGCTTCAAGGCGATCGAGGCGTTCGGTGACGCCCAGTGGAAGGACCCGGCGTGTGTCCTTCCCGCCGATCATCTGCTGGCCGTGGGCTTCAAGACCGTACGACCGCACCTGCGCTATCCCCGGCTCCGGCTGGAGCTGCGTACGGCGCTGTCGTGGCGGGAGGACGTCGAGCTGGCGCTGGACCGGCTGCTGGGCGCCGTGCAGAAGGAACCTGCGCTCCGACCGCTCTAGGCGCGCGGGCACAGGTGCGGGAAAACGCAACGGGACTGCCCGCTGGGCAGTCCCGTTTCACGTGAAACAGCGCGTGGCTTACGCGTGGATGAAGTCGGAGAGCTCGCGCTCCAGCGCCGCCTTCGGCTTGGCGCCCACGATGGTCTGCACGACCTCGCCGCCCTTGTAGACGTTCAGGGTCGGGATCGACATGACACCGTACTTCGCGGCGGTCGCCGGGTTCTCGTCGATGTTGAGCTTGACGATCTCGATCTTCTCGCCGTACTCGGCGGCGATGGCCTCCAGCGACGGGGCGATCTGGCGGCACGGGCCGCACCACGCGGCCCAGAAGTCCACCAGGACGGGCTTGTCGCTCTTGAGGACATCCTCGTCGAAGGAAGCGTCGGTCACGTTCTTGAGAGCCACTGAGGTCTCCTCGGGTCTTTCTGCGTGGGGTGGGGGGTGGGGTGGATCAGGGGGTCTTCTCGGGCTCCCGGACCTTCTCGCTGTCCGTCAGGGAAGCGAGGAAACGCTCGGCGTCGAGTGCCGCGGAGCACCCGGTGCCGGCGGCGGTGATCGCCTGGCGGTAGGTGTGGTCGACCACGTCACCCGCGGCGAACACACCCGTGAGGTTGGTGCGGGTCGAGGGGGCTTCCACCTTGAGGTAGCCCTCGTCGTCCAGCTCCAGCTGGCCCTTGAACAGCTCGGTGCGCGGGTCGTGGCCGATGGCGATGAACAGGCCCGTCACCGGCAGCTCGGAGGTCTCGCCGGTCTTGAGGTTGCGCAGCGTCAGCCCGGACAGCTTGCTCTCGCCGTGGATCTCGGCGACCTCGCTGTCCCAGATGAAGCGGATCTTCGGGTCGGCGAAGGCGCGCTCCTGCATCGCCTTGCTGGCCCGCAGGGTGTCCCGGCGGTGGACGATGGTGACGGACTTGGCGAAGCGCGAGAGGAAGGTGGCCTCCTCCATCGCGGTGTCACCACCGCCGACCACGACGATGTCCTGGTCCTTGAAGAAGAAGCCGTCGCACGTGGCACACCAGGAGACACCGCGGCCGGAGAGCTCGTCCTCGCGGGGCAGGCCCAGCTTGCGGTGCTGAGAGCCGGTCGTCACGATCACGGCCTTGGCGCGGTGGACGGTGCCCGCCGAGTCCGTCACGGTCTTGATCTCGTCGCTGAGGTCGACGGCGACGACATCGTCCGGGATCAGCTCGGCGCCGAAGCGCTCGGCCTGGGCCCGCATGTTGTCCATGAGGTCCGGGCCCATGATCCCCTCACGGAATCCCGGGAAGTTCTCCACGTCGGTGGTGTTCATCAGCGCACCACCGGCGGTGACGGCGCCCTCGAAGACCAGAGGCTTCAGGGAGGCGCGGGCGGTGTAGAGCGCGGCCGTGTAGCCCGCAGGCCCGGAGCCAATGATGATCACGTTGCGGACGTCGCTCACGGGTGTCTTCCTTGTCTGCCGACAGCTGTATGGGTCTTTGCTGGGTCTCACCCCACCCAACGGATCCTACGGGGCGAGCATTCCCGGCGCGGACGACAGCGCGGCACGCCACCCTCAGCGGCGCGGCAGGGTCAGCTGCCTCAGCACTTTCCCGGGAGTGGGGGCGGACGCGGTCTCGCACGAGGAGGCCACCACGTAGGCGTCGACGAGCTGCGTGTCACCCGGGTGCGGCAGCACCACCAGGTACGCGTCCTGCCCGTCGTACGTCTCGCGGTGCGTTGCGAGCGCCGGCTCGGAGCGGCCGATGCCCTGGCGGACGCACGGGGGTTCCACGGTCGCCGATGTCGTCGGTGTGCCGTCGGTGGAGGTCTTGGGACTGATCCCCTGGGCGCCGGCACTCTGGCCGTCCGGAGCCTTGAAGGACTGGTGGAGCAGGCTCGCCACCCTGGTGGAGAGGTCGTCCGCGGCGAGGGGGGAGAGGGTGGCCTGGCTGCTGCCGGGTGCCGGTGCGTCGGCGTGCTGGTCGGTGTCCTGCCCGGACTGGAGGAAGAAGGTGCCCACGCCGATCACGGCCGCGGCACAGGCCGCTCCCAGCAGGGCCCGGGACCAGCGCCGGGGGCTTCGCTTGCCGGGGCCGGAGGCAGCGGGTGCCTGGCGGCCGGGTCCGGTCACGGCACGGGGGCGCGGCCGGGAGGGGCGTTCGGCCGTTTCACGTGAAACCTGCTCCTGTGAAACGCGGACGGGGGAGCGCTGTCCTTCCTCCTCGTCCTCCGCCGTTTCACGTGAAACAACGGAGTCGGCCCCGGGGACGGTGGCATCGAGCAGGGCCTCGGCGGCCAGCGCCGCGTCGATCCGCTCGGCGACGTCCACAGGCATCCGGGCCGGGCCGGGCAGCGTGCCCAGCAGGTCCTTGATCTCCGTCAGGGAGCTGTGGACGTCCTCGCAGACGGCGCAGTCGGCCAGGTGCTCCCGGACGTCCGCCGTACGGGACGGGGAGAGGATGCCCTCGGTGAGCGCGGAGATCTCCGCGACCTCCGGGTGCCCATCCGTGCCGGTCCTGGTCACGCTCGCCCACCTCCGCCCTTCACTGGATCCGAGTCGTTCTGCCCCGCCGGTGGTGGGACGGATGCGCCCTGCGACCGGTTCCTTTCCCTCCCGGCGGAGGCGCTACCCATGCCGTCGTGGCGCAGATGGGTGAGCATCGGCAGCAGCCGGGCCCGGCCCCGGGCGCATCTGCTCTTCACGGTGCCGGGTGGCACCCCCAGGACGGCGGCCGCCTCCGCCACGGGATACCCCTGCATGTCGACGAGGACCAGGGCAGCGCGCTGGTCCGGTGGCAGCTTGGCCAGGGCCCGGATCAGCTCACGATGCAGATCGCCGCGCTCGGCCGGCGCGGCGGCCGACTCGTGCGGTTCGAGGAGCTGCTCCAGGCGCTCGGTCTCGGCGAGCGGCGCGGTGCGCCGGGAGGCGGCCTTGCGGGCGCGGTCCAGGCAGGCGTTGACCGTGATGCGGTGGAGCCAGGTGGTCACCGCGGACTGGCCCCGGAAGGTGTGGGCGGCCCGGTAGGCGGAGACCAGGGCGTCCTGCACGGCGTCGGCGGCCTCTTCCCTGTCCCCGAGGGTGCGCAGCGCGATGGCCCAGAGCCGGTCGCGGTGCCGGCGCACGATCTCGGCGAAGGCGTCGGGATCCCCGCCGACGTGCAGGGCCAGGAGCTCGGCATCGCTTGCGTCGTCACGAGCGACCTCGTCCACCGTCGAGCCCTCCCCCTGACCGACGCGACCTGACGGTCAGCCGGTGAATCGCACTTCGGTGATGCCCTGCTTGTAGCCGGCCTGGCTGTATCCCTCGGCCGGGGCCGAGGGCACGTCCGTGAGCCACAGCAGGACGTAGCGGGTTTCGACCGGCTCCTTGAGTGAAAACTTCAGCGTCTTGTCCGACGTCTGTTCCGTGGCCACCGGTTTCATGGCGTTCGGCTGAGTGGACGGGTTCAGCGAGTCGACGGCATACAGCGAGAGCTTGGTGTGGTCTCCCCCGTACTTGAGGCCGATCGTCGCCTCGCTCAGCTCCTGCTTTTCGCCGAGGTCGTAGACGATGCCGACACCGGGCTTGATCAGGATCTTGGGACCCTCGTTGAACGCCCTGGTTTGCCAGTATGTGTTCGGGTCGTTGTCATACGTCTGCCGCACGCGGTCGCTCTGCTGGGGCAGCCCGTCCGGGGCGTACTCCTTGGCCCCGTGGATCTGGATGGGCCGCGGCGTCTTCTGCGGGGTGTCGTCACCCGACGACTGCGAGCGCGGGGTGTCGTCCTCGCCGTCCTTGAGCAGGGTGTCCGCCAGCTGCCAGCTGCCCAGTCCGAGGGCGGCGATGAGCAGGGCGGAGACCGTCCACTTCAGGGCCCGCCCGGTGCGGCCCTCCAGCGGGGGCGGGGGCACCGGCACCGGCGGGGCCGCTGCGGCGCCGCGCGCCCCGGCGTGGGGGCGCGGGTAGGGGGGCGGAGTCGTGAAGTCGGGCTCCGGCGGCCGGATGCGCGGCATCGCGGCGACCGCCTTGGCCAGCTCCTCCGGCGTGGTGCACGGCGGCTCCTGCCGGGAGGCGGTGGCGCCGTCGTTGACCAGGGCCCGCATGGCGAGCTCCGACAGCCCGCGGTGGACGCCGGCACGGACCTGGTCGGGGGCGATGAGGCCGACGCCCTTGGGCAGGCCGGGCAGCCCGTGGGCGTTGCCCTCGTAGGGCCAGCGCTGGGTCAGCGCCGCGTACAGCAGGGCGCCGATGGCCTCGGTGTCGGTGCGCTGCGGGTGTTCGGAGGTGATGCCCCGCAGGGCGGCCATGACGGCGAGGCCGCGGATGCGGTACTGCCCGGTCGCCGTACGCAGCACGGACCCGGGGTTGAGGCGCAGGTGGGCGAGCCCCTCGCGGTGGGCGGCGGCCATGGCCTGGGACACCTGGCTGACGAGCTGGTACGCCTCGTGCGGTTCGAGCGGGCCGGAGGCGAGGACGGGGGTCAGCTCGGTGGCGTCGGGGAGCCACTCGTGGACCACGTAGACGAGGTCGTTCTCCTCGACGGCGTCGAGGACCTGGACGAAGCGGGGATCGCCCAGCAGGGCGGCGGAGCGGGCGGCGGCGAGGACGGGCCGGGCCCGGGGGTGGTCGGCGGGCAGGAGGTGGACCCCGACGGCGCGGCGCAGCTTCTCGTCGACGGCACGCCAGCTGCTGAATCCCTCCAGACGGGTGACGCACTCCTCCAGGCGGTACCTTCTGGCGAGCTTGTGACCGCTGTGCAGCTCGGGCTGCTGTGCGTCGCGCGCGGGGCTTTTGCTCTCCGCGCGCGAGTGGTCCTGGTGGGTGCTGGCCTTCTTCTGGGCCTTCGCCCCGTCGGCCGTGGCCGGGCCCGCCTGGGCGGTCAGCGGCTGGTCGCCGCTGTTGCCAGCCACGTCGACGGCAGCCGTGCTCCGTTCCGCCACCGTCGTTCCTGCCTCCCCATCCGTTGCACGCTGTCCACAGCCAAGACAATTGTGCCCACAGTCCGGCGCTATGCACGACACGCGGCGGCGGGCGATGGTTGTGCTCCGGTCAGCGACCGAGGCGTCCGCGCACCATACCGACCATGGCGTTCAACTCCTCCACGCGCATCCGCTTCGCGGCGAAGAAGAAGACGACGATCAGGAGCAGTCCGCCGCCGACCAGGGACGCGAGCGAGCCGAGGACGCCGTTGCCCAGGACCTGACCGATTCCGTAGGCCGCCGCTCCGCCGGCGAGCGAGGCCGGGATGCAGGCGCCGGTGAGGCGGGCGTAGGTGCGCACGACGCGCGCGCCGTCCAGGTCGGTGCCGAGACGCGCTGCCAGCCTGCGCCAGGCGACGCCCACACCGACGGCGTAGGCGAGGCCGTACGAGGCGGCCATGCCGGCGACGGCCCAGCGCGCGGGCAGGACGAGGTAGCTCACGAAGGAGGCGGCGCCGTTGACCGCGGCGACGATCACCGTGTTGTAGAACGGCGTACGCGTGTCCTCGTAGGCGTAGAAGCCGCGGAGGATGACGTACTGCGCGGAGAACGGGATCAGGCCGAGGCCGAAGGCCATCAGGATGTAGCCGATGTTGGTGGCGGCCGAGACGCCCGAGCCGCCGAACATCAGGGTCGTCATCGGGACGCCGAGCGCCAGGAAGGCGAAGGCGCAGGGCACGATCGCGACGGCCGAGGTGCGCAGACCGTGGGAGAGGTCGTCGCGGACGGCGATCGCGTCCCCGTCGTGGGCGGCGCGGGAGATCCGGGGCAGGACGGCGGTCATGACCGAGACGGTGATGATGGCCTGCGGCATCTGCCACAGCTGGAGGGCGAAGTTGTAGGCCGTGATGCCCGTGCCCTTGTGGCCGGCCTTGTCGGCCAGGGCTCCGGCCTTGGTGGCCAGCTGGGTGACAACGACCATGCCGAGCTGGTTGGCGAGGACGAAGAAGAGGGTCCACTTGGCCAGGCCCGCGGCCTTGCCGAGGCCCTGGCCGCGCCAGTCGAAGCGCGGCCGGATCCGGAAGCCGGCGTCCCGCAGGTAGGGGAACATCGCCAGGGCCTGGACCGCGAGTCCCAGCAGCGTGCCGATGCCGATCAGGCGGACACCTTCCGGCGTGATGGTCGCGGCGCTGACGTCAGTGGTGGTGAAGGGACCGAAGGCCCAGATGAAGGCGCCGAAGGTGGCGATGATGATGATGTTGTTCAGGACCGGGGTCCACATCATCGCGCCGAACCGGCCCCGGGCGTTGAGGATCTGGCCGAGGACGACGTGCACGCCCATGAAGAAGAGGGTCGGCACGCAGTAGCGGGCGAAGGCGACCGCCACGTCCATCCGTGCCGGGTCGTCGGCGATCGTCGGCGACATCATCCGGATGAAGAGCGGAGCTCCCAGCACACAGATGGTGGTGACGCCGGCCAGCAGCACGACCACGAGGGTGAGGAGGCGGTTGGCGTAGGCCTCGCCGCCGTCCTCGTCGTTCTTCATGGCGCGCACCAGCTGCGGGATGAACACCGAGTTCAGTGCGCCACCGGCGACGAGGATGTAGATCATCGTCGGCAGGACGTTGGCGACCTGGTAGTCGTCGTTGAGCGTGCTGACGCCGATGGCCGCGGCCATCACCAGGTTGCGGCCGAAGCCCAGGAGGCGGGAGACCATCGTGCCGGCGGCCATGATCGCGCTGGACTTCAGCAGGCCCGCGGCCTTGCCGCCCTTGCCGGCGGCCGGTGCCTCGGCCACCTGCTCCGGTTCCGGTTCGGTGGCCGGCTCGGCCGGCTGCGGTGCGACGGGCGGGGGCACGTAGGCGCCCGGCGGGGGCACCTGGCGGCCCACCGGCGGCTGGGGCTCGTACGGCTGCTGCTGGTCGCGGTAGAGGTGGGCGAAGGCGTCGCGGGGCCGGCCCTCGGCGGGCTGCTCGTCGAAGCCGCCCACGCCCATGATCTGGGTCTCGTCGGCGTCACCGTACGGCTGCGGCTGCTGCTGGGCCTGCGGAGCGGCGTACTGGGCCTGGGCCGGCGGCCACGTCTGCTGGCGGGGGTAGGGGTCCGAGGCGTAGGTGTCCCGCAGGTACGGGTCCCGCGCGTACGGGCCGCCCTGCTGCCCCTGGTCCATCGCGCCCGTCGTGCCCATCGCACCCGTCGTGCCCTGGTCCATCACGGGGGGAGGCGTCTGGCCGGGCGGAATGTGGGCAGGCGGGATCGGCGGGTACGGGCCCCGCTGCCCACCGCCGGTGCCCTGACCGCGGTCACCGTCGTACGGCGCGCTCATCGCTACCCCACCTCATCGTCGGCGGCGGGCTGGCCCCACCGCACGCTCAACGTTCCACTTTCTCACCCGGGCCGGACGGCTCACCGTTCCGCGCCCCGGTTTCGGCTGCCGGATCACCCGGCTGCTCGGGCTCGCCGTCGCCGGCTTTGCCCTCGCCGCTCTCGCCGTCGCCGGGCCGGTCGCCACCGGGCCCTTCGCCGCCCGCGTCCGGTCCGCCGTCCTGGCCGGGACCGTCACCGGCGGTGCCACGGGCGGCCGCCCGCTTGCGTCGCTGGAGGTAGATCCGCAGGCCCGCGAGGACGAGGAGGAGCACCCCACCGGCGATGACCAGCAGAACCATAGGGGTGATGGAGGTGACATGCACAGTGAAGCGGATCGGTTCGCCGTACGGCTGCCCGTCTTCGGCGTAGAGCCGGGCCGTCACCTGCACCGGGCCGTTGGCATTGGCCCGGGTCTCGAACTTCACCGTCTGCTGCCGTCCGCCGCCGACCTCGACGGGCTGGGAGGCGTCGATCTTGAGGCGGTTGGGCTGGCTGGAGGTGAGGACGAGCTTGAGCCCGCGGACCCCCTGCAGCAGGCCGTTGTGCACGGTCACGGGGATGGTCGCGCTGCGGCCGGAGAGCGTGGCGTCGGACTTCTTGATCAGCTGCACCTGGCGGGTGAGCTGGTCGAGGTAGGACTGCACGGCGTCCCGGAAGGCGGCCGCACCCTGCGGGTCGCCGCGCCAGGACGTGGAAATCTCCCGCATGATCGCGCTGCCGAAGGGGGTGACCACGCGGTCCTGGGCGGTGAGGATGACCTTGAAGCTGTCCAGGGTGTTCTGCGTGCGCTGGATCGCCTCGAACGCCTCGGTGGGCAGTTCCTGGGCCCGCAGTGCGTCCGGGTAGGACCCCGGGCCGGGCACGTGCCGGCCGGCCGCCGGGTCGGGCTGGAAGGCGGCCGCGGCGCCCAGATCGGCGGCCTGGCTCCAGCGGCCGTCCGCCAGCCCGCCCAGCGCGGTCGCCATCGCCTGGGCCTGGCTCGCCGTGGGCATGCGCTGCGGGGCGACGACGATGCTGCGCTCGTTGTCCGGGGCCTGCTTGGTGACCACGAGGCTCTGGGCCAGGAAGCGCTGCACGGCGAGGGAGGCGTCCTCGGCCCGGATCATGTCGCCCTGGAAGGCGGTGGAGAGCCGGGCGTCGGCCACGATCGCGGTGTTGCCGCCGCCGATCTGCCGGGCCGCCGTGGGGGCGTAGGGAACGGGCTCGCGGAGGCTGTCGCTGCGGGCGATGACGTTGTGGGCGCCGGCCGAGGTGGCCACGTCCACGATGGAGGAGTCGACGGCGCCGTCGACGGGCCAGGCGAAGTCCGTGCGCGGCTTCACGCCGAGGATCGTGTCGACGGTGGTCGAGGCCAGCTCGGTGGCGGACTGCAGGTGGCTGAGGGCGCCGGAGACGTCCTTGCCCCGGTGGGCCAGGGAGGCGATGTCCGGGTCGCCGAAGGGCAGGGCCACCACCTGGTGGTCGGCGACGGCCTGCTGCAGCTGGTTGAGCCACTGCTTGGCCACCGCCTGGCCGTGGCCGGGGGTGTTCTCCTGCCCGTTGCGGCCGCTGACGTGGTAGCTCTTCGTCATGGCCTCGACGGTGGCCAGCAGGTCCGGGTCGATCACCCAGGTGACCGGCAGGTTCTTGCCGAGCGCCACCAGCTGCTGCAGGCGCCCGCCGGGCGCGAGCTCGGCGGCGAGGTCGTCGTTGGGGAAGACCGGCGTCTGCTGCTGGTCGGACTCGGTGCGGGCCGTCAGGTGGGTCGCGGAGATCAGCGGCCACATGAAGGTCAGCCGGGTCTTCTTGCCGTCGGTGCCGGAGGGCTGCCAGGGCAGGAGCGTGCGCTGGATGCCCAGCACGCGCTCGTAGGGCTGCCCGCCGGACTGCCCGGAGAGCGTGACGCCCAGCTGGTAGACGCCGTCCTTGCCGAGGTCGAGGTCCTTGGCGGGGACGTTCAGGGTGAAGTCGCGGCTCGTGCCCGGCGGCAGGCTGTCGATCTTCTGGGTGTGGTTGCCGCCGACCTCGGAGCCGTCGGAGGAGGAGAAGGGGGCCTGGTCGCCGATGGCGTCGATGTCACTGCGCGTGGTGACCTGGGGACCCACCCGCAGCCCCACGTGGGCGCCGGTGATCGTCGAGCGGCTGTTGTTGGTGACGTGGCCCGAG
Source organism: Streptomyces luteosporeus (assembly GCF_039532865.1). Lineage (NCBI taxonomy): Bacteria > Bacillati > Actinomycetota > Actinomycetes > Kitasatosporales > Streptomycetaceae > Streptomyces > Streptomyces luteosporeus. The sequence continues at coordinate 138,510 of NZ_BAAASL010000002.1, forward strand.
ACGACGAGCGTGTCGTCCTGCTTGGGTGCGACGGGGGCCAGGGAGTCCACGGAGACGTCGACCGCGGACGTGCCGCCGGTCTCCGCCGCCCGGGCCGCGGGGGCGGCGGGCAGCTGCCCCAGCCCCAAGGCCACCAGCAGGCCGGTGAGCACCAGGACGGCCCAGCGTGACCGCCGGAAGGCAGGAGCGGGCCGTGTCCCGTACAAGGCCTCCTGGACCTCTGCCGCCTCGGCCACGCGCTCGCCCGTCCCTCGTCGTGTCAGTGGTCGTCGGATGGTGCGTCCACGAATGGTAACGAGGCCCGCTGTGGCGAAGTGCCGCGGACCGCATCACAAGATCGCCACCGGGTCCGTTGTCCGGGCTGCGCCTGCTTTGCCGGAGCTGCCGGAAACCGCCCCATAACGAGGAGGCCGCGGCGCGCGCGGACACGTACCCTCTTCTGTTGTGCCGAACGCCAACCATGACAGCCCCACCCTGCCGTCGACCAACGAGCTCAGCCAGGCGCAGCGCCGTGCCGTGAGCGAGCTCCTGCGGGTCTCCCCCGTGGCCGACGACCTCGCCCGCCGCTTCCAGGACGCCGGCTTCACGCTCGCCCTGGTCGGCGGATCCGTGCGCGACGCGCTGCTCGGCAGGCTCGGCAACGATCTCGACTTCACCACCGACGCCCGTCCGGAGGACGTGCTGAAGATCGTGCGGCCGTGGGCGGACGCCGTCTGGGAGGTCGGCATCGCCTTCGGGACCGTGGGATGCCGCAAGTCGGACTTCGACATCGAGGTCACCACATACAGGTCGGAGGCGTACGACCGGACCTCCCGCAAGCCGGAGGTCTCCTACGGCGACTCCATCGAGGAGGACCTCGTCCGTCGCGACTTCACCGTCAACGCGATGGCCGTGAGGCTGCCGGAGAAGGAGTTCGTCGACCCGCACAACGGTCTGCAGGACCTGGCCGCCCGGGTGCTGCGCACCCCGGGGACGCCGGAGGAGTCCTTCTCGGACGACCCGCTGCGCATGATGCGGGCCGCGCGGTTCGCGGCCCAGCTCGACTTCGAGGTCGCCCCCGAGGTCGTGACCGCCATGACCGGGATGGCCGAGCGGCTGGAGATCGTCTCCGCCGAGCGCATCCGGGACGAGCTGAACAAGCTGATCCTCTCCGACCACCCCCGCAAGGGGCTCGCCCTGCTCGTCGACACCGGCCTGGCCAAGCGGGTCCTGCCCGAGCTGCCGGCCCTGCGGCTGGAGCGCGACGAGCACCACCGCCACAAGGACGTCTACGAGCACACGCTCACCGTCCTGGAGCAGGCCATCGACCTGGAGACCGAGGGCCCCGACCTGGTGCTGCGTCTCGCGGCGCTGCTGCACGACATCGGCAAGCCCAGGACGCGCCGCTTTGAGAAGGACGGCCGGGTCTCCTTCCACCACCACGAGGTGGTGGGCGCGAAGATGACTAAGGCGCGGCTGACCAAGCTGAAGTACTCCAACGAGATGGTCAAGGACGTCTCCAAGCTGGTCGAGCTGCACCTGCGCTTCCACGGCTACGGCACCGGTGAGTGGACCGACTCGGCTGTGCGCCGGTACGTGCGCGACGCCGGCCCGCTGCTGGACCGGCTGCACAAGCTGACGCGCTCGGACTGCACGACCCGCAACAAGCGCAAGGCCAATGCCCTCTCCCGGGCCTACGACGGCCTGGAGGAGCGCATCGCCCGCCTGCAGGAGCAGGAGGAGCTGGATGCGATCCGCCCGGACCTGGACGGCAACGAGATCATGACGATCCTCGGCATCAAGCCCGGTCCGGCGGTCGGCAAGGCGTACCAGCACATGCTGGAGCTGCGCCTGGAGCACGGGCCGATGGGCCACGAGGCGGCGGTCGCCGCCCTCAAGGAGTGGTGGGCGGCCCAGGACCAGGGCTGACGTTCAGGGCTGATGTTTCACGTGAAACGTCAGCGGGGGCGGTGTTTCACGTGAAACACCGCCCCCGCTGCTTTTCCCCTACTTCTTGTTGTCCGCCAGGCAGAGCACGAAGTTGTTCCGGCGCTCTTCCCAGGTCAGGGCGGCGACGGTGCCCTCGACGCCGTTGCACACCGAGTCGGAGTAGGTGCCGCTGACCTTCTTCAGCACCTTGTGGGTGGCCTTGGCGTCGGTGCAGTCCACCTTGTGGATCTCCGGCTTGTTCTCGGTGCCGGAGTTCCGCAGGCAGTCACCGACCGCGAGCTTCTGGGTGTCGTCGCTCTTGCTGAAGAACCAGCCGCAGGCGGCCACGATGATCGCAATGATCGGCACGATGACCTTGCGGATGAACTTCAGCTTCGAGCGCTTGGGCGGCTGCACCGGGTTCCCGGGGAAGGCGCCGGGCTGGCCGTACGGAGCGGGGGGCTGCTGGCCGTAGGGGCCGGGCTGCTGCGCGTACGGACCGGGCTGCTGCGGGTACGGCCCCGGCTGCTGGCCGTACGGGGCCGGCGGCTGCTGGCCGTAGGGGGTGCCGCCCTGGGGGGCGTACGGGTGCTGCTGGTTGGGCGGCGGAGTGGTCACAGATGTCCTCTGGAATGTCGAAAAGCAGACAGGCGGTGCAGCGAAGGTACCCCGTGTCCATGACATTCCAGAGATTTCGAGCGGTCCTGTGGCCTTGATGTGACACTTATCGGCGGCCAAATGCCCACAACGCGGCGGTAATCAGGGCATAGAGAAAAGCCGTCACCAGAATCAAGGCGGGTGAGCGGCCGTCAGGCGGCAGCATGACGGCGGCCACGGCTGCCGCGCCGACGAAGGCGACGTTGAACAGGACGTCGTACACGGAGAAGATCCGCCCCCGGAAGGCGTCGTCGATGGACGCCTGCACCACGGTGTCGGTCGTGATTTTGGCTCCCTGCGTGGCGATGCCCAGGGCGAACGCCGCGACCAGCATGGGAACGGGCGCGAAGGGCAGGCCGAGCGCGGGTTCCAGGAGCGCCGACGCCCCGGCGCAGGCGAGCATCCAGCCGCGGCGCCCCAGCCGTTCGACCGCCCAGGGCGTGACGAGGGCGGCGGTGAAGAACCCCGCCCCCGACGCGGCGACGGCGTAGCCGAGCAGGGCCAGCCCGGCCGAGCCGTCACCGGCCCAGGCGTGCCGGCAGAGCACCAGCACCGTGACCGTCAGCGCCCCGTAGCAGAAGCGCATGAGGGTCATGGCCGCCAGCGCCCGCGCCGCGACGGGGCGTTGTGCGAGGTGGCGCAGCCCCTCGGCGAGCCCACGGGCGGTGACCACCACCGCCGTCCGCAGCCGGGTGTCCGGTGCCGGGACGTCCGGGCCGAGCAGGTCGGCCGGCAGCCGCAGGGCGCTCAGCCCGGCGATCAGATAGAGGACGCCGCCCAGGAGCACCACGCCGGCGTCCGAGACGCCGCCCCCGGGCGCGCCGAGCCGTGCGGCGAAGGCCAGGCCGCCGCCGGCCGTGGCGGCGAGGGTGCCCGCGGTGGGGAAGAGGGAGTTGGCGATGACCAGGCCCTCGGGGGAGTCGACGACGCGGGGGAGCGACGCCGAGAGCCCGGCGAGGACGAAGCGGTTCACGGCGGTGACCGAGAGCGCGGAGGCGTAGAAGAGGCCGTCGGGGACGCGGGCGACGATGAGCAGCGCGGTCACCGCGGCCAGCGCGCCGCGCAGCAGGTTGCCGTGGAGCAGCACCTGGCGGCGGCGCCAGCGGTCGAGGAGCACTCCGGCGAAGGGGCCCAGCAGGGAGTAGGGCAGGAGCAGGACGGCCATGGCGGAGGCGATGGCCGCGGCCGACGCCTGCTTCTCGGGGGAGAAGACGACGTACGCGGCGAGGGCGACCTGGTAGACGCCGTCGGCGGCCTGGGAGAGCAGCCGGACCGTCAGCAGGCGGCGGACGGGGCGCAGCCGGAGCAGAACGCGGAGATCCCGCACGACAGGCATGGCCCACAGCCTCACACACCACAGGGGTCCCCGGGCGGATGACCCGGGGACCCCTGTGCGAACGGCGGTGGGGCGCTTCTTAGCGCTCGACCTCGCCCTTGATGAACTTCTCGACGTTCTCGCGGGCCTCGTCGTCGAAGTACTGCACCGGCGGGGACTTCATGAAGTACGAGGAGGCGGAGAGGATCGGGCCGCCGATGCCCCGGTCCTTCGCGATCTTCGCGGCGCGCAGGGCGTCGATGATGACGCCGGCGGAGTTCGGGGAGTCCCAGACCTCGAGCTTGTACTCCAGGTTCAGCGGGACGTCGCCGAAGGCACGGCCCTCGAGGCGGACGTAGGCCCACTTGCGGTCGTCGAGCCAGGCCACGTAGTCCGAGGGACCGATGTGGACGTTCTTCTCGCCCAGGTCGCGGTCGGGGATCTGGGAGGTGACGGCCTGCGTCTTGGAGATCTTCTTGGACTCCAGGCGCTCGCGCTCGAGCATGTTCTTGAAGTCCATGTTGCCGCCGACGTTCAGCTGCATGGTGCGGTCGAGGACGACGCCGCGGTCCTCGAAGAGCTTGGCCATCACGCGGTGCGTGATGGTGGCGCCGACCTGCGACTTGATGTCGTCACCGACGATCGGCACGCCGGCCTCGGTGAACTTGTCCGCCCACTCCTTGGTGCCGGCGATGAAGACCGGGAGGGCGTTGACGAAGGCGACCTTGGCGTCGATGGCGCACTGCGCGTAGAACTTGGCGGCGTCCTCGGAGCCGACCGGCAGGTAGCAGACCAGAACGTCGACCTGCTTGTCCTTGAGGACCTGGACGACGTCGACCGGGGCCTCGGCGGACTCCTCGATGGTCTCGCGGTAGTACTTGCCGAGGCCGTCGAGGGTGTGGCCGCGCTGGACGGTCACGCCGGTGGCGGGCACGTCGCAGATCTTGATGGTGTTGTTCTCGCTCGCGCCGATGGCGTCGGCGAGGTCGAGGCCGACCTTCTTCGCGTCGACGTCGAACGCGGCCACGAACTCCACGTCACCGACGTGGTAGTCGCCGAACTGCACGTGCATCAGACCCGGCACGCGGCCGTTCGGGTCGGCGTCCTTGTAGTACTCGACGCCCTGCACCAGCGAGGCGGCGCAGTTGCCCACACCCACGATCGCTACGCGAACCGAACCCATTGGCGGTTGCTCCCTGTTTGTACTCGACGAAGCCCTGCGGGGTGCAGGACTCACTTGTCCGGGCCGTTGCGTGTGTCACGCCCGGCCCGCTCGCTCTCGATCAGCTCGTTCAGCCAGCGGACTTCGCGCTCCACGGACTCCATGCCGTGCCGTTGGAGTTCGAGGGTGTAGTCGTCCAGCCGTTCCCGGGTGCGGGCCAAGGAGGCGCGCATCTTCTCCAGGCGCTCCTCCAGCCGGCTGCGGCGGCCTTCCAGCACCCGCATCCGTACGTCCCGCGAGGTCTGTCCGAAGAACGCGAACCGGGCGGCGAAGTGCTCGTCCTCCCAGGCGTCCGGGCCGGTGTGGGTCAGGAGCTCCTCGAAGTGGTCCTTGCCCGCGGCCGTCAGCCGGTAGACGATCTTGGCCCGCCGTCCGGCCAGGGCCGCCGTGGAGGCGGCTTCCGGAGCGCTCCCGGGCTCCTCGACCAGCCAGCCGTTCGCCACGAGGGACTTCAGGCAGGGGTAGAGGGAGCCGTAGCTGAACGCGCGGAACACCCCGAGCGAGGTGTTCAAGCGTTTCCGCAGCTCGTAGCCGTGCATCGGGGACTCGCGGAGCAGGCCGAGGACGGCGAACTCGAGGATGCCGGAGCGTCTGCTCATATTTCGCCTCCTTGTCCCCCACAGCCTAGTCCTTGATGATCCGATCCTTATTGGTCCCTTATGCCGAGCTGATGTATCGACTCGATACATCCAGACGATAGGGCCGGCACCCCGAGCGGACAAGAGCGGGCACGGTGAACGAGGTCACATCACTGATTCGTGGGACACAACGGGCCTGATTTGGAGTGAACATCCGCAGAGGGCGTGATTTGGCCGTGCGTAGTCTGTGCGGCATGCAGACCAGCGGGAACCGGGTGACGCCGACACGCGTCCTCGACCCGTATGCAGCAGTGCGGACCGTAGCTCGGGGGGACAGCCGGCTCGCACACCGGGGGGAACGCAAGCCACCTGCAGCTGTCAGGCGCACAGTGCCTGCCCGAGGAGTAATCGTTCGATGAGCGAGCACCGCCGCAAGCCGCCGCAGCCTCAGGGCGGCGGACGAGCCGCGGCCCGTCGCGCGGCCCCGCAGCCGGCGTCCGGCCGTCGCGCCGCACCACACAGCAATCCGGGCGCGCCGGGTCACGGCCGTGACGGGGCCCGGCCCGTCGGCCGGGCCGACGCCCGCCGCAGCGACCGGCGATCGAGCGCCCCCGGCGGGCGCAGACGCCCGCCGGCGGCCGGAGCGGCCGGCGGGGGCCGCGGCGGCAGGAGGGACGGCCGGCCCGCGGCGAAGCGCTTCATCGACTACCCGCGCGCGGGGAAGACGGGCGTACGGCGCTGGATCCCGTCCTGGAAGCTGGTCACCGGCATGATCGTCACCTTCGCCGGCCTGATCGTGGGCATCGTGGGCGTCGCCCTGGCGGTGGTGCAGGTGCCCGACGCGCAGAAGGCGTCGAAGGTCCAGAAGAACGTCTACTACTGGTCCGACGGCAAGCAGATGGTGGTCGCCGGCGGCGGCAGCCTCAACCGGCAGATCGTGCCGATCAGCCAGATCCCCACGTCCATGCAGAACGCGGTGATCTCCGCCGAGAACGCCAGCTTCGAGAAGGACTGGGGCGTCGACCCCATGGGTATCCTGCGCGCCGTCGTGAAGATGGCGCAGGGCGGTGAGACGCAGTCCGGCTCCACCATCACCCAGCAGTTCGTGAAGAACACCTACCTGAGTCAGGAGCAGACGCTCAAGCGCAAGGCCACCGAGCTGCTGATCTCGGTGAAGGTCGGTGCCACCAAGGACAAGCCGTTCATCCTCGCCGGCTACCTCAACACCGCCTACTACGGCCGCGGCGCGTACGGCATCCAGGCGGCGGCCCGGGCGTACTTCGACAAGGACTGCGCGGACCTCACGCCCAGCGAGAGCGCGTTCCTCGCGGCGACGCTGAACGGTCCGAACCTCTACGACCCGTACGGCGGCCAGGGGCCGGCGGCGACGCCGGAGAAGAACACCAAGCGCGCCACGGACCGCTGGAAGTGGACGCTGGACCGCGAGGTCCAGGTCGGCCGCATGGACAAGGCCGAGCACGACAAGTGGGTGGCCAAGGGCTTCCCGCAGCCGCAGAAGCCCAAGCCGGCGACCAACCGGGCGGGCCAGATCGGCTACCTCACCGATCTCGCCGACAACTACATCGTCGCCCACTCCAAGATCAGCAAGGCCGAGCTGGACAAGGGCGGCTACCAGATCTACACGACGTTCGACCGCGACAAGATCAACGCGCTGGCGCAGTCCGTCGAGGAGGTCCGCAAGGCCAACATCAAGCCGAAGGTGCGCGACGTCGACCAGTTCGTGCAGTTCGGCGGCGCGTCGGTGGAGCCCAAGACCGGCAAGATCGTCGCCATCTACGGCGGTGAGAACGCGCTGGAGCACTACACCAACAACGCCGACTACACCGGCGTCCAGGTCGGCTCGACCTTCAAGCCGTTCGTGCTGGCCGCCGCGATGACCCACGGCAAGCGCAACCCCGGCCTCGGCCCCAACCAGAGCGACAGCCAGCGCACCGTCGTCTCGCCGGAGAGCATCTACAACGGCAACAACAAGCTGACCCTGCGGACGTACAACGGCACCGTCTGGCACGACCAGGACGGCAAGGAATGGCACCAGCCGAACGACGGTGACGAGGACAGGGGCCTCATCACGCTGCGCACCGCCATGCAGTTCTCGGTGAACACCCCCTACATCCAGCTCGGCATGGACGTCGGCACGGACCTGGTGAAGGAGGCGGCGCTCAAGGCGGGCCTGGACAAGGACCAGCTGGCCTCGATCACGCCCACCTTCTCGCTGGGCACCTCCGCCCCCAGCGCCATCCGCCTCGCCGGCGCGTACGCGACCTTCGCGGCCTCCGGCAAGCAGGTCGACCCCTACTCGGTGGAGAAGGTGGAGAAGGACGGCAAGCCGGTCTACGCGCACGAGCTCAAGAGCGCCCAGGCCTTCGACGCCAACGTCGCCAACAACGTCACCGACGTGCTGAAGACGGTCGTGGAGTCGGGCACCGGCACCAAGGCGAAGCTCGGCGACCGCCCGGTGGCGGGCAAGACCGGTACGACGGACGGCAACCGCTCGGCCTGGTTCGCCGGCTACACCCCGCAGCTGTCGACGGCGATCGGCATGTACCGCGTGGACCCGAACGCCAAGAAGCAGGAGTTCCTCTCGATGCGCGGCGTGGGCGGCCAGCCCACGATCCACGGTGCGTCGTTCCCCGCCGAGATCTGGGCCGACTACATGGGCCAGGCGCTCAAGGGCCAGCCCGTGATGCAGTTCGACCCGCCGCAGCCGATCGGCCAGAAGGTCTACGGCGACGGGGCGAGCCCGGCCCCCAGCCCGGTGCCCTCGGCGGTCTCGCCGTCCCCGTCGGCGTCCCCCTCGCCCTCCAAGTCGCCGTCGGCCTCGCCCTCGCCGAGCGCGTCCTGCGGCGGCCTGTTCGAGCCCAAGTGCAAGCCGAACGGCGGCGGCAAGGGCAACGGCGGCACCACCGGCGGCCCCGGCGGCAGCACGGGCGACATCGGCGGTGACACGGGCGACACCCCGTCGCCCACCCCGAGCCGCCGCGGTCAGCAGGGCGGTGGCGGCCTCTTCGGCGGCCCCGGCGGCTGATTGTCATACGAATAGGGCGCGATGCGCCTGAGCAGGTCGTTTCACGGGCCGCTCCGCACTTTCGCGGGGCGGCCCGTGCGGTTGTCCACAGGCTCCGCACCGCTGCTGGCCCGTACGGCAGGATGGGCGCATGAGGAGCGCGCGGGACGATCAGCCAGTACGGCCCACCGTCGAGGACGAGGTGGCCGCCGCCGGCAGCGAACTCATCGGGGGGCCGATGGGGCGGCGGGCCCTGCTCGGCGCCGGATGGTGGTCGCCGGTGCGGGTGATCGCCCTCGTGGCGATCGGCCTGTTCGCGCTGGGCATGGTGCAGAAGCTGCCCTGCTACAACTACGGCTGGTTCTTCGGCGCCACCACGCAGTACACCCACGCCTGCTACTCCGACATCCCCCACCTCTACTACGGGCGCGGCTTCGACCAGGGGCTCATTCCCTACTTCGACCACATTCCGCAGACCGTCTCCGGGGGCATGGACTACCTGGAGTACCCGGTGCTCACGGGCCTGTTCATGGAGGTGGCGGCGCTGCTGACACCCGGCGGCGGCACGCTGCAGCACCGCGAGCAGATGTACTGGTTCGTCAACGCCGGGATGCTGATGGCCTGTACGGCCGCCATCGCCGTGTGCGTGGCGCGCACCCACCGCCGCCGGCCCTGGGACGCCCTGCTCTTCGCCCTGGCACCGGCCTTCGCGCTGACGGCCACGATCAACTGGGACCTGTTCGCGGTCGCCCTGACGGCCGGGGCGATGGCGGCCTGGTCGCGCGGCCGGACGGTGGCGGCGGGCGTGCTGATCGGCCTGGCGGCCGCGGCCAAGCTGTACCCGGCGCTGCTGCTGGGGCCGCTGTTCGTGCTGTGCCTGCGGGCCGGGCGGCTGCGGGCGTTCGCCTCGGCGGCGGCCGCGGCCGCCGCGTCCTGGCTCGTGGTGAACCTGCCGGTGATGCTCACGCACGACGCGAGCGGCTTCCACATCCGGCCGGGCTGGGCGAAGTTCTACACCTTCAGCCAGGAGCGGCCGATCGACTTCGGCTCGGTGTGGCTCTTCCTCTCCCAGCGCACCGGGAACCCCCTGGAGGACGCCAACACCTACGCGTCCGCGCTGATGGTCCTGGGCTGCCTGGGCATCGGTGTCCTCGCCCTGTGCGCGCCCCGGCGCCCGCGCTTCGCCCAGCTGGCCTTCCTGGTGGTGGCCCTGTTCATCCTGGTCAACAAGGTCTACTCGCCGCAGTACGTGCTGTGGATGGTGCCGCTCGCCGCGCTGGCCCGGCCCAAGTGGCGGGACTTCCTGATCTGGCAGGCCTGCGAGGTCCTGTACTACCTGGGCATCTGGTTCTACCTGGCCTACACCGGCAGCGGGGACAAGCACCAGGGCCTGCCCCCCGAGGGCTACCAACTGGCCATCGTCGCCCACCTGCTGGGCACGCTCTACCTCTGCGCGCTGGTCGTGCGCGACATCTGGTTCCCCGAGCGGGACGTGGTGCGCCGCGACGGCTCCGACGACCCCTCCGGAGGCGTGCTGGACGGGGCCCCGGACATATGGGTCCCGGGTTCCGTGCGCCGCGAGCGGCGCACGGAACCCGCCTCGGTCGCACGCGTCGAGTGGGGCACCGGGAGCCGCAACCCGTGAGGTGACGGCCCCCGGCCCCGGATCACGGGGGTGGGAACAGTGGGATCAGCGGGAACGACCGGATCAGTGGTCGACCACGCGGTCGAACTGCGTGGTGGTGTGCCGCAGGTGGGCCACCAGCTCGTCGCCGACCTGCGGGGCGGGGGCGTCGGAGGGCACGAACAGGATCGAGACCTGCATGTGCGGGGGCTCGGCGAACCAGCGCTGCTTGCCGGCCCAGACGAAGGGCGACAGGTTGCGGTTCATGGTGGCCAGGCCCGCCCGGGCCACGCCCTTGGCGCGCGGCATCATGCCGTGGAGCGCCTTGGGCGCCTCCAGGCCGACGCCGTGCGACGTGCCGCCGGCCACCACCACGAGGTAGCCGTCGCCGGTGGCCTTCTGCTGGCGGTAGCCGAAGCGGTCGCCCTTGGCCACCGGCGTGACGTCCAGCACCGCGCCCCGGTAGTGGGTCGCGTCGTGGTCGCCCAGCCACAGCCGGGTGCCGATGCGGGCCCGGAAGCGGGTGTGCGGGAACTGCTGCTGCAGCTGGGCGAGCTCCTCGGCCTTGAGGTGGCTGACGAACATCGTGTGCAGCGGCAGGTGGGCGGCGCGCAGCCGCTCCATCCACGCGGCGACCTCGTCGACCCCGCTGCTGCCGTCGGCGTGGTCGAGCGGCAGGTGTATGGCGAAGCCCTCCAGGCGCACGTCCTCGATGGCCGCGTGCAGCTTGGGCAGGTCCTCCTCGCTGATGCCGTGCCGCTTCATGCTGCTCATGACCTCGATGACGACGCGCGCGCCGACCAGCCCGCGCACGCCCTCGACCGAGGAGACCGAGCGGATGGCCCGGTCGGGCAGCGGCACCGGCTCCTCGCCGAGCCGGAAGGGGGTCAGCACCAGCAGGTCACCGCTGAACCAGTCCTTGATGCGGGCCGCTTCGTAGGTGGTGCCGACGGCGAGGGTGTCGGCCCCCATGCGGGTGACCTCCTCGGCCAGCCGCTCGTGGCCGAAGCCGTAGCCGTTGCCCTTGCAGACCGGGATGATCCCGGGGAACTGCTGGATGACGGACTGCTGGTGTGCCCGCCAGCGCGCGGTGTCGACGTAGAGCGTGAGCGCCATGGCCGGTCCCGGAACCTTTCCCTGAGTGTCGTTGGAGCCGTTGGATCAGCGACGAGACATGTACATGTCGAGCGCCTTGTGGAGCAGCTTGTTCAGCGGGAAGTCCCACTCGCCGAGGTACTCGGCCGCCTGGCCGCCGGTGCCGACCTTGAACTGGATCAGGCCGAAGAGGTGGTCGTTCTCGTCGAGGGAGTCGCCGATGCCGCGCAGGTCGTAGACGCTCGCGCCCAGCGCGTAGGCGTCGCGCAGCATCCGCCACTGCATGGCGTTCGACGGACGGACCTCGCGCTTGTGGTTGGCGGAGGCGCCGTAGGAGTACCACACGTGCCCGCCGACGATCAGCATCGTCGCCGCGGCGACGGCCTCGCCCTCGTGGACGGCGAAGTACAGCCGCATGCGGTTGGGGTCCTCGTTGTTGAGGGCCGTCCACATGCGCTGGAAGTAGCTCAGCGGCCGCGGGCGGAACTTGTCGCGCTCCGCGGTGATCTCGTACAGGTGCTGCCAGGTCGGCAGGTCCTCGTAGCCGCCCTGGACGACCTCGACGCCGGCCTTCTCGGCCTTCTTGATGTTGCGCCGCCACAGCTGGTTGAAGCCCTTGTGGACGTCCTCCAGCGAGCGGCCCTCCAGCGGCACCTGGAAGACGTAGCGGGGCTGGACGTCACCGAAGCCCGCGCCGCCGTCCTCGCCCTGCTGCCAGCCCATGCGGCGCAGCTGGTCGGCGACCTCGAAGGCGCGCGGCTCGATGAAGGTCGGCTGGACGTCGCGCAGGCGCTTGGCGTCCGGGTCGGAGATGCCGTTCTTGATGGCGCCGGCGTCCCAGCGCCGGATGACGACGGGCGGGCCCATCTTCACCGAGAAGGCGCCCTGCCGCTTCAGGTGCGCCAGCATCGGCTCCAGCCAGTCGGCGAGGTTGGGGGCGTACCAGTTGATCACCGGGCCCTCGGGCAGGTAGGCCAGGTAGCGCTTGACCTTGGGCAGCTGGCGGTAGAGCACCAGGCCCACGCCGACGAGCTGGCCGGTCTTGTCGAACCAGCCGAGGTTCTCCGAGCGCCACTCGGCCTTGACGTCCGCCCACCCCGGCACCTGCATGTGACTGGCCGCGGGCAGGCTCTGGATGAATGCCAGATGCTGCTCTCGGCTGATTGTCCTCAGGGTCAGGCTCATGCGGGGCGCTCCTCGGCAGGTGTGTCCCCATGGTCGGGGCTCCGGCTCTCGCGCCGAAGCCTACTGCGACCGGGGAGCGCCCCGTTTGGGCGTACGCCCCGCTATCCGATCACACCCCCGAAGAGCCCGCCGTGCGCCATGCCCAGGAAGAAGCCGATGGCGGCCGCCCCGAGGCCGATGATCAGCAGGAAGCGCTCGCCGGTGGTGGCCGAGATGAACTGTCCCCAGGCCCCGCTGAGGATGCCGAGGAGTCCGCTCCAGGAGCTGAGCAGGTGCAGGTTGTCGAAGGCCGAGGAGACGAAGGCCACCAGGCCGAGCACGACCGTCACGGCGACGAAGGTGTTCTCGACCGGGTGGGGCTTTCCGTCGCTGTTGAGCAGACCGCCGAGCAGGGACCCGGGGCGGCGGGGCTGTCGTGCTGCCTGTGTCATGGGGGCACCTCCAGAAGGCAGGGGGCGCCGTATGGCGCCGGTCACACCCGTTCCGTCCAGACTGAGGGCCCGGACTGCCGGATTTCAACCGCACGCCACGGTGGGGGTACTCTGTACGGTCTGCACCGGTGTCTGCCCGGACCCAGCTTCGGTCCCGGGGGCAACCCAGGGACTCTCCGCTGATTGTCAGTGTCCGCCGATACCGTTGTTCACGCATCACGACCCTCCTGCCACGGATCGACCGTGGCCGCTGAGTCCAAAGGAGGTGGGTTCCACATGCGTCACTACGAGGTGATGGTCATCCTCGACCCCGATCTCGAGGAGCGCGCTGTCTCCCCGCTGATCGAGAACTTCCTCTCCGTCGTCCGTGAGGGCAACGGAAAGGTCGAGAAGGTCGACACCTGGGGCCGTCGTCGTCTCGCTTACGAGATCAAGAAGAAGCCCGAGGGCATCTACTCGGTCATCGACCTGCAGGCCACGCCTGAGGTCGTCAAGGAGCTCGACCGCCAGATGAACCTGAACGAGTCGGTCCTCCGGACCAAGGTCCTCCGTCCCGAGACCCACTGAGCCTGACGGCTTAGAGGAGTCATCGGGCTGCATCTCCAACGAGTAGCAAGCAGCCAGCAGCACACCCGCCGAGAGGTTCATCCATGGCAGGCGAGACCGTCATCACGGTCGTCGGCAATCTCGTCGACGACCCCGAGCTGCGCTTCACCCCGTCCGGTGCGGCGGTCGCGAAGTTCCGTATCGCGTCCACCCCCCGCACCTTCGACCGCCAGACCAACGAGTGGAAGGACGGCGAGAGCCTCTTCCTCACGTGCTCGGTGTGGCGTCAGGCGGCGGAGAACGTCGCCGAGTCGCTTCAGCGCGGCATGCGCGTCGTCGTGCAGGGCCGTCTGAAGCAGCGGTCCTACGAGGACCGCGAGGGCGTCAAGCGCACGGTCTTCGAGCTCGAGGTCGACGAGGTCGGCCCCAGCCTGAAGAACGCCACGGCGAAGGTCACCAAGACCACGGGTCGCGGTGGCCAGGGTGGCTTCGGCGGCGGCCAGGGTGGCGGCCAGGGCGGCGGCTGGGGCTCCGGCCCCGGCGGCCAGCAGGGCGGCGGGGCTCCCGCCGACGACCCCTGGGCCACCGGCGCTCCGTCCGGCGGCCAGCCGGGCGGCGGCGGAGGCGGCTGGGGCGGCGGCTCCGGCAACTCCGGCGGCTACTCCGACGAGCCGCCCTTCTAGGTCCCGGCAGGGGCCCGGGCCCTTCCGGCCCGAGGGCGTCAGCACAAAACTTCTTGATTCACAGGAGAGAGACAATGGCGAAGCCGCCCCCGCGCAAGCCGAAGAAGAAGGTCTGCGCTTTCTGCAAGGACAAGACCGCTTACGTGGACTACAAGGACACGAACATGCTGCGGAAGTTCATTTCCGACCGCGGCAAGATCCGTGCCCGTCGCGTGACCGGCAACTGCACGCAGCACCAGCGTGACGTCGCCACGGCCGTCAAGAACAGCCGTGAGATGGCGCTGCTGCCCTACACCTCGTCCGCGCGATAAGGGAAGGGTGACCAAAACATGAAGATCATCCTCACCCACGAGGTCTCCGGCCTCGGCACCGCCGGCGACGTCGTGGACGTCAAGGACGGCTACGCCCGCAACTACCTGGTCCCGCGCGGTTTCGCGATCCGCTGGACCAAGGGTGGCGAGCAGGACGTCGCGCAGATCCGTCGTGGTCGCAAGATCCGCGAGATCGCCACGATCGAGCAGGCCAACGAGGTCAAGGGCAAGCTGGAGGGCGTCAAGGTCAGCCTTGCCGTCCGTGCCGGCGAGGCCGGCCGTCTGTTCGGTTCCGTGACCCAGGCCGACGTCGCTTCCGCGATCAAGGCTGCCGGTGGTCCGGACGTGGACAAGCGTCGTGTCGAGCTGGGTGCGCCCATCAAGACGCTCGGCGCCCACCAGGTGTCCGTGCGCCTGCACGCCGACGTCGTTGCCAAGCTCGGCATCGAGGTCGTCGCCGCGTAATCGCTGCGCTCGGCAGACTGAGCGAGGGCCGCACCCCATTCGGGGTGCGGCCCTTCGCCGTTTTGCCCTCCGCCGCTTAGGGCGTGCCGGCGGATCGTGCAGCGCCCCGTCAGGGGCGCGGGGAACTGCGCGATCGGCCACCCGCGGCCTGCAGCCGATGTGCCACCCCGTCTGCGGGTGCGTCGTGGCTTGTCGCGCAGTTCCCCGCGCCCCTGACGGGGCGCCCTGGTGCTGCATGGCGAAGATCCGCCGGACCGCCCTACGGCCGCACCGCTCCCGTGACGATCCAGTGGCCCGAGCGGGCCCGTAGCCACAGGGTGGCCATCCGGACTGTCATCATCAGCGTCATCGCCCACCACAGGGCGGTCAGTCCGCCGCCGAGGGCGGGCACGAGCAGGGCGACGGGTGCGAAGACGGCCAGGACGAGGAGCATGGCCCCGGCCAGGTACGTTCCGTCGCCGGCGCCCATCAGCACGCCGTCCAGGACGAAGACGACCCCGGCGACCGGCTGGCCGAGGGCCACCAGCAGCAGGGCGGGCAGCATGGCGTCCCGTACGGCGGGGTCCGAGGTGAACAGCGGGATGAACAGCGGCCGGGCCAGCACCACCAGGGCGCCCAGCACCACTCCGGAGCCGATGCCCCACTGCACCATCCGCCGGCAGGCCGCGCGGGCCCCGGCGGCGTCCCCGGCGCCCAGGTGGCGTCCGATGATGGCCTGACCGGCGATGGCGATGGCGTCCAGGGCGAAGGCCAGCAGGTTCCACAGGGACAGCACGACCTGGTGGGCGGCGATGTCGGTGTCGCCGAGCCGGGCCGCGACGGCCGTGGCGATCATCAGGACGGCGCGCAGGGACAGGGTGCGCACCAGCAGGGGCGCCCCGGCCCGGGCGCAGGCGCGTATGCCTGCGGCGTCCGGGCGCAGGGAGGCGCCGTGCCGGCGGGCGCCGCGGATCACGACGGCGAGGTAGGCGGCGGCCATGGCGCACTGGGCGGTGACGGTGCCCCAGGCGGAGCCGGCGATACCGAGGCCGGCGCCGTACACGAGGCCGAGGTTGAGGGCGGCGTTGGCGGCGAAGCCGCCGAGGGCGACGTAGAGCGGGGTGCGGGTGTCCTGCAGCCCGCGCAGGACGCCGGTGGCGGCGAGGACGGCGAGCATGGCGGGTATGCCGAGCGCGCTGATCCGCAGGTAGGTGGTGGCGTGGGGCGCGGCGGTCGGGGATGCGCCGAAGGCCTCGACGAGCAGTGGGGCGGTGGCGAGGACGCCGAGGGTGACGGCGGCGCCGAGGAGGAGGGCGAGCCAGATGCCGTCCATGCCCTGGCGGATGGCGGCCCGCAGGTCGCCGGCGCCGAGGCGGCGGGCGACGGCGGCGGTGGTGGCGTAGGCGAGGAAGACGAAGACGCTGACGGCGGTGGTGAGCAGGGCGGCGGCGATGCCGAGGCCGGCGAGCTGGGGGGTGCCGAGGTGGCCGACGATGGCGCTGTCGGCCATGAGGAAGAGGGGTTCGGCGACGAGTGCGCCGAAGGCGGGGACGGCCAGGGCGAGGATCTCGCGGTCGTGCCGTCGGGCGGTCTGCCGAGCGGCCTTCCGGTCGGCCTGCCGGGCGGTTGTGGGCGGCTGGGCCACGGATGCGCTCCCATCTTCCACAGGTAATCAGTCCTCCCAGTCTACGCCCCTTACGTCGCGGGGTGTTGTGTGATCTTCTCTGTGCCGTTTGTCGTGATCTCCGGCCACGGGCGAAACTTTTTCTCCTCAACAGCCGGTGGATGGCAAAGGTGCAGGTCAGAGGGGTTGGGTCAGGGGGATTGTGTGTTTGTCCACAGCGCTGTCCCCCGTGCTGTGCACAGGTTACGGGGACTTCTCCACAGACTGGGGCCGCTCATCCACACCCCCTGTGGATAACCAGATTGGCTGACGGTGCCCGCGGCCCTACCGTGGACCGGCGGCCGCCGGAGTCGGGCGCGCTGTCCGTCGTCCGTTTCCCCGTGCCGTAGGAGGTCCCCGGGTGAGTATCCCCGAGCCCATGGACGACCCCTGGGACGACGGCGGCCCCAGCGACCGGCTCCCCTTCCCCCGCGCCCGCCGCGGCGACGGCAAGGGCCGGGGCGAGCAGCACGACCGCGGCGCGGAGGACGGCGACTGGAGCGGCCGCGAGACCGGCTTCGAGCGCGTCCCCCCGCAGGACCTGGACGCCGAGCAGTCCGTGCTCGGCGGCATGCTGCTGTCCAAGGACGCCATCGCCGACGTCGTCGAGGTCCTCAAGGGCAACGATTTCTACCGTCCCGCCCACGCCACGATCTACCAGGCCGTCCTCGACCTGTACGCCAAGGGCGAGCCGGCCGACCCCATCACGGTCGCGGCGGAGCTGACCAAGCGCGGTGAGATCACCCGGGTCGGCGGTGCGGCCTATCTGCACACCCTCGTCCAGTCGGTCCCCACGGCGGCCAACGCGGAGTACTACGCGGAGATCGTCCACGAGCGGGCGGTCCTGCGCCGCCTGGTCGAGGCCGGCACGCGCATCACGCAGATGGGATACGCCGCCGACGGCGACGTCGACGACATCGTCAACAAGGCCCAGGCCGAGGTCTACGCGGTCACCGAGCAGCGCACCAGCGAGGACTACCTCCCGCTCGGCGACATCATGGAGGGCGCCCTCGACGAGATCGAGGCGATCGGTTCGCGCAGCGGCCAGATGTCCGGCGTGCCCACGGGCTTCACCGACCTCGACGCCCTGACCAACGGCCTGCACCCCGGCCAGATGATCGTCATCGCGGCGCGTCCGGCCATGGGTAAGTCCACCCTCGCTCTCGACTTCGCCCGCGCCGCCTCGATCAAGAACCAGCTGCCCAGCGTCATCTTCTCCCTCGAAATGGGCCGCAACGAGATCGCGATGCGCCTGCTGTCCGCCGAGGCCCGCGTCGCCCTGCACCACATGCGCTCGGGTTCGATGACGGACGACGACTGGACGCGCCTCGCGCGCCGGATGCCGGACGTCTCGGCCGCGCCGCTGTACATCGACGACTCCCCGAACCTGTCGATGATGGAGATCCGCGCCAAGTGCCGCCGGCTCAAGCAGCGCAACGACCTCAAGCTCGTCGTCATCGACTACCTGCAGCTGATGCAGTCCGGCGGCGCCCGGCGTCCCGAGAGCCGGCAGCAGGAGGTCTCGGACATGTCCCGTAACCTCAAGCTCCTCGCCAAGGAGCTGGAGGTGCCGGTCATCGCCCTCTCGCAGCTGAACCGTGGTCCCGAGCAGCGCACCGACAAGAAGCCGATGGTCTCCGACCTGCGTGAGTCCGGCTCCATCGAGCAGGACGCGGACATGGTCATCCTGCTGCACCGCGAGGACGCGTACGAGAAGGAGTCGCCCCGCGCGGGCGAGGCCGACCTGATCGTGGCCAAGCACCGTAACGGTCCGACGGCCACCATCACGGTCGCCTTCCAGGGCCACTACTCGCGCTTCGTGGACATGGCCCAGACCTGATCCCGCCGCCCGCCCTCCAGCGGGCGCAGCGCGAGCAGCACGGCCGTCGTGGTCGCGAGGAGGGCGACGCAGGCGCTGAAGACCAGCCCCGAGGAGCGCAGGCCGAAGGCCGTGGCCATGGCGCCGACGCCGACCACGGGGATCGAGATGGCCACGTAGAGCACCACGAACAGCGCGGAGGTGACCTCGCCCCGCCGCTCGGCCGGAGCGAGGTCGCCCACCGCCGTGACGGCGGCGCGGAACGACAGGCCCTGCCCGCAGCCCGCGACGAGGGCGCCGGTGACGAGCAGCGGCAGCGAGGCGGCGAGCAGCGCGGCGAAGATCAGGGCCATGCCCGCCACGAGCACCACGCACCCCCACGGCAGGGCCTGGTGGACGCCGACGCGTCCCATGGCGAGCTGGCCGGCGGTCGAGGCCGCGAAGACGGCGCAGACGACCGTGCCGGCGACCGCCGGGTCGTGCACGCCGAGCACCTCGCCGAGGAAGCTGGGGGCCACCGACGTGAACAGTCCGAGCGTCGCGAAGCCGGCGAAGCCGGCCATGGCTCCGGGGACGAAGGCGGGGCGCACCTGCCGCGGCACCCGCAGCCGGCGCGGTACGAGGGAGGCCCGGCGGCGGCCGCCCACGGTCTCGGGGATCAGCAGCACCCCGGCGATGGCCACGGCGACCAGCGCCAGGTCGACGACGTACACCAGGCGCAGCGGGTCGGGGGCGTACTGGGCCAGCAGGCCGGCGAGCAGGGGGCCGCTGCCCAGGCCGCCCATGTTGGCGGCGGTGGCGACGAGCACGGCCGTACCGGCCAGGCGCCGGGGGGCGAGTTCGACGACGGCGGCCGTGGCCGTGCCGGTGAAGAGCCCGGCGGACAGCCCGGAGAGGATGCGTCCGGCGAAGAGTTCGGCGAGGCCGTGCTCGAAGAGGAAGCAGGCGGCGCTCGCCGCCGACAGCACGAGCCCCGCCAGCAGGACCGGCCGTCTGCCGACGACGTCCGACAGCTGCCCCATCAGGAGCAGGGCGGCGATGACGCCGACGGCGTAGACCGCGAAGATCACCGTGATCATGAGCGAGGAGAAGCCCAGTTCCCGCTGGTAGAACGCGTACAGCGGGGTGGGCAGGGTGGTGCCGCACATTGCGACGGCGAAGGCGTACGCGGCCGTGGCGAAGGGCCAGGCGGGCTCGTCCGGTCCGGTGGGCTGATCAGGCGTCACCGCGACTGCCTATCAAGAAGGCCCGCCGCCTCCCCGGCGGCACGCCCGGGAAACCGGGCTGCCGCACCGGCCGGCCCTGGTTAGGGTGCGGGCATGATCGACACGAGTGGGGTGCAGGGCGGGGACGGGCTGCTGCCGGGTACGCGGCGGGCCCTCCTGCGGCGGGTGGCGCAGGGGCAGGCCGAGGGCCGTACGCCGTCCATGGTGGGGGCCGTCGTGCGCGACGGGCACCTGGTGTGGGCCGCGGGGCGCGGGGACGTCGGCGGGCGCGAGCCGGACGCGGACACGCAGTACCGCATAGGTTCGATCACCAAGACCTTCCTCGCCGTGCTGGTCATGCGGCTGCGCGACGAGGGCCTGCTCGGCCTCGGCGACCGGCTGGGGCAGCACCTGGAGGTGCCGGAGGGGGCCGGGGCGACGATCGCCCAGCTGCTGTCGCACACCTCCGGCCTGTCCGCCGAGCCGCGCGGGCCCTGGTGGGAACGCACGGACGGGAGCCTGCGCCCCGGCCTCGGCGACCTCTTCGGCGAGCGCCCGCAGCGCCACCCGGCCGGACGCCTCCACCACTACTCCAACCTCGGCTTCGCGCTGCTGGGCGCGCTGGTGGAGAAGCTGCGCGGGGAGCACTGGTACGAGGTGCTGCGCCGCGAGGTGCTGCTGCCGCTGGGGCTGGAGCGCACCACGCTGCACCCGGTGGCTCCGCACGCCGACGGCTGGGCGGTGCACCCGTGGGCCGACGTCCTGCTGCCCGAACCGGCCGCGGACACCGGGCGGATGGCACCCGCCGGGCAGCTGTGGTCGACGGCGGCCGACCTGGGCCGCTTCGCCGCGTTCCTCATGGCCGGGGACGAGGCGGTGCTGCCGGCGGCCACCGTCGAGGAGATGCGCACGCCGCTGGCCGAGCCGCAGGGCGCGGACTGGACGGGCGGCTACGGCCTGGGCGTCCAGCTCGTACGCAAGGACGGCACCGTCCTCGCCGGCCACACCGGCACCATGCCCGGCTTCGTGGCCCAGCTGTGGACGGACCCGCGCGAAGGCATCGCCTCCGTCGTCCTGGGCAACCTCACCTCCCTGCCCACCGCCGGCGCCGTCGCCGTCGACCTGATCACCACCGTGGCCGAGCTCGAACCCGGCCTGCCCGCACCCTGGCGGCCCCTGCAGGACGCCGACCCGGAGCTGCTGGAGCTGACCGGGCCCTGGTACTGGGGCGCGAGCCCCTTCGCCCTGCGGCTCGGCGCGGACCGCGCCCTGTCCCTCGCACCGGTGGACGGCCCCGGCCGCGCGGCACGTTTCCGCCCAGAGGCCGACGGCACCTGGACCGGGCTCGACGGCTACTACGCGGGGGAGACCCTGCGCGCGGTGCGCACCGCCGACGGCACCGTGAGCCACCTGGACATCGGCACCTTCGTCTTCACCCGCCGCCCCTACGAGCCCGGGGACGCCGTGCCCGGGGGAGTCGACACGGGCGGCTGGCGATAGTCGGATCGTCGTCACGCGGTGGACCACGGACGTAGAGTCGACCGGGAGAACGGCGGCGCCCGAACAAGCGGCGCGACACCCACCTGGAAGGCACCGTGACTGCCCACATCGCACCGGACCTGCTCGACTTCCCGCCTTTGGAGGCCGGCCACTTCGCCCGCATCGAGGACAAGGTCGCGGCGCTGATGCGCACCCGCCGGACCGTCGTCGCCATGCAGGGCGAGGCGCTGCTGCCGCTGGAGGCCGCCATCCGCTCGGCCGTACGCCCCGGCAGCACCGCGCTGAACGTCGTCACCGGCCCCTACGGGGAGACCTTCGGCGGCTGGCTGCGCTCGTGCGGTGCCGACGTGGTGACGGTGGCGGCGCCGTTCACCGGCGCGGTGAGCGCCGAGCAGATCGCCGACGCGCTGCGCGCCCACCCCGCCATCGACTTCGTGAGCCTGGTGCACGCGGAGGCGGCCACGGGCAACACCAACCCCGTCGCCGACATCGCCGCCGTCGTGCGCGAGCACGGTGCGCTGCTGATGCTCGACGCCGTCGCCTCGGTGGCCGCCGAACCGCTGCTCACCGACGAGTGGGGCGTCGACCTGTGCGTCATCGGCGGCCAGAAGGCCATGGCCGGCCCGGCCGGCGTCTCGGCCGTCTCCGTCAGC
Organism: Streptomyces luteosporeus; assembly: GCF_039532865.1. Taxonomy (NCBI): domain Bacteria; kingdom Bacillati; phylum Actinomycetota; class Actinomycetes; order Kitasatosporales; family Streptomycetaceae; genus Streptomyces; species Streptomyces luteosporeus. The sequence continues at coordinate 160,374 of NZ_BAAASL010000002.1, forward strand.
GAGCGGGCCTGGGAGCGCATCGCCGCCAACCCGCAGGCCCCGCGCCGCTCCTACCTGTCCCTGCTGGACTGGAAGGAGCGCTGGGTCGACGCCGGGCGCTCCGCCCTGCCGCACGCCCCGGCCCAGCTGGAGATGCTCGCCCTGGAACAGGCCGTCGACCGCATCCAGGAGGAGGGCCTGGACTCCGTCGTCGCCCGGCACCGGGCCGCCTCCGCGGCGACCCGGGCCGGCGTGCGCCTGCTGGGCGCCCTCGCCCCCTACGTCGTACGCGACGAGGACGCCGCGCCCGCGGCGACGACGCTGCGCGCCCCGCAGGACCGTGACGCCCGGGACGTGGTGGCCGCGGCCCTGGCCGCCGACGCGTCGGTGCCGCTGCAGGCGGCCGGCGGCGCGCTGGCCACCGAGATGATCCGCGTCAACCACTACGGGCTCGACGCGGACCGCGAGGTCGTCCTCGCGACCCTGGAGGCGCTGGCCGCGGGCCTGCGGGCCCTGGAGGTGCCGGTCGCCGAGCCGGACGAGGCCCTGGCCGCGGCGGGCAAGGCCTGGGACGCGGTGGCCGCCGCCTGACGGTGCCCCGCAGGGGCACGGGACGTGTCGCGCCCCCTCGTCGCGCAGTAACCACGGCGCCCCGTAGGGGCGCGGGGAACTGCGCGACAAGCCACGACGCACCCGCAGATGTCCCGAAGCCCGGGGTGGCGTGTCAGCTGCGGGCCGTCCGTGGCCGATCGCGCAGTTCCCCGCGCCCCTACGGGGCCGGACAGGCCCAGCCGCCCCCGGCGCTCCCGCGCCGAGGGCGGCTTTTTGCTGTCCTTTTCGTCTTTGTGCCCATTTGCCCCGGTATGGCGCCGCGCCGGCTCGCCCACACCCGCGGATAGAATCGGAACACTGATCCCGCTTCGTTCCCCGGCCGCGGAAGGACCCCATGGCACGTCGCAGCACCCCCGTCCGGGCACCCGCGGAGCTGCGCGCGGACGCCCGGCGCAACCGGGCACTGGTGCTGCGTGCGGCCCGCTCCGCCTTCGAAGAGGCCGGGCTGGCCGTGCCGTTGGGCGAGATCGCCCGCCGCGCGGGGGTGGGCACGGGCACGGTCTACCGCCATTTCCCGTCCAAGGACGCCCTGTTCAGGGCGACGGTGGCGGACCGGGTACGGCTCTTCACCGACACGGCAAGGGAGTTGGCGGGTGCCGACGACGCCGGACCGGTCTTCTTCCGCTACCTCGCGGCGGTCGTCCGGCTGTCCGTGCGCAACAAGGGGCTCTGCGACGCGCTGGAGGGCACGTTCCAGCCCTCGCCGGGCGTGGAGGAGGACTTCCGGGCCGCCCTCGCGGTACTCCTCGAACGCGCTCAACAGGCGGGCGCCGTACGGCCCGACGTCACCGTCGACGACGTACGCGCCCTGCTCGTGGGCTGCCTGTCCATGGAACAGCGGCGCGGGCCCCAGGTGGCACCGGGCCGGATGACGACCCTGGCGTGCGACAGCCTCCGGCCGGGGCGGCGCGTGACGAAACTCCCGCCGAATCCGGCACCTGAGCGTAACGAAACGCAGTGCGCTGCGTGCGGTGGCGTGGTGGTGCCGGCGCGGACGGGCCGGCCGGCCCGCTACTGCGGGGCGGCGTGCCGCCAACGCGCCCACCGGGCCCGCGCCCGGGCGGAGCGCGGAGCCTAGCCGGGGCTGCGCCCCGGGCCCGGGGGCGGTTGCTGCCCGTGGGTCGGGTTGTGCCCACCCGTCCCGCCCAGCGGGACGATTGCCCACAACCGGGCTAGGCGCTCGTCAGGGACTCCACTGCTGCTACCAGCGGGGCCAGTTCCGGGCGGGTGGCGGCTTCGTCCAGGGCCTCGCGCAGGGCCCGGGTGTTGGTGGGGCGGGCTTCTTCCAGGAGGGTGCGGCCGGCGGGCGTGACGTCGGTGTAGATGCCGCGCCGGTCCGTGAGGCAGAGGTAACGGGTCAGCAGGCCGCGCTCCTCCAGGCGGTTGACCAGGCGGGTCGTCGCGCTCTGGCTGAGGACGACCGCGTCGGCGACCTCGTTCATGCGCAGGTGGCCGCCCTCGCCGTCGTGCTGGCGGCTGAGGACGTCGAGCACGGAGAACTCGCGCACGCTCAGGTCGTGGTGCTCCTGCAGGGCGCGTTCCACGTGGGCCTCGATGCGGCCGTGCAGTGCGGAGAGCGCGCACCAGCCCTGAGCCAGCCCCACCAGTGCGGGGTCCGTCGTGCGGGACATGGGTGGGCCTCCTTCGCCGCGTTCGTGCTGGTCGTCCCCAGGATATCCCTCCGCTGCAATAGCAGGCGCTTGCAAGCAAATGCGTCTGCAATTATTGTCTAAGCCAGTAGAGACCGTTTGCAAGGAAAGTTGCCCCCATGCCCCTCGCCCTGCTGGCGCTCGCCGTCGGTGCCTTCGGCATCGGCACCACGGAATTCGTCGTCTCGGGCCTGCTGCCCGAGATCGCGGCCGACTACGGCGTCTCCATCCCCACCGCGGGGTTCCTGACCACCGGCTACGCGCTCGGCGTCGTCGCCGGTGCCCCCGTCCTCGCGGTGCTCGGCAGTCGCGTCCCGCGCAAGACGATGCTGATGGCCCTGATGGGGCTGTTCGTGGCCGGCAACGCCCTCTCCGCGGCCGCCCCGGTCTTCTCCGTCATGCTCGCCGGGCGCGTCGTGGCCTCGCTCGCGCACGGCGCGTTCTTCGGCATCGGCGCCATCGTGGCCGCCGGCCTGGTCGCCCCGCAGAAGAAGGCGGGCGCCATCGCGATGATGTTCACCGGCCTGACCGTGGCCACGGTGGCCGGAGTGCCCCTGGGCACGCTGCTCGGCCAGCACGCCGGCTGGCGCGCCACCTTCTTCGTCGTCGCCGGGCTCGGCGTGCTCGCCGTCCTCGGCATCGCAGCCCTCGTCCCCCACCAGGGGCGCCCCGAGCGCCGGCCGGTCGCCGGCGAGCTGGCCGCCTTCCGCAACCCCCAGGTGCTGCTGGCCATGGCGATGACCGTCCTCGGCTTCGGCGGAGTGTTCACCATGAGCACGTACGTGGCGCCGATGATGACCGAGGTCGCCGGCTACGCCCCGCAGTCGGTCACCTGGCTGCTGGTGCTGTTCGGCGTCGGCATGCTCGCCGGCAACCTTGTCGGCGGACGGTACGCCGACCGTGCGCTGATGCCCATGCTGTACACCGCCCTCGGCGGACTGGCGGTGCTGCTCGCCCTCTTCCCGCTGGCCGCGCACGACAAGACGACGGCCGCGGTGGCCGTCATGCTCGTCGGCGCCTTCGGCTTCGCGACCGTGCCGCCGCTGCAGAAGCGGGTGCTGGACCACTCCGCCGAGGCGCCCACCCTCGCCTCGGCCGTCAACATCGGTGCGTTCAACCTGGGCAACGCGATTGCCGCCTGGCTCGGCGGTGTCGTGATCGCCGCCGGTCACGGCTACACCTCGCCCGCGTGGGTGGGGGCTGCGATGGCCGCGTCGGCGCTGCTGCTGGCGCTGGTCGCGGCGGCCGTGGAGCGGCGGACGGCGTCCGCCGGGGGCCGGCTCGTGGCTGTCGGGGCGCCGGTCGCCCCGACGGCCGAGCACAGCGCCCCTACGGGGCGCACTGGTGCCGCGTAACAAGCCATAGGCTCCGGCCCATGAGCAGACTGCACGTGTTCGATCTCGACGGAACGCTGATCCACGGCTCGGCCGCCGCCGTGGAGATAGCCCGGCAGCTGGGGCTGGAGGCGGAAACCGGCGAGCTGGAGCGGGAGTTCGCCGCGGGTCGGCTGACGCCGTCGCAGTTCGCCGAGCGCGCGGTCGCGCTGTGGACGGAGCTGACCGAGGCCCAGGTGGCCGCGGCCTTCGCCGGTGCGCCGTGGCTCACCGGCATCGAGGAGGTGTGGGCCGCGATCCGGGCCCGCGGGGAGCGGATCGCGGTGATCTCGCTGTCGCCCGCGTTCTTCGTCCGGCGCCTGCTGGACTGGGGCGCCGACGCCGCCCACGGCTCGCGGTGGCCGTCGGTGCCCTTCCGGGAGCGGGTGGACCCGGCGGGCATCCTGGACGCCTCGGCGAAGGTCCGCATCACCGATGCGCTGTGTGCGCAGTACGGGCTCGGGCGCGCCGACTGCGTGGCGTACGGCGACTCGATGTCGGACGCCGAACTGTTCAAGGTGGTGCCGGTGTCGGTGGCGGTCAACGCCGACCACCACGTCCAGCACGTCGCCACGCACTCCTACCGCGGCACGGACCTGCGCGAGGCACACGCCCTCGTCGGGGCACCCTAGAGCAACGCCCCCGCGCCCGTTCGGACTTCTGCTGAATCGTTCTGCCGCCCGATATGCCGGTGGCAGGCTGCGCTCCATCAGCAGACGATGACGTCCGAGCGAGGGAACGATGGACGCTCCCAGCACCCCGGCGAACGGCGGGGGCATACCGGCCTCCTGCGCGACCGCGCCCCCGTCCAGCCTCGGCAGCCGCTGGCAGCCGCTCGCCTACCAGGAGCGGGCGCACCGGCCGGAGGGCAGCGCGGCGCAGCCGTCCGCCGACGCGGCGCTCGTGCGGCGCACGCTCGCCGAGATCGAGCCCGTCGCGGACAAGGTCACCTCCTACTTCTACGCCCTGCTCTTCCTGCGCGACCCGGACCTGCGCGCCCTGTTCCCCGCCGCCATGGACGTCCAGCGCGACCGGCTGTTCAAGGCGCTGCTGACGGCCGCCCGACACGCCGACGACGTGCCGGTGCTCACCACGTACCTGTCGGAACTCGGCCGCGGGCACCGCAAGTACGGCACGGTCGCCGCCCACTACCCCGCCGTCGGCGAGGCCCTCCTCGGCGCGCTCGCCCGCTACGCCACGCAGACGTGGGACGCGACCGCCGAGGCGGCGTGGGCGCGGCTGTACACCACCGTCTCCCAGATCATGATCGACGCGGCCGCCGCGGACGAGCGCACCTCCCCGCCCTGGTGGCAGGCGGAGATCGTCGCCCACGAACCCCGCAACCACGACATTGCCGTGATCACCGTCCGGCCCGACGCGCCCTACCCCTACCGCGCCGGGCAGCACGCGAGCGTGGAGACGCCGTGGTGGCCACGGGTGTGGCGGCACTACTCCTTCGCCTGCGCCCCCCGCTCCGACGGCCTGCTCACCTTCCACGTGCGGGCCGTGCCCGCGGGCTGGGTGTCCGGGGCGCTGGTGCACCGGGCCCGGCCCGGCGACGTCGTCCGCCTCGGGCCCCCGGCCGGGTCGATGGTGGCCGACCACAGCACCGACGACGGCATGCTCTGCCTGGGTGGCGGCACCGGCATCGCCCCCATCAAGGCGCTGGTCGAGGACGTGGCACAGCACGGCCGCAGCCGTCCCGTCGAGGTCTTCTACGGCGCCCGGCACGACGACGACCTGTACGACCTCGACACGCTGCTGCGGCTGCAGAAGGTGCACCGCTGGCTGTCGGTGCGCCCGGTGGTCTCCGACGGCCCGACGCTGGGGCTGAGCGGCCGGCTGCCGCAGGTCGTGCGCAAGTACGGGCCGTGGACGGCGTACGAGGCGTTCCTCTCCGGGCCGCCCGGCATGGTCCGCAGCGGGGTGGACGCCCTGCTGGGCATCGGCATCCCCCCGCACCGCATCCGGCACGACTCCCTCGACGAACTGCTGGCCTCGGCGGGTGCCCCGTAGGGGGCGCGGCACTTCGTCTGCGGGCCGGCGGTGGCCGATCGCGCCCACGCGGCGGCAGCCGCAGATCGACACTGCCCCGCGCCCCTTCGGGGCGCTCGGCGTCAGCCCAGGTCGGGGGCGAGGAGGGCGAGGATGCCCTCGACGTTCTCGCGGAGGTAGGTGCGCAGGGACGGCGGGACGACCTCGACCGACTCCAGGCCGGCGGGCGTGAAGGGGATGCGCACCACCTCGTACGTGCCGTGGGGCTCGTCGATCTCCGGGCCGTGCCGCCGGGAGAGGTCCATGGAGGCGAGCCGGCAGACGAAGAAGTGCTGGACCTTCACGCCGTGGGCGGCGTGGTGCAGGGAGTGGCGGACGGTGTCGACGAAGGCGGGGACGACGTCGGTGACCTTGGCGCCGAGCTCCTCGTCGACCTCGCGGTGCAGGGCGGCGACGACGGTGGGGTCCTGCGGCTCGACGCCGCCGCCGGGAGTGATCCAGTACGGCGGCTCGCCGGGCTTGGTGCGTTTGATCAGGATCATCTCGTGGCCGGCCGGGCGGGAGCCGCCCCCGGGCGCGTCGAGGGTGTCGAGCAGGATGGCGCGGGCGGTGCGTTTGACCACGGGGCGTTCGGTCATGGGGAAGATCTGCCGCGCGGACCGGCGGGCGAAACGCGGGTGCCGGGTGAAAGGGCGTCTCACCACGACACCGCTGCGCGCAGCAGCCACTCGTGCGCCCGGGCCAGCTGCGGGTTGCCGAGCGTGCCGGCGCGGACGACGAGGAAGTACGTGCGCAGCGGCGGCACCGGCGGGTCGAGCAGGGCCACCACCTCCCCGGTGTCGAGGGCGTCGCCGCACAGGTAGCGGGGCAGGACGCCGATGCCGGCCCCGGCGGCGACGCACGCCAGGACGGCGCGCAGGTCGGGGACGACGACGGTGCCGGCGGTGACGGGTGCGGAGTCGAAGACGGTGGCCCAGTAGCGGGCCAGGAGCGGCAGGCTCTCGTGGACCTCGACGACGGGCAGTCCCTCCAGGGCGCTCGCGCCCTTGTCGCGCAGGACGGCCGGGCCGCCGAGCCGGGCGGCCCAGCGGGGGGCGGCGACCAGGACGTGCTCCTCGTCGCACAGCGGGGTGGCGGTCAGCAGGGGGCCGCGGGGGCGGGTGGTGGTGACGGCGAGGTCGTGGTGGCCGGCGGCCAGGCCCTCGAAGAGCTCCTCGGCCATGCCGTGGGCGGCGCGCACGGTCAGGCCGCGGCCGATGAGCGGGGCGAGGGCGGGCAGGATGCGCAGGGCGGTGAACTCGGGCGGCCCGGCCAGGTGCAGGGTGCGGGCGGGGCCCTGGCCGGCGAAGCCGGATTCGGTGATCTCCAGCAGGGCGTCGACGTGCGGGGCGATGCGGTGGGCCAGTTCGTCGCCGGTGGTGGTGGGGCGCACGCCGCGGGCGACGCGCAGGAAGAGCGGGCGGCCGACCTGGCGTTCGAGGGCCCGGATCTGGCTGGTGACGGCGGGCTGGGAGAGGCCGAGGAGGGCGGCGGCGCGGGTGAGGGAGCCGGCCCGGTGCACCGTGACGAACGTGCGTAAGAGGGCCAGATCCATGTGTCTCCCCTTGGCTTGTCGCCACTGATTGTGGGGGAACTATAAATAAGTCGATAGGGCGGTGTCGCCGGCGTGATTGGACACTGACGCAGAGTCAACTAGCCTGGTTCGCGCGGCTCTTCCTCGTGGAGCCGGGCGGCTCGAGCCAAGAGGGGGGAGGCTCGAGCCGCCCTTTCGCCATGTCGTCGGCCATGTCGCCGGCCGCTTTCGTCGGGTGGTGCTGTCAGGCGGCGTTGCCGTAGGGGCGGGCCCGTCCCGCGAGGTGGGCGCGGTACCAGTCGGCGTGCTCGGCGATGCGCAGGCCGGGGCCGGGGGCGCAGCCGGCCAGCTCCCAGATGCGCCGGCTCGCGTACCAGCGGTCGGCGGCGATGAGCGAGACCTGGTGCTCCGAGACGCGCCCGGAGGTGCGGCGCAGGCGCGCGAGGTACTCCTCCTGGCTCAGGTCGTCCACGGGCGGGCGCAGCCCGGCGTGGGTGACGAGGGCGTCCAGCAGGTCGCGGAAGGCGACCGGTTCGGGGTGGGCGGCGTGGTGGACGCCGGCGGGCACGGCGTCGCTGCCGGCCACCGCCACCACCAGGCGGGCCAGGTCGTCGACGGCGACCAGGGACAGCAGGGCGCGGCCGCCGTCGATCAGTGCGGGTACGCGTTCGGTCAGTTCGGCGATCGCGGGGACCACCCACGTGTCGCCGCGTCCGTAGACCAGGGGCGGCCGCAGCACCGTGCCGCCCGCCGCGAGCACGGCCTGCTCGGCGGCCAGCCGGGTGCGGCTGGCGGGCGAGACGGGGCGGGCGGGGGCGTCCTCGGCGAGGCCGCGGTGCGGGCCGGCGCCGAGGACGGCGGTCGTGCCGGCGTACAGGATCCTGCGCACGCCGGCCCGGCGGGCCTCGGCGAGCAGGGCGCGGGTGCCGGCGGCGTTGACCGCCTTGCAGGTGTCCTCGTCGCTTCCGACGTACGAGGCGAGGTGGAGCACGGTGTCGACGCCGGTGCACAGGCCGCGCAGCGAGTCCGGTGCGGTGAGGTCGCCGTGGACGTACTCGGGTGCCGGGCCGGGGGAGGTGGCGACGGGGCGCCGGACCAGGGCCCGAACGGGTGCGTCGGTGGTGCGGGTCAGCTCCTGCAGGACGGTGGAGCCGATGAAGCCGGTGGCGCCGGTGAGCAGGATGCGTCCGGTGCTCATGCGCGGGCTCGCGGGCGCATGACGAGGCGGCCGGTGACGGCGGTCCGGCCGTCCTGGACGGCCCGGGTGGTGATGTGCGTGCCCTCCTCGGTGCGGCCGGTGATCTCGGCGTGCACGGTGCAGGGCGTGCCGAACTCCACGTAGTGGGCGAACTCGGTGGTGTAGGAGGCCGGTGTCACGGGTCCGGGGCCGGCGACCAGGTGGGCGGCCTGGCGCATGGCCTCCATGACGGCCATGCCGGGCACGTGGTCGACGGGGTGGTCGAAGAGGACGGGGTGGCGGCAGTCGGCGCGCAGGTCCCAGGTGTGCGTCCCGGCGGCGGGGGCGAGGGCCACGTCCTCCTCCCGGTCGCGGCCGACGAGGTGCGGGTCGACGGGGGCGGGCAGCGGTGCCTCGGCGGCGTCCGCCCAGGCGCTGAGCAGGTCGATGGGGCGCAGCCGGCGGTAGGCGGTGGGCGAGGTGACGTGGAAGGACGTCCCGCCGCCGCCTATGCGTCTGCCGTCGCGGAAGAGCTCGATCCGCAGCCGCATGCCGGCCAGCTGAGTGCCGCGCATGCGCACGTCGTGGCTGGTGGCGACGGCGGTGACCTCGGAGGGGGCGCCGTCGATGTGCAGGCCCTCCTCCTCGATGTCGTAGGAGAGGTCCCACATGAGGAAGTTGTGCCCGAGGGGGACGCCGTACTCGGTGTGGGCGATCAGCAGGCCGGTCTGCCGCACCGTTTCCGCGACCAGCATGGGGTCGTGGCGGCGGTTGCGTTCGAGGGTGAAGAAGGAGTGGGCGCGCGGCCACTGGGCGGAGACGAGGTACGTCCCCTCGCCGAGGCCGGCGGAGCCGGTCAGGAAGACCTCGGACAGCGCGGAACGGTGGACGAACTGCCGGGGCACGGTCTGGTCGTACGCGGCCCGGTCGTACGCGGTGGTGGTCGTTGCTCCCCTGATGAGTGTCGCGGTCATCATGTCCCCCTGAGACGAGTGCGGTGGCGCCTGGTGAGGGCGCTTCTGGCGACGACTCAGGCCACGATACCGGTCAGCCGGTTTTTTTCAAGGGCCAAGATCGCGTGATTTCGTACACCGATGCCGCACTGATCCCCCCGCCATGATCGTGTCTGCGTCAAGCTGCTTTCAGGTCGATCCTCGGTCTCTTTTGGCGTTTCTCTTATGCTGTGGGCTGCGCAGATGTCCACGGGGGGTACGAAGGGTAGAGATCACGTGGCAAGACAAGAACGAGCGGTCCGGACCCGTCGTGTTGTTCTGGAGGCGGCGGCCGAGGTCTTCGGCGAGTACGGATACGAGCGGGCCGGTATTTCCGACATCCTCAAGCGGGCCGGGGTGACCAAGGGCGCGCTGTACTTCCACTTCGCCTCCAAGGAGGCCCTCGCCCAGGCCGTCATCGAGGAGCAGCTCGGCATGGCCGGCGGCGCCACCACCGGCGAGGGCCTGCAGGGGGCGATCGACCTCACCCACGAGACCGCCCGCGCCCTGCAGCACGACGTGATGCTCCGGGCCAGCATCCGGCTCACCCTGGAGACCACGTTCGACTCCCCGGCGCCCGCGCCCTACGAGGCGTGGGTGAGCGTGATCGAGCGGCTGCTCACCGAGGCGCAGGACCGCGGCGAGGTGCTGCCGCAGGTCGTGCCGCACGAGACCGCGATGATGATCGTCGGTTCCTTCACCGGCATCCAGGTGATGTCGGAGATCCTCACCGGCCGGGCCGACCTGCCGGGGCGGATCACGAAGTTCTGGCAGCACGTCCTGCCGGGCATCGCCTTCCCCGGCGCCCTCGCCCACATGGACCCGCGCGGCACCGGCGGGTACGCGGAGGCCGCGGCGAAGGACCTGCCGGCCGCCTCCTGAGGACGCTGCTTCTTGAGGACGCCGCCTCCCGAGGCGCTGCCTCCTAGGGACTGTCCGGCGGATCTTCGTCACGCGGCACCACGGCGCCCCTACGGGGCGCTGCACGATCCACCGGACACGTCCTGAGACGCCGCCTCCCGAAAACCCGGCCCGCCCCGCCGGGGCGGGTTTTCCGTAAGGAACGCGGAGGTCAGCCGGATACCGCCGGCCCGCCCGCCCGGGCCACCATGGCAGGACCGGCGGAGGACCCTTCGCCGTACGGTCCGTTGGTTGGAGGTGCCTTGCAGCCGAGCGCAATGCCGCACGCCGTCTGCCACGTCTGGGGCGCGGCGCCGCTGCCCGAGCCGCACCGCTACCTGCCACTGCTGGATGCCGCCGAGCGGTCCCGCTTCGGCAGTTACGCGCACGAGGGCGACCGGGCCCGCTTCGTCACCGGCCGCGTGCTCGCCAAGGCCGCCCTCGCCGAGCAGGTGGGCGCCGGCCTCGACGCCGTCCGCCTGCCCGTGCGCTGCCCCGACTGCGGCGGACCGCACGGCAAGCCGCGCCCCGACGGCGCCGCGGTGGGCTGGGAGCTGTCCGTCTCGCACTCGGGCGACCGCGTCCTGGTGGCCCTCGCCCACGGCCGGCCCCTCGGCCTGGACGTCGAGGAGCTCACCGCCCCGGGCGACGCGGACGAGGAGGAGCCCGTCGAGGCGTCGTTGACCCTCACCCCCGCCGAGCGCGACGCGCTGCGCACGCTGCCGGCGGCCGCCCGGCAGCACGGCTTCCTGACGTACTGGACCCGCAAGGAAGCCGTCCTCAAGGCCACCGGCGACGGGCTGGCCGTGCCCATGACCGACTTCACCGTCTCGTCGCCCGCCGAGCCGCCGGCCCTGCTGGCCTGGCACGGCCCGGGCGGCTCGGGCGTCCGCGCGCAGCTCACCGACCTGACCGACCGCACCGCACCCGAACTCGCCCTGGGCGAGGGCTACCTGGCCACCCTCGCGGTGCTCGGCACCGCACCCGTGGAGGTCAGGGCGCACTGGGGCGCCGAACGGATCGCGCACGTGCTGGACGAGCCGCAGTCGCCCGCCGCCCGCAGGTAGCGCAGCACCGCCAGCACCCGGCGGTTGGCCACGCCGTCCGGCTCCAGCCCCAGCTTGGCGAAGACGCCGGCGACCCGCTTCTCCACCGTCGCCGTCGAGACCACCAGTGCGCGGGCGATGCCGGCGTTGCTCAGCCCCTCGGCCATCAGCGCCAGCACCTCGCGCTCGCGGGGGCTGAGCTGCGCCAGGTCGTCGTGCGCCTCGTGCGCCCGCAGGGCGCGGGTGACCGCGTCGGGATCCAGCACCGTCCCGCCGCGGGCGACGCGCGTCAGCGCGTCCAGGAACTCCGCCTCGTCCCCGATCCGCCGGTGCAGCAGGTAGCCCGTGCCCCGGCCGCCCGCCGCCAGCAGCTGCGGCACGTGGTGCGCCTCGGCCCGCCGCGACAGGACCAGGACGGGCGTTGCGGGCCGCTCGCGGCGCAGCGCGACGACCTCCTGCAGGCGGCCGGCGGCGGCGACGACCACGTCCGGGCGGTGGTCGGCGACGGTGGCGGCAAGCGGGCGGTCCCCGGGGGACAGGGGGGTGTGGCCGGCGTCGGCCAGGGTGCGCAACAGGCCCGTGCGCAGCAGGGCGAAGGGCTCGTCCACCACCACGCGCAGCGCGCCGACGGCAGTGGGACCGGCCGGGCGGCCGGTCAGTGCGATGGGTGGCACGTCTCTCCTCCTTGGTCGTGCACGACCGCGGCGGGGCCGGCACCGGCGTGCGCTCCTCGCGCCGCGCCCGTGACCGGCCCCGTCCCTGCGGTCGCCGTGCGCCCGGCTTCAGTCCAGGACGTAGCCGTCGCCGGCCCGGTGGACGCGCGAGCGCCGCAGGTCCGACAGGACGAACGTGCGCTGCAGCCAGCGGTCCCGGCCGTCGTAGCGCGGCCGGAAGGCGGTACGGCCGTGCACCGTCACCCGGTTGTCGACGATCGCCAGGTCGCCCGGCAGCAGCCGGGCCGTCTGCGCGGTCAGCTCGAACAGCTCCCGCAGCTCCTCCATGGCCCGGCGGGCCCGGTCGGTCAGCGGCGTCGTCGCCGCCATGTCCACGCGCAGGTCCGGGTCGTCGGGCGCGCCCGACAGCACCGGGTGCGGGGCGTCGGTGCCGCCGGTGCCGAAGGACGGCGGGGCGGTCGTCACGAACTCGTGCGCGGACAGCGCCGCACGGCCCTCGTCCGACAGCAGCGGCAGCACCTCGCGCACGCATGCGGTCCGCAGCCCGGCCACCTTCTCGTGGTCGGCGCGCAGGCACATCAGCATCACGAAGTCGGGGCGGTGCGGGTGGAAGGCGTTCTCGGTGTGGAACGTCAGCAGCACCGAGCCGGCGTTGCCCTGGAAGTCCTCCTGGCCGCGGCGCGGAATGACGTCCTGCACCAGCGCACCGGTCTTCTCCGGACGGAAGGCGGCCGGGTCGCCCAGGCCGCAGGCGACGGCGGTCAGCACGCCGGCGGCGACGGTGGCGGTGCGCTGCACCGAGTCGGGTGCCGACGGGGTGTCGGGCAGCTCCTCCTCGCCGACCGGCAGGCCGCGCACGAGCAGGGCGCCGGTACGGCCGGAGTCGCGCCGGTAGTCGGCCAGGGCGCGGCGCAGCGTGGCGGGGAACTCCGACCAGGCGTCGCGGGCGGCGGCCACCCATTCGGGGCTGTCCACCCGGCCCCCGGCCGCGGTGCGCAGGTCGCGGACCGTCCGCTCGACGGCCGGCGCGCTGTAGGGGTCGACCGTCACGGTCGGCACGGAGACCCGGGATTCGAGTATTGCGGTCATGGATTGATCACCGTCTGAGGTAGGGAGGGAAGGGCTGCGCGCGGGCGCGTCAGGCCGCCATCGCCTCGGCGACCGAGCGGGGCCGCATGTCGGTCCAGGTGGCGGTGATGAAGTCGAGGGCCTCCTGGTGGCCGGACTCGCCCTGGGCGACCTGCCAGCCGGCCGGCACCTCGGCGAAGGCGGGCCACAGCGAGTACTGGCGCTCGTCGTTGACGAGCACGAGGTAGCGGCCGTCGGTGTTCTCGAACGGGTTGGTCATGGCAGTGATCCTTGATCCTTCGTGAGCGGTGGTCAGGCGGTCGCGGTGGCCAGCGACACCGGGTCGTCGGCGGTGTGCGCGGTGTGCGCGGCGTGCGCGGTGTCCGGGGTGGTGGCGGCGTCCAGGGCGTCGAGCACGTCCGGGCCGTAGACCCCGTGCAGCCAGTTGGTCTGGTAGATCGTGTCCAGGTAGCGCTCCCCCAGGTCCGGGGAGAGGGCGACGGCGGTGCCCACCGGCGCCCGGTCGGCCAGCCAGGCGGCGGCGCCGGCGACGACCGTCCCCGTGGAGCCGCCGAAGAGGAAGCCGCGCGAGGCCAGCCGGTGGCAGGCGCGCACGGTGTCGCGCTCCGGGACGAGCACCACGTCGTCCACGTAGGCCTCGTCCAGCAGCGGCGGGCGGACGCCCGCGCCCAGGCCCGGGATCATGCGCGGGGCGGGCGGCCGGCCGAAGGTGACCGAGCCGACGCTGTCGACGGCGACGATGCGTACGTCCGGGCGGTGCTCCTTGAACCAGCGGGCGCAGCCCATCAGCGTGCCCGTGGTGCCCGCCCCGACGAACAGCGTGTCGAGGTCGGGGAAGCGGCGGGAGATCACCGGCGCGGTGTGCCGGTGGTGGGCACGCCAGTTGTTGGGATTGGAGTACTGGTTGAGCCACACGTACCGCTCGTCGCTCTCGCACAACCGGCTCACGTACGCGATGCGGGCGCCCAGGAAGCCGGTCTCCGGGTCGGGCTCGGTGATGGTGTGCACCCGGGCGCCGAAGGTCTCCATCAGCCGGCGGGTGGCGAGGTTGCAGCGGGAGTCGGTCACGCACAGGAAGCCGTAGCCCTTGCTGGCCGCGATCATGCTGAGGGCGACGCCGAGGTTGCCCGACGAGGACTCCACCAGGACCGAGCCGGGCCGCAGCCGGCCCTCCCGCTCCGCGGCCTCGATCATCTCGGCCGCGGCCTTCTGCTTGACGGAGCCGGCGAAGTTCAGGCCCTCGCACTTGAGGTAGAGCGGCAGGCCGAGGGCGGTGCGCAGATCGACGTAGAGATCGTTTTCGTTGAATTCCTGGGGTACCGAGATGATCGGCACGTTGTCCTCCGGTTCTTGCGGTCCGGCGAGGCGTCAGCCGTAGCGCCGCATCTCGTGGAAGAAGTCGTCGACGACCGCCAGTTCGCCGCCGGCCAGCGCGGCGTCGTAGACGTGCTTGCCGAGCGCCAGGTCCAGGACGCCCAGACCGAACGGCGAGAAGACCAGCGGCCGGTCCGCGGGCAGCTCCACGCCCCCGGTCAGGACGTCGTACAGGGTGCCGTGGACGAAGTCGCGGTTGCCCGTGGCCTGCTCGGCCAGGTGCAGCGAGGTGTTCGCCTTCAGGCAGTGCTCGACGTCGTCGACGATGTTGGTGGCGCCCAGCACCACCTCCGGCGCGAGGTCGCGCAGCGAGACGTGCAGGACGAGCGGGTTGTGCGCGAACCACGCCGGGTCCTCGACGTGCGGCGTGCCCGCGACGGTGGCGAACACCACCAGGTCGCAGGAGCGGATCAGGTCCTCGGCGCTCTCGCGCACGGTCACCCGAGCCGCCGTACCCGTGCCGCGCACGTACGCGCTGAAGCCCTCCGCGTGCTCCGCGAACAGGTCGTGCACCGCCACCTCGTCGAACTCCCAGCCCGTGCCCACCAAATAGGTGTGCAGGTAGCGGGCGATCAGACCGGTGCCGACGAAACCCACCCGGCGCGGTCGCGGGGCGCCCGCCCGGCCGTCGGCCAGCGCGCGGGCGGCCAGCGCCGCCGACGCGGCGGTACGGGCGGCACTGATGATGGAGCTCTCCAGGCAGGCCAGCGGATAGCCGGTCGCATGGTCGTTGAGGATCAGCACCGCCGAGGCGCGCGGAATGCCAGCTGCGACGTTCTCCGGGAAGCTGGAGATCCACTTCAGCCCGTCGACGCGGTTGCCGCCGCCCAGCGAGGCGGGCAGGGCGATGATGCGCGACGACGGCCGGTCGGGGAAGCGCAGGAAGTACGAGGGCGGATTGACGGTGGCGCCCTCCCCGTGCAGCCGGTAGGCGGCCTCGACCAGATCGGTCACCTCCCGCTCACGGCCCTGCAGGATGCGGTGGACCTGGGCGCCGGGAATGACGGCGAAAGTAGGGGTATCGGTCTGCGACATGCGTCTGTCAGTCTCCGTGATGCGGTACGGGCTCTCAGAGCCCGAGGACGTGGCCCGGCAGGCGGACCGGATCGCCGAGCACGACCGCGATCTCGCGGTCGCCCCGGTAGGGCTCGCGGCTGTGCGCCGTGCGCAGGTTGTCCACCAGCAGCACGTCGCCGCGCTGCCACGGCTCGCGGCGGGTCGCCGCGCGGTAGGCGGCGTTGATCGTCTCCACGACGTCCTCCGGGACGGGCGTGCCGTCACCGTACGCCGTGTCGAACGGCAGGCCGTCCTCGCCGTACATCGCCACGAGGTACTCGCGGATCATCGGATCGAGGGTGCGGCCGTTGAGGAACGCGGCCTGGTTGAACCAGACCTCCTCCCCCGTGACCGGATGGCTGATGATCGCCGCCCGGCGCTGGCGGGTGTGCAGGCGGCCGTCCGGCAACCACTCGGCCTGTACGGCGTTCGCCGCGCAGTACGCGTCGACGGCCGCCGTGTCGTCCGTGCCGAACGCCTCCGGCCACGCCACGCCGACCTCGTGGTACGCGCGCTTGAGCAGCCAGCCCAGGCGGCGGAACGGCTCCACGACGTCCGCCGGCAGCGCCCGCAGCACCTCGCGGGAGTCGGCCACGGCGGTCGCGCCGCCCTCCGCCGGGGCCGTCAGGCAGCCGAAGACGGCGGTCGCCGGGACCTCGGCGGCGTAGCTCAACTCGTGGTGCATGCACATCGGCTCGTCGTGCGGCCACTCCGAGCCGGAGTACACGCCGCTGCCCAGGTCGCGGCGCGCCGCGAAGCGCTCGCGCTCGCGCATCGGGACGACACCGAGGGCGTCCGCGACGGCGGCCACGTCGGCGGCCGAGGCGACGGCGAGGCCGCGGAGGAGGAGGGCGCCGTGGGTGGCCAGGGCGGTGCGGATTGCTTCGCGGTCGAGGGACGTGACAGTTGCTACGGGGGTGCGGCCGGGTTCCGTGGTGACGGTGAGGGGTGGGTCGAGGAGGGTGGTCATGGTGCGTCCTGTGGGTGGTTGCTGTTGTCCGGGGTGGTGCGGCCCGGTGGGCCGGTTTGTGCCCACCCGTTCCGCCCAGCGGAACGATTGCCCACAAACCGGCGGCGCCGTCCACCGCGCGGAGCGCGGTCGGGGGTGCGGGGGCGGAGCCCCCGAAGCGGGGGTGCGAGGGGGCCGCAGGCCCCCTCGGGAACGGTGGAAGGGCGGGGTTGGGGCTAGCTCCGCTTGTCCAGTACGGTCGCCAGCTCCGCCAGGATCGGCGTGCGGGCCAGTTCCGTCACCGTGATGCGGCGGTCGAGGGCGATCACGAGGCGGAGGGCCGACAGTGACGTGCCGCCCGTCTCGAAGAAGTGGTCGTGGCGGCCGATGCGGTCCTCGGGGACCTTCAGGGCCGCCGCCCACAGCGCGGCCAGCCTGCGTTCGGTGGGCGTGTGCGGCGCGGCCCGCAACGGCGCGTCGGCGACGGCCAGTTCGGCGGCGAGTGCCGTCAGGGCCTTCTTGTCGATCTTTCCGTTGGCCGTGAGCGGCAGTGCCTCGCGCCGGTGGGCGTGGTCGGGGACCATGAACGGCGGCAGGTCGGCCGCGAGGGTCTCGCGTACGGGGCGGTCCTCGTCGGCCGCGTAGAAGGCGACGAGGTGGCGGCCGTCGCCCTCGCCGGCGACGACGACGGCGCCGTCGCGGACGCCGGGGACACGCAGGAGGCGGTTCTCGATCTCGCCGATCTCGATGCGGAAGCCGCGGATCTTGATCTGGGAGTCGCGTCGGCCGAGGTATTCGAGTTTGCCGTCGGGCAGCCAGCGGCCGAAGTCGCCGGAGCGGTAGAGGCGGCCGCGGCCGGCGCGGAAGGGGTCGGGGACGAAGGCGGCGCGGGTGCGTTCCTCGTCGCCCACGTAGCCGCGGCCCACGCATATGCCGGAGAAGACGATCTCGCCGGGCGCGCCGAGGGGCACGGGGTTGAGGCGTTCGTCGACGACGAGGACGAGGACGTTGCGGACGGGGGGTCCGAGCGGCACGGAGGGGTGGTCCGGGACGCGGTCCATGACCTCGTGGTTGGTGTCGTCGCAGGTTTCGGTCAGGCCGTACGCGTTGACGAGCCGGACCTGCGGGAAGGCGGCGAACCAGCGTTCGGCAAGTTCCTTCTTCAGGGCCTCGCCGGTGGCGGAGACGCAGGTCAGGTGGGGCAGTTCGCGGGGGCTGTCCTCCAGGTGGGAGAGGATGACCTCCAGGTAGGAGGGCACGAGCTGGGCGACCTCGACGCGTTCGGCGGCGAGTTTGTCGACGAAGCGGCGTACGTCGAGGACGACGTCCTGTTCGACGATGAGCGTGGTGCCGCCGACGAGGAGGGCGGCGACGAGCTGCCACAGGGAGATGTCGAAGCTCTGGGGCGCGGTCTGGGCGACGGTGCCGCCCTCGCGCACGCCGAGGTCCTCGATCTTGGCGAGCAGGTGGTTGAGGAAGCCCTCGTGCTCGCACATGGCGCCCTTGGGCAGGCCGGTGGAGCCGGAGGTGAAGTAGATGTAGGCGAGTTGCGTGGGGCCGACGGGCAGGCCGAGGTCGCTGTCGTCGTCGGTCTCGGCGGGCAGGGTGTCGAGGTAGCCGGTGGTGACGGTGCCGAGGCCGGCGGTGGCCTCGTCCAGGTGGGCGGCACTGTCGCGCTGGGCGAGGGCCCAGCGGCAGTCGGCGCGGGCGAGGACGGTGGCGATGCGGCCGGCGGGGAAGTGGGGTTCGACCGGCAGGTAGGCGCCGCCGGCCTTGAGGACGGCGAGGACGCCGGCCAGCCAGTGCAGGTTGCGTTCGGCGACGACGGCGACGACGTCCTCGTCGGCGAGGCCGCGGGCGCGCAGGGCGCGGGCGATGCGGTTGGCGCGGCTGTTGAGCTCGGCGTACGTCCAGCGCTCGGTGCCGTGGACGGCGGCGACGCGGTCGGGGTGCAGGCGCACCCGTTCCTCGAAGAGCTCGTGGAAGCGCAGGTCGGGCAGGGGGCGCTCGGGTCCGGCCAGGTCCTGCAGCTGGAAGGCGAGCTCCTCGTCGCCGATGAGGCACAGCTCGTGGTGCGGGGCGTCGGGGTCGGCGGCCATGGCGCGCAGGGCGGTGAGCAGGTAGCCGGCGACGCGTGCGGCGAAGCCGGCGTCGTGGGCGTGGGGCCGGTGGCGTACGACGAGTTCGGCGTCGCCGGAGGCCGTGCCGGTGACGTCGAGGCCGACGGCGAGCAGGACGCCGGGGGCGAGGTCGTCCTCGGCCGGGGCCCGGTCGGTGACCAGGACGGTGTCGAACAGCGCGTCGGTACGGCGCAGTTCGGCGCGCAGGGCGTCGAGGGGGTGGCCGTGGTGGCGTTCGGTGGCGGCCTCGGCGCCGACGGCGCGGGCGACGAGCTCGCGCCAGGTGCCGTCCTCGGCGGTGACGCGGCAGGGCAGCGGGGCGCTCCAGCCCTCGCGCAGGCAGCCGGTCACGACGTCGCGGTCGCCGGTGAGCGCCGCGAGCACCTTCACGTGCGCGGCGAGCAGCACCGCGCCGACGGAGACGCCGAGTTCGCCGGCCGTGCGGGCGGCGAGTTCCGCGAGCGCCCCGGGGGCGCGGGTGCGGTGTTCCGCGGACGGTTCGTCCGCCGTCGCGCCGGGGGTTCGTGTCCAGCGCGGCAGCGCGGTGAAGCCGCCGGCGGTGAGCACCTCCCGCCAGTGGTTCTCGCCCTCCGCGGCACCGGCCGCCTCCGGCCCGTGCCCGTCAGCCCAACTCACCACGAGCGCAACCCTCCACGCGGATAATTCATCGGATTACTTTCCTCAGCGACACTAGGCGGGGGCTTTATCGGTGGAATATCAATTCAGCTCTCCCGCGGATAAATGCGGCCCGGCGTTTGCGGGTGCGTGCGGGGGCGTGCTCGCGGTGCCGGAAGGGCGGCATCAGCAGGCCCAGGACGACGGCGAACACCGGAAGCCAGGCGAGCCGCTCCAGCGCCCATCCGAAGGAGAGGGGGGCGGTGTGCAGGCCGGGCAGCGGGCCGGCGGTCAGGCCCAGGCAGGTGGTCAGCAGCATGGCCGTCTGGTGCCACAGGAACACCGTCATCGCCGACAGGTTGAGCCCGGCGACGAGCATCCAGGGCAGGGGGCGGCCCATCAGGCGGCGCAGCGGTCCGCGCAGGGCCAGCGCGAGGCCCGCCTGGGCGAGGCCGAAGCAGACGGCGGCGAGGGTGGGCGGGCTGAGGTTGGAGACGTCCTGCCCCGGCACGCCGACCATGCTCGCCGGGTAGCCGCAGCCCAGGACGAGGGCCACCGTGCCCGCCGCGCCGCCGGCCAGCAGGGCGAGCGGGGCGCGGACGCCGCGCAGGTGACCTGCGGCCCAGGCGGTGCCGAGGACGTACGGGACGAGCCAGCCGGCCGGCACGTTCAGCCAGCCGAGCTGCTCCGGGGTGTTCCAGCCGAACCGGGCGGTGTCCACCAGGGCCACCGTGGCGGCAGGCAGCAGCGCGGCCTGGGGCCCCAGGCGGCGTACGAGCGCCACGACGGGGGCGGTGGCCGCGGTCAGGGCGGCGAAGACGCACAGGAACCACAGGGGGGAGACGACGAGCGCGATCAGCGTGCGCACCGTGCCCCAGCCGGCGTCGCCGGCCGTCAGCCAGAGGGCGGCCGGTATCCAGACACCCAGGACGGCGGGCACGGGGCGGGTCAGCCGGCCCAGCCGGCGGGCGGTCCAGCGCCCGTACGACTCGCCGCGGGCGCGGGCCGACTCCCAGCTGCGGGCGGCCGAGTAGCCGCCGACGAGGAAGAAGACGGCGAGCGTCTGCAGCACCCAGGACAGGGGTGTCAGGGCGGGCAGGTGCCCCAGCGGGCTGTCGGTGTACAGGTGTCCGTCGCCGTCCTGGACGACGGCCGTCACCAGCCAGTGCCCCAGGACGACACCGCAGATGCCGAAGGCGCGCAGGGCGTCCACGGCCCGGTCGCGGCGGGCAGGGGTGGCGGCCTCCACGCGGCGGGCGAGCGCCGTGACGGTCTCACGCACGGTCGCCTCCCGTGGCGGTGACGTCCGCGGTGCGGCCGAGGGCGATCAGGGCGAGGTTGCGCAGGGCGGTGCCGCCGGGGCGCAGGTAGTCGCCGTGGCCGCCGCTGCCGGCGGCGAAGCGGTGGGCGCCGAACGCGCCGGAGACCGGGTCGGTGCCCAGGCCCAGGGTGATGTCCAGCGGCAGACGCAGGGAGACGTGCGGGACGCGCGCGATGCCGTCGCCGCTCGCCCGGCCGGCCCAGATGCGGGCCGCGGTGTCCAGGCCGGCCGCCGTGGTGGCGCCGCTGCCGGGGCTGCCGTAGAGGGCGACGTCGGCGACGTGCGCGGCGTCGAGGCCGGGGCCGGCGCTGCCGCACACGACCGAGCCGTAGGAGTGGCACAGCAGGGTCAGCCGGGCGTGCGGGGCGGCGGCGCGCAGCCCGGTCAGGAAGGCGAGGAGGCCGCGCGCGCCCTCCCGGGCGCGGCCGGGGGTGATGACCGCGCCGCTGATGGTCTCGGGGGTGTCGTAGCCGAGCCAGGCGACGACCGCGTGCCGGCCGCCGGGGTCGTCGGCGCGCAGCTGGCGGGCGAGGGCCCGGGCGCCGCCGCCGGGGGCGGCCCAGGTGGAGCCGTGGCTGTCGAAGTGGCGCACGGTGGTGTCCGCGCCGGGCACGAGGACGGTGATGGTGGAGGCGGTGGCGAGGTCGTCGCCGACGACCTCCACGGCCCGGCCGCGGCCGCGCCCGTCGAAGGACAGGAAGTGCCGTCCGGGCGCGGCCAGGGCGCGCAGGGCGGCGGCGCGGTCGGTGTCGTCGGCGCGCTCGGCGGCGACGGCCGCGTCCTCGGCGGCCTGCCGGGTGAGCCGGTAGCGCGCGTCGAGGGTGTCCGCCGCCATGGCCGGCAGGGCCGGTGGGGCGGGTGTCTGCACGTCGCGCGCCTGCGAGGGGGCGCCGGTCACCGGGACGGCCACCGCGGCGGCGACGACGGCGGCGAGCAGGCCGCGCCGCAGGGGCCGGGGTATCCCGGGGGGCCTGCGGCCCTCGACGATGGTGTCCTCCGGTTCGTCCGGCACGATGTCACGACCTCCGCGTTGCTGTGCCGGGCGAGCGGAGTGATTCATTCCGCCTCCCGGCCGGGAACTGGTGGCCGGGAGCCTAAAAAGCCGAATTATCGGCGGACTATCAGGGCAATTCCCGCCCGCTAAAGCCCGCTCGGAACCCCGCCGGGGCGTTTCCCTGAATTTGGGGAAACACCCCGGCGAAAAGGCACCTCAGGCGACGGCTGCTCAGACGAGGGCCGCGGCCGGCGCGCGGTGCAGGCGCTCCGCCAGCAGGCGGCCGATCTCGGCCAGCGGGGCCGACTCGGTCATCCGCTCGTGCGTGGTGGCGACCTCCACCAGCTCCACCGTGCCGGAGACGTACGGCTCCCACGCGGCCGGGTCCGCCCACTCGCGGCGGTTCTCGGTGGCGACGACCAGCAGCATGTCGCCGTCGTACGGGGCCGGTTCGGCCGGCGTCACCAGGCGCACGTTGTTCACCAGCACGTCCAGCACCGCAGCGCGCTGCGCCTCGTCCAGGTGGCGGGACTCGCTGGAGCCGCGGCCCATGTAGCCGACGACGGCGCGGCGCACCTCGGCGAGGTCGGCGGGCACCGCGTCGGACTCGCCGTGGATGCGGGCGTACGCCTGGAACATGTCGGTGAGGATGCCCTGCGGCTCCAGCGGCTCCTTGCGGTCGGCCTCCACCGGGTAGGAGTCGAGCAGGGCCAGCAGGCCCACCTCCTCGCCCTGGCGGCGCAGTTCGGCGGCCACCGCCTGGGCGAGGGCGCCGCCCAGCGACCAGCCCACCAGGTGGTAGGGGCCCGCCGGCTGCACGGAGCGCATCTGCGCCACGTAGTCGGCGACCATCTCCGCGAGCGTCGCCGCCGGCGGCTCGCTGCCGTCGGCGCCGCGCGACTGCAGGCCGTACAGCGGCTGGTCGGCGTCCAGTGCGCGCAGCAGGCCCGCGTAGCACCAGCTCAGCCCGCCCACCGGGTGGACGGCGAACAGCGGCGGCCGCGTGCCGGTGGTGCGCAGCGGCAGCAGGACGTCGAAGCCGCCGGCCGCGTCGCCGCCGTCGATGCGCTCCAGCAGCGCCGCCGGGGTGGGCGCGGCGAAGATCGTACGGACGGAGACCTCCGCGCCGAGCACCGCGCCGATGAGGCCGGCCAGCTTGGACGCCAGCAGCGAATGCCCGCCGAACTCGAAGAAGTTGTCGTCGATGCCCATTCCCGGGGCGCCCAGCACCTCGGCGAACAGGGCGCACAGCACCTCCTCGCGGCCCGAGCGCGGGGCGCGGCCGGCGGGGGCGGCCGGCGGCTCGGGCAGCGCCCGCAGGTCCGCCTTGCCGTTGGGGGTCAGCGGGATCTGCTCCACCGGCACGAAGGCCGAGGGCACCATGTACTCCGGGAGCCGGCCCAGCAGCCGCGAGCGCAGGGCCGCCACGTCGGCGGCGCCGGCGCCGGGGGCCGGGACGACGTAGGCGACCAGGCGCTGCACGCCGGGCCGGTCCTCGCGGACCATGGCCACCGCGCGGGAGACCGCGCTCTGTTCGGCGACGGCCGACTCGACCTCGCCGAGCTCGATGCGGAAGCCGCGCAGCTTGACCTGGTCGTCGGCGCGGCCGACGAACTCCAGCTGTCCGTCGCGGCGCCGGCGCACCAGGTCGCCGGTGCGGTACATGCGGGTGCCGGGCCGGCCGTAGGGGTCGGCGACGAAGCGCGCGGCGGTGACGGCGGGCCGGCGCAGGTAGCCGCGGGCCAGCCCGTCGCCCGCCAGGTACAGCTCGCCGACGACGCCGGCGGCCACCGGCCGCAGGGCCGCGTCCAGCACGTACGCGCGGGCGTTGGCCACCGGCCGGCCGATGGGCTGCACGGGCCCGGCCTGCGGGTCGCACACCGCGGAGGTGACCTCGACCGTGGCCTCGGTCGGCCCGTAGCCGTTGACCAGGCGGCGGCCGGGCGCCCAGCGGGCCACCAGCTCGGGGGCGCAGACCTCGCCGCCGACGATCAGGGTGCGCAGGTCGGGCAGGTCCGCCGCCGGCAGGCCGGCCAGGACCGAGGGCGGCATGTGGGCGTGGGTGATGCGCTGCTCGGCCAGGAAGCGGGCCAGCTCCTCGCCGATCGGCGTGCCGTCCGGCACCACGAGGGTGCCGCCGGTCAGCAGGGCCATGCACAGCTCGGAGACCGACACGTCGAAGCTCGGCGAGACGAACTGGATCACCCGGCTGCCCGGTCCGGCCCCGTGCCGGGTGCGGTGGTGGTGGGCGAGCCCGGCCAGGCCGCGGTGGGTGACGACGACGCCCTTGGGGGTGCCGGTCGAGCCGGAGGTGGAGATGACGTACGCGGGGTGGTCGGTGCGCACGGTCACGGCGGGGGCGGTGGCCGGCTGCGCGGCGACCTCGGCGGCGAACCGCGGGTCGTCCAGCAGGACGACGGGCGCGTCCGCCGGGAGGGCGGCGGTCACCGAGGAGCCGGTGAGCACGCACACCGGGTCGGCGTCGGCGAGCATCAGGGCCAGGCGCTCGGCCGGGTAGGCGGGGTCCAGCGGCACCCAGGCGGCGCCGGTCTTGACCACGGCCAGCAGGGCGGTGACCAGGTCGGCGGACTTCGGCAGCGCGAGGGCCACGAACCGCTCGGGGCCGGCGCCCAGGCCGGCCAGGCGGTGGGCCAGGCGGTTGGCGCGCTCGTCGAGCTCGCGGTACGTCAGCGAGGTGCCGTCGTGCGCGGTGAGCGCCTCGGCGTCGGGGGTGCGGGCGACCTGGGCCGCGAACAGCGCGGGCAGCGGGGCCTTTTCGAGGTCGAGGACGGGGCCGTGCCAGCCCTGCAGCAGCTGCTCGCGCTCGGCGCCGGCCAGCACCTCCAGGCGGCTGAGCGGGGCCTTCGGGTCGGCCGCGGCGGCGGCCAGCAGCCGGGCGAGGCGGTCGGCGAGCTCCTGGGCGGTCTCGCGGTCGAACAGGGCCGTGGCGTACTCGACGATGCCGCGCAGCCCGGCCGGCTCGCCGTCGGGGTCGTGGCTCTCGGCGACGCTGAAGGACAGGTCGAACTTGGCGACGCCCGCGCCCGTGGCCTCGAAGCCGACCGCGAGGCCCGGCAGTTCGAGGGCGGGGCCCGTGTTGTTCTGGAAGGCCAGCATCACCTGGAACAGCGGGTGCGCGGCCGCCGAGCGCACCGGGTTGACGGCCTCGACCAGGCGCTCGAAGGGGATGTCCTGGTGGGCGTACGCGGCCAGGTCGGTCTCGCGCACGCGCTCCAGCAGCTCGCCGAAGCCCGGGTCGCCCGCGGTGTCGGTGCGCAGCACCAGGGTGTTGACGAAGAAGCCCACCAGGTCGTCGAGGGCCTCGTCGCCGCGGCCGGCCACGGCCGTGCCGATGGGGATGTCGGTGCCCGCGCCCATGCGGGTGAGCAGGGCGGCCAGGCCCGCCTGCACCACCATGAACAGGCTGCAGCGGTGGGCGCGGGCCAGGGAGACCAGCGCGCGGTGGGTGGCGGCGTCGACCGACAGGTGCACGTAGTCGCCGCGGTGGTCGGCGACGGCCGGGCGCGGCCGGTCGGTGGGCAGGGCCAGCAGCTCGGGAGCGCCGGCCAGCGCCTGCGTCCAGTACGCCAGCTGGCGGCCGAGGACGCTGTCGGCATCGCCGTCGTCGCCCAGCAGGTCGTGCTGCCAGAGCGTGTAGTCGGCGTACTGCACCGGCAGCGGCTCCCAGGTCGGGGCGCGGCCCGCGGTGCGGGCGGTGTACGCCGCGCCCAGGTCGCGCACCAGCGGGGCGGTGGACCAGCCGTCGCCCGCGATGTGGTGCAGCAGCAGGAGCAGTACGTGCTCCTCCTCGCCCACCCTGAACAGGGTGCTGCGCAGCGGCGTCTCCAGCGCCAGGTCGAAGGGCCGGCGCGCGGCCTTCGCCAGGGCGGCCGGCAGGCCGTCCGCGTCGGTGGTGACGACGGTCAGCTCGGCCCGGTGCTCGCCTGCGTCGAGGATCCGCTGGTACGGGACGCCCTCGTGCTCGCCGAAGAGGGTGCGCAGGCTCTCGTGGCGCGCCACGACGTCGCCCAGCGCGGCGCGCAGGGCCTGCTCGTCGAGGCGGCCGGTCAGGCGCAGCGGCATGGGGATGTTGTAGGTGGCGCTCGGCCCCTCCAGGCGGTCGAGGAACCACAGGCGCCGCTGGGCGAAGGAGACAGGTACGCGCTCGGGCCGCACGGCCGGGCGGACCGGCTCGCGGGCGGTGACGCCCTGGTCCAGGCGCCGGGCCAGCAGGGCGGCGGTGGGGGCCTCGAACAGGGCGCGTACGGGCAGTTCGACGGCGAACGTCGCGCGGACCCGGCCCAGCAGCTTGATCGCCGACAGGGAGTGGCCGCCGAGCTCGAAGAAGTCCTCGTGCGGGGCGACGGCCGGCTTGCCGAGCACCTCGGCGAACAGGCCGCACAGGATCTCCTCCTGCGGGGTGCGCTCGCGCTCCCGCCGCGGCCGGGCAGTGACCGGCAGGGATGCGTCAGCGGGCGCCGGTACGGGCAGCAGGGCGCGCTGGGCGGCGGTGATCGGCTCGACGTCGCCGAGGAGCAGCTCCGGCTGCTCGACGGCCGTGCGCACCAGGTGTTCGGTGCGGGCGAGAAGGACGTCCGCGGCGGCCTCGTCGAAGAGGTCGGGGCGGTACTCCAGGCGCATGTGCAGGCGGCGGCCGGCCATGCCGGCGATCAGGCGCAGCGGGTAGTGGGCGGCGTCCTTGCCGGAGACGCGGGCGACGCGCAGGCCGGCGACCTCCTGGCTGCCGGAGCCGTCGGAGGGGTAGTTCTCGACGGTGAGCGCGGTGTCGAACAGGTCGCCGTGCCCGGCCAGGCGCTGCACCTCGCCCAGGCGCAGCTGCTGGTGGTCGAGCAGGTCGGCCTGCTCCTCCTGCAGCCGGGTGAGGTTGGCGGCCAGCGAGGCGCCGCGCTCGAGGCGCACGCGCACGGGGACGGTGTTGATGAACAGCCCGACCATCGTCTCGATGCCGGGGATCTCCGGCGGGCGGCCGGAGACCACCGAGCCGAAGACCACGTCGTCGCGGCCGGTCAGCTCGGCCAGCACCAGCGCCCACACTCCCTGCAGGAGGGTGTTGACGGTCAGGTTGCGGGTGCGGGCCATGGCCTCCAGGGAGGTGGTGAGCTCCTCGGGGAGGTCGGTGGAGCGGTAGGCGGGCAGGATGCCGGGCCGGTCGGGGTCGGCGGGCACGACGAGGGTGGGGCCCTGCAGCCCGGCGAGGGCGCGGCGCCAGGCGTCCTTGGCCGCCCCGGCGTCCTGGCGGGCCAGCCACGCGAGGTAGGCGCGGTAGGGGGTGACCGGCGGAAGCGTCGCGTCCGAGCCGTTCTCCTTGTACAGCGTGAGCAGCTCGCGCAGCAGCACGGGCGCCGACCAGCCGTCGATGAGGATGTGGTGGTTGCTCATCACCAGGCGGTGCAGGCCCGCGCCCAGGCGGACGAGGGTGAAGCGCAGCGCCGGCGGGGCGGCCAGGTCGAAGCGGCGGACGCGGTCGGCCTCCAGCAGGGCGGTCAACTCCGCCTCCCGCACGGCCTCCGGCAGGGCGGAGAGGTCCACGTCCTGCCAGGGCAGCGGCACCTCGCGGTGGACGACCTGGATGGCCTGGCCGTTCTTGCGCTGGCGGAAGCCGGCGCGCAGGTTGGCGTGGCGGCGCAGCAGGGCGCGCGCCGAGGTCTTCAGCCGCTCGACGTCGAGGGTGCCCTCCAGGTCGAGGAAGAGCTGGGTGTTGTAGACGTCCGTGTCGCCCGCCTCGCCGGCGAGCGCGTGGAAGAGGAGGCCCTCCTGCAGGGGAGACAGCGGCAGGACATCCTCAAGACCCGAAGTCTTCATGCGATTTCCCTCAATTCAGCTTCAAGATCGTCGATTTCGTCCTGGCTCAGCTCGACCAGCGAGAGGTCGGACGGGGTGTAGCCGCCCACGTCGGTGGTGGCGGTGCACTCGGCCAGGGCCCGCAGTGCGCGGAACCAGCCCTCGGCCATCTCGCGGACCTCGGCCTCGGTCAGGAGCGCGGCCGGCCAGGTCCACACGGCGCTCAGCTCGGGGCCGCCGGGCCGGTCCTCGGTGATCGCGTTGATCTCCAGGGTGTGCCCGACCGGCATGGCGCCGTCGCGGGGCGCGGGCCCCTTGACGCCGGGCACCACGGCCCAGTCGGCGGTGGGGGCGCCGCCGCCGGAGGCGGGGAAGCGGCCCAGGTAGTTGAAGCCGATCTGCGGCGCGGCCCGCCCGGCCAGGTGGGGCGCGGTGTCCGGGTTCAGGTGCCGGAGCATGCCGTGGCCGATGCCGTTGTCGGGCAGCTCGCGCAGCTG
Source organism: Streptomyces luteosporeus (assembly GCF_039532865.1). Classification (NCBI taxonomy): domain Bacteria; kingdom Bacillati; phylum Actinomycetota; class Actinomycetes; order Kitasatosporales; family Streptomycetaceae; genus Streptomyces; species Streptomyces luteosporeus. The sequence continues at coordinate 188,161 of NZ_BAAASL010000002.1, forward strand.
CTCCTTGATCCGCTTCAGGGCCCGGCCCAGCTCGGGGCCGGCCGTGCGCACGTCGGCGTCGGTGACCGGTCCGGGGTCCAGGCGTACGGGGAAGAGCGAGGTGAACCAGCCGACGGTGCGGGAGAGTTCGGCGCCGTCCAGGATCTCCTCGCGCCCGTGGCCCTCCAGGTCCAGCAGGACGGGGCCGGTGCCGTGGCCGCGCCGCGCGCGGTACTCGCGCACGGCCAGGGCGAGGCCGGTCAGCAGGACGTCGTTCACGCCGGCGTGGAAGGCGGCCGGAACGGACGTCAGCAGGGGCTCGGTCACCTCGGCCGGCAGCCGCAGGGTGAGCGAGACGGTGGTCGCCGCCACGTCGCGCCCGGGGTCGGGGGCGACCGTGCCCAGCTGCGGGTCGGGGGTGTCCAGCACCCGCTGCCACACGGGCAGTTCGGCCGTGCGCTGCGGGGCGGCCGCGGCCTCGGTCAGCCGCTGCGACCAGCGGCGGAAGGAGGTCGGTACGGGGTCGAGGGCGGGGGTGGCGCCGCCGGCCGAGCCCTCCCAGGCGGCGGCGAGGTCCGGGAGCAGGATGCGCCAGGAGACGCCGTCGACCACCAGGTGGTGGGCGACGATCAGCAGCATGCCGGGCCGCTCGGCGCCGGCGTCGAACCACACCAGCCGCAGCACCGCGCCGTCCGCGGGGGCGAGGTGCTGCCGGGCGGCCTCGCCGTGGACGGCCACGGCCTCGGCCAGCGCCTCGCCGGCCAGCCTGCTGACGTCCACGCGCTCCAGGCAGCCGGCGGCGGTGACCGTGCCGGCGGGGGCGATCTCGGGGGTCCAGCCGTCGGTGCCGGTCAGGCGCAGGCGCAGGGCGTCGTGCCGGTCCAGCAGGGCCTGGACGGCCCGCAGCAGCCGGTCCTCGTCGGCGCCCGCCGGCACCTGGACCACCATCGACTGGTTGAAGCCCTCCCAGGAGCCGCCGAGTTCGCGCAGCCAGTGCATGATCGGCGTCAGCGGCAGGGTGCCCACGCCGGCGTCCGGCGCCTCCTGGGCCGTGGCCGCGCCGCTGTCCGCGGCGATCAGCGCGAGGGCGGCCGGCGACTGGTGCTTGAAGACGTCCCGGGCGGTGAGGACGAGCCCGGCCTTGCGGGCGCGGCTCACCAGCTGGATGGACAGGATGCTGTCGCCGCCGAGCTCGAAGAAGTTGTCGTCGGCGCCGACGCCGTCCAGGCCCAGCACCTCGGCGAACAGGCCGCACAGGAGCTCTTCGCGCGGGGTGCGCGGGGCACGGCCGGCGGGCCGTTCGCCCTGGCCGGGGGCGGGCAGGGCCTTGTGGTCGAGCTTGCCGTTGGGGGTCAGCGGCAGGGCGTCGAGGGTCACGAAGGCCGAGGGCACCATGTACTCGGGCAGTTCGGCGGCGGCGTGCTCGCGCAGGCCCTCGGCGTCACCGACCACGTAGGCGACCAGGCGCCGGTCGCCCGGCCGGTCCTCGCGCACGATCACCGCGGCCTGGGCCACGCCGTCGCGGGCGGCCAGGACGGCCTCGATCTCGCCGAGTTCGATGCGGAAGCCGCGGACCTTGACCTGGTTGTCGGCGCGGCCGACGAAGTGCAGCTGTCCGTCCTCGTCCCAGCGCGCCAGGTCGCCGGTGCGGTACATGCGCGTACCGGCGGGTCCGTACGGGTCGGCGACGAAGCGGCCGGCCGTGAGGTCGGGGCGCCCGTGGTAGCCGCGGGCCAGGCCCGTACCGGCCACGTACAGCTCGCCGGGCACCCCGGCGGGCACGGGACGCAGGGCGGCGTCGAGCACGTACACCTGCGCGTTGGCGATGGGCCGGCCGATCGGCGGGGTGACGGCGCCGGAGACCGGGCCGCTCATCGTGGCGCAGACGGTGGTCTCGGTCGGCCCGTAGGCGTTGATCATGCGGCGGCCGGCGGACCACCGCGCGACCTGGTCCGGGGCGCAGGCCTCGCCCGCCACGACCAGCGTCATGTCCTCGGGCAGCGCGCCGTCGGGCAGGACGGCCAGGGCGGCCGGCGGGAGCGTGGCGTGCGTGATGCGGTGCCGGGCGAGCGTGCGGACGAGGTCCTCGCCCGGCAGCAGCTCGTCGCGGGAGGCGAGCACAAGCGTGGCGCCCGCCAGCAGGGCCATGCACATCTCGGACGTGGCCGCGTCGAAGCTCGGCGAGGCGAACTGCAGCACGCGGCTGTCCGGCGTCACGCCGAAGACCTCGATCTGGCCCGCGGCGAGGCTGGAGATGCCCGTGTGGGTGACGACGACGCCCTTGGGGCGGCCCGTCGAGCCGGACGTGTAGATGACGTACGCGGGGTTCGCCGGCACCGCCGTGCGCTGCGGCGCGTGGACCGGGCGGCCGGTGAGGTCGGTGCCGTCGAGGTCGACGACGGGCACGGTCCGCGGCAGCCGGTCGCGGGTGGCGGCGTCGGTGACGACGCACAGGGGGGCCGCGTCGTCGAGCATGTAGGCGATGCGCTCCGCCGGGTACTCGGGGTCGACCGGCAGGTAGGCGCCGCCCGCCTTCACCACGGCGAGCTGGGCCACCACCAGGGCGGCGGACTTCGGCAGCGCGACGGCGACGATCCGCTCCGGGCCCACGCCGAGTCCGGCGAGGTGGTGGGCGAGCCGGTTGGCGCGCGCGTCCAGCTCGGCGTACGTCAGCGTCGTGTCGCCGTGGACGAGGGCGACGGCCTGCGGGGTGCGGGCGACCTGTGCCTCGAAGAGCTCGGGCAGGGTGCCCCGGGCGACGTCGCGGGCGGAGTCGTTCCACTCGACGAGCAGCCGCTCGCGCTCCTGCGGCGCGAGGATCTCCAGCTGCCCCACGGGGGCGTCCGGCGCGGCCGCCGCGGCCTGCAGCAGACGCACGAGCCGCTCGGCGATGCCGCGGGCGGTGCCGGCCGTGAAGAGGTCGGTGGCGAAGACGACGCTGCCGTCGATGCCGGCGGGCGTCCCGTCGGCGGCGTAGCGGTCGCGGAGGCTGAAGGAGAGGTCGAACTTCGCCGCACCGGCGTCCAGCCCCTCCACCCGCGTGGTCAGGCCGGGCAGCTCGACGGCGGCCTCGGACTGGCTCTGCAGGGTCAGCATGACCTGGAACAGCGGGTGGTGGGCCAGCGAGCGGACGGGGTTGGCGATTTCGACCAGGCGCTCGAAGGGCAGGTCCTGGTGGGCGTACGCCGCGAGGTCGCTCTCCCGTACGCGCTCGACGAGTTCGGCGAAGGTGGGGTCGCCGGAGACGTCCGTGCGCAGGACGAGCGTGTTGACGAAGAAGCCGACCAGCCCGTCCAGCGCCTCGTCCGTGCGGCCCGCGACGGCGGTGCCGAGCGGGATGTCGGTGCCCGCGCCGAGGCGGGTGAGCAGGGCGGCGAGCGCCGCCTGGACGACCATGAAGGTCGTCGCGCCCGTCCGGCGCGCCAGCGCGGACAGCGCCTGGTGGGTCTCCTGCCCGATCGAGAAGCCGACCTGGTCGCCCCGGTAGGAGGCGACGGCGGGGCGGGCGTGGTCGGTGGGCAGGTCGAGCAGCTCGGGCAGGCCGGCCAGGCGCTCCGTCCAGTACGCGGCCTGGCGGGCGGCGGTGCTGGCCGCGTCGCTCTCGTCGCCGAGGACGTCGTGCTGCCACAGCGCGTAGTCCGCGTACTGCACCGGCAGCGGCTGCCACTGCGGCGCCCCGCCCGCCAGGCGGGCGGTGTAAGCGGTGGTCAGGTCGCCCAGCAGCGGGCCGGCGGACCAGCCGTCGGCGGCGATGTGGTGCATCAGCAGGAGCAGGACACTGTGCTGCTCGTCCACCCGGAACAGCGTGGCGCGCAGGGGCGGTTCGGTGCCCAGCGCGAACGCGTGCCCGGCCGCCTTGCGCAGTGCGGCGTCCAGGTCGGTGGTGTCGGTGTCGGTGACGGTCAGGCCGGTGAAGCCGGTCTCCGCGGGCAGGATCTGCTGCCGCGGTACGCCGTCGGTCTCCGGGAAGACGGTGCGCAGGCTCTCGTGGCGGGCCACCACGTCACCGAGCGCCGCCTGAAGGGCGTCGGTGTCGACCGTGCCGGTCAGGTGCAGGGCGAGCGGCACGTTGTACGTGGCGCTGGGGCCCTCGACGTGGTCGAGCACCCACAGCCGGCGCTGGGCGAAGGACAGCGGCAGCACCTCGGGGCGCTCGCGGTCGGCGCCGGGCCGGTTGCGGGCGGAGCCGGCGTCGTCCAGGCGGGGTGCGAGGGCGGCCACGGTCGGGGCCTCGAAGAGGTCACGGATGGCCAGTTCGGCGCCGAGGGTGGTGCGGATGCGGCTGATGAGGCGGGTGGCCATCAGGGAGTGGCCGCCCAGCTGGAAGAAGCTGTCGTCGATGCCGACGCTCTCCAGACCCAGCACCTCGGCGAACAGGCCGCACAGGATCTCCTCGCGCGGCGTGCGCGGCGCACGCCCCGCGGGCCGCTCGGTGGTGTCCGGGGCGGGCAGGGCCTTGTGGTCGAGCTTGCCGTTGGGGGTCAGCGGCAGGGCGTCGAGGGTGACGAAGGCGGAGGGGACCATGTACTCGGGGAGTTCGGCGGCGGCGTGCTCGCGCAAGTCCTCGGTGCCACCGACGACATAGGCGACGAGGCGCCGGTCGCCCGGCCGGTCCTCGCGGACCACGACCGCGGCCTGGACCACGCGCTCGTGCGCGGCCAGGACGGTCTCGATCTCGCCGAGTTCGATGCGGAAGCCGCGCAGCTTGACCTGGTTGTCGGCGCGGCCGACGAAGTGCAGCTGTCCGTCGCGGTCCCAGCGGGCGAGGTCGCCCGTGCGGTACATCCGGGAGCCCGCCGGCCCGTACGGGTCGGCGACGAAGCGGCCGGCCGTGAGGTCGGGGCGCCCGTGGTAGCCGCGGGCCAGGCCGGTGCCGGCGACGTACAGCTCGCCGGCGACGCCCACGGGCACCGGGCGCAGCGCGGCGTCGAGCACGTACACCTGCGTGTTGGCGATGGGCCGGCCGATGGGGGGCACGTCGGCGCCGGAGACGGGACCGCTCATGGTGGCGCAGACCGTCGTCTCCGTCGGCCCGTAGGCGTTGATCATCCGGCGGTCGGCGGACCAGCGGGCGACCTGGTCCGGGGCGCAGGCCTCGCCCGCCACGACCAGCGTCATGTCCTCGGGCAGCGCGCCGTCGGGCAGGACGGCCAGGGCGGCCGGCGGGAGCGTGGCGTGGGTGACGGCGTGCCGGTGCAGGGTCGCGGCGAGCGCGTCGCCCGGCAGCAGCTCCTCGCGCGGGGCCAGCACGAGCGTGGCGCCCGAGAGCAGGGCCATGCAGACTTCCCACGTCGCGGCGTCGAAGCTCGGCGAGGCGAACTGCAGCACGCGGCTGCCGGAGCCGACGCCGAAGGCCGTCATCTGCTCGGCGACGAGGCCGGCAATGCCCGTGTGGGTGACGACGACGCCCTTGGGGCGGCCCGTGGAACCCGACGTGTAGATCACGTACGCCGCGTTCGCCGGCGTCAGGCGCGGCTGCGGGGCGTGGGACGGCTGCCCGGCGAGCGCCGCCTCGTCCGGCACCAGCGCGTTCGCCCTGGCCGGGAGGCGGTCGCGGGTGGCGGCGTCGGTGACGACGCACAGCGGATCCGCGTCGTCGAGCATGTAGGCGATGCGCTCGGCCGGGTACTCCGGGTCGACCGGCAGGTAGGCGGCACCTGCCTTGACCACGGCGAGCAGCGCGACGAGCCACTCCACCGAGCGCGGCAGGGCGACGGCCACGATCCGCTCGGGGCCGGCGCCGAGGCCGGCGAGGTGGTGGGCGAGCCGGTTGGCGCGCGCGTCCAGCTCGGCGTACGTGAGCTCGGTCGTGCCGTACACGGCCGCGACGGCGTCGGGGGTCTCGGCGACGCGGGCCGCGAACAGCTCGGGCAGGGTGCCTTGGGCGACGTCGCGGGCGGAGTCGTTCCACTCCACGAGCAGCCGCTCGCGCTCGGCGGGCGACAGGACGTCCAGCGCGCTCACCGGCCGCGCCGGGTCGGCGGCGGCGCTCGCCAGCAGCCGGGACAGGCACGCCGCCAGGTACGCGGCCGTCTCCTCGTCGTACAGCTCCGTGGCGTACGTCAGGCCGCCGGTCAGGCCGGCCGGCGCGCCGGTGGCGTCGTGGTGCTCGTGCAGGGTGAACGACAGGTCGAACTTCGCGGTCTTCGCGTTGAGGTCCTCGACCTCGGTGGCCAGGCCCGGCAGCTGCACCGTGCCGGAGGCGTTGTTCTGCAGGACGAGCATGACCTGGAACAGCGGGTGGTGCGCCAGCGTGCGCACCGGGTTGGTCACCTCGACGACCCGCTCGAAGGGGATGTCCTGGTGGGCGTAGGCGGCCAGGTCGGTGTCGCGGACGCGGTCGACGAGTTCGGCGAAGGTGGGGTCGCCGGAGACGTCCGTGCGCAGGACGAGCGTGTTGACGAAGAAGCCGACGAGCTCGTCGAGCGCCTCGTCCGTGCGGCCCGCGACGGCGGTGCCGAGCGGGATGTCGGTGCCGGCGCCGAGGCGGGTGAGCAGGGCGGCGAGACCGGCCTGGGCGACCATGAACAGGCTGCACCGGTGGGTGCGGGCCAGCTCCGCCAGGCGGGCGTGCGTGGTGGCGTCCACCGTCAGCGGGACGGTGTCGCCCGCGTGCCCGGCGACGGCCTGGCGCGGCCGGTCGGCCGGCAGGTCCAGCAGCTCGGGCGCGCCGGCCAGCTGCTCGGCCCAGTAGGCGGCCTGGCGGGAGGCGACGCTCTCGGGGTCGTCCTCCTCGCCGAGCACCTCGCGCTGCCACAGCGCGTAGTCCGCGTACTGGATCTCCAGCGGCTCCCAGCCGGGGGCGGCCCCCTGCAGGCGGGCGGTGTACGCCGTCGACAGGTCGCGCAGCAGGTTGCCGACCGACCAGCCGTCGGCGGCGATGTGGTGCATCAGCACGAGGAGCACGCTGTGCTGCTCGTCCACCCGGAACAGCGTGGCGCGCAGGGGCGGTTCGGTCTCCAGCGCGAAGGCGTGGCCGACCGCCTCCTGCAGTGCGGTGTCGACGTCGCCGGAGCCGGTGTCGGTGACGGTCAGGCCGGTGAAGCCGGTCTCCACGGGCAGGATGCGCTGCCGCGGCACGCCGTCGGTCTCCGGGAAGACGGTGCGCAGGCTCTCGTGGCGGGCCACCACGTCCCGCAGGGCCGCCTCCAGGGCGCCGGTGTCGACGGTGCCCGTCAGGCGCAGGGCGAGGGGGACGTTGTAGGTGGCGCTGGGGCCTTCGAGGCGGCTGAGGAACCACAGCCGGTGCTGCGCGTAAGAGAGCGGAATCATGACATCTCCTCAACAGACCTCTTCATCGGCCGCAGCTTCGGCCGGAGTGTCGGACGCGCCTTCTCGGCGGTGTCCAGGTGACCGGCGAGCGTCGCGACGGTCGGTGCTTCGAACAGGGCCCTGATGGCCAGCTCCACGCCGAAGACGGTGCGGATGCGGCTGATGAGACGGGTGGCCATCAGGGAGTGGCCGCCCAGCGCGAAGAAGTCGTCGTCGATGCCGACGTTCTCCAGGCCCAGCACCTCCGCGAAGAGGCCGCAGAGCACCTCTTCGCGCGGGGTGCGCGGCGCCCGCCCGGCGGGCCGGTCGTCCGGGTCCGGGACGGGCAGCGCCTTGTGGTCGAGCTTGCCGTTGGGGTTGAGCGGCAGGGCCTGAAGCGTCATGAAGACGGACGGCACCATGTACTCGGGCAGGCGCTCCGCGGTGTGCTCGCGCAGGCCCGCGGTGTCACCGACGACGTAGGCGACCAGGCGCTTGTCGCCGGGCCGGTCCTCGCGCACGACCACGGCCGCCTGGGCGACCGCGTCGTGCGTGAGCAGCACGCTCTCGATCTCGCCGAGCTCGATGCGGAAGCCGCGGATCTTGACCTGGTCGTCGACGCGGCCGGTGAAGTGCAGCTGCCCGCCGCGGTCCCAGCGCACCAGGTCGCCCGTGCGGTACATCCGGCTGCCCGGCGGTCCGTACGGATCGGCCACGAAGCGGCCCGCGGTCAGGTCGGGACGGCCGAGGTAGCCGCGGGCCAGGCCCGCGCCGGCCAGGTACAGCTCGCCGGGCACGCCCACCGGCACCGGGCGCAGCGCGGCGTCCAGGACGTACGCGGCGGTGTTGTCCATCGGCGCGCCGATCGGGACGGTGCCCGGGTAGTCGTACGGGCGGCGCAGCGGGTGGAAGGTGGCGAAGGTGGTGGTCTCCGTCGGCCCGTAGACGTCGATGACCGTGGTGCCGGGGCACTCCTCGACGACGCGGCGCAGGGCGGCGGTGGAGACGACCTCGCCGCCCGTCCACACCTCGTGGACGCCGCGCAGGCAGCCCACGTGCTCCTCGGCGATCAGCCGGAAGAGGCCGGCGGTGAGGAAGACACTGGTGATGCCCTCCTCGGCGATGGTGCGGGCGAGGGCGGGCAGGTCGAGGTCGCCGGGCGGGGCGAGGACGACCTGGCCGCCGGCCAGCAGCGGCACCCACATCTCGTACGTCGAGGCGTCGAAGGCGAGCGGCGAGTGCAGCAGCAGCCTGCGGTGGCGCCCGGTGTGGAAGGTGGCCTCCGCGCAGAAGGCGACGATGTTGGCGTGGGTGGTCGCGACGCCCTTGGGGGTGCCGGTGGAGCCCGACGTGAACATCGAGTAGGCCAGCTGTCCGGGGTGGACGGTGATGCCCGGGTCGTGGTCGGCGGTGCCACCGACGGCCTCGGCGACGGGCACGACGGTGATCTGCTCGGGCAGGTCGCCGAGTTCGGCGGCCGGCCGGTCGGTGAGCAGCACCTGCGCGCCGGACGCCGCCAGGATCGCCCGGATGCGGGCGGCGGGGTGGCGGGCGTCGAGCGGCACGTACGCGCCGCCGGCCTTGAGCACGCCCAGCAGGCAGGCCACGGCCTCGATGGAGCGGTCGTGCAGCAGGGCCACGCGGGTCTCGGCGGTGACGCCGTGCGCCAGCAGGCGGTGGGCGACGCGGTTGCCGAGGGCGTCGAGCCCGGCGTACGTGACGGTGTCCCCGCCCGCGACCAGCGCGACGGTGTCCGGGGTGCGGGCCGCCTGCTCGGCGAAGAGCTGCGGCACCGAGGCGGTGCGGAAGGCGCGCGCGTCCCCGCTCCAGTCGCCGCCCAGCAGCCGGGCGCGGTCCTCGGCGGCCAGGACGTCGAGCTCGCCGACGGTGCGGGCCGGGTCGGCGGCCGCGGCGCCCAGCAGGCGGGCCAGGCCGCCGGCGATGTCCTCGGCGGTGTGCCGCTCGAACAGGTCGGTGGCGTAGACGAGGCCGCCGCCGATGCCGGCAGGGGTGCCGTCGGGGGCGAAGCGCTCGTGCAGGTTGAAGGAAAGGTCGAACTTGGCGGCCGCCGCCTGCAGTTCCAGCGTCGTGGCGGTCAGGCCCGGCAGGTCGAGGGTGCCCTCGGCGTTGTTCTGCAGGACGAGCATGACCTGGAAGAGCGGGTGGTGGGCCAGGGAGCGCGCCGGGTTGGCGATCTCGACGAGGCGCTCGAAGGGCAGGTCCTGGTGGGCGTACGCGGCCAGGTCGGTCTCGCGGACGCGGGCCAGGAGCTCCTCGAACGTGGGGTCGCCGGAGGTGTCGGTGCGCAGGACGAGGGTGTTGACGAAGAAGCCGACGAGCTCGTCGAGCGCCTCGTCCGTGCGGCCGGCGACGGCGGTGCCGAGGGGGATGTCGGTGCCGGCGCCGAGGCGGGTGAGGAGGGCCGCGAGGGCGGCCTGCACGGTCATGAAGACCGTGGTGCCCGTGCGGCGGGCCAGCTCGGTGACGGCCCGGTGGGCGTCGGCCGGCAGGGCGAAGTCCACCTGCTGGCCGCGGTGCGAGGCGACGGCGGGGCGGGCGTGGTCGGTGGGCAGGTCGAGCAGCTCGGGCAGCCCGGCCAGGCGCTCCTTCCAGTACGCGGCCTGCTGGGCGGCGAGGCTGGCGGGGTCGTTCTCGTCGCCGAGGACGTCGTGCTGCCACAGCGCGTAGTCGGCGTACTGCACGGCCGGCGGCTGCCACGCGGGCGCCTCGCCCGCCAGGCGGGCGGTGTACGCGGTGGTGAGGTCGGCCAGCAGGGGTGCGGTCGACCAGCCGTCGGCGGCGATGTGGTGCATGAGGACGAGGAGCACGCCCTGCTCGGCCGTCTCGCGGAAGAACGTGGCGCGCAGCGGCAGTTCGGCATCGAGCGCGAAGGCGTGGCCGACCGCTTCCCGCAGCGCGGCGTCGACGTCGGTGGTGTCGGTGACCGTCAGCCGCACCGTGGCCTCGTCCGCGGGCAGGATGCGCTGGACGGGCGTGCCGTCGGCCTCGGGGAAGACGGTGCGCAGGCTCTCGTGGCGGGCCACCACGTCACCGAGTGCCGCCTGAAGGGCGTCGGTGTCGACCGGCCCGGACAGGCGTACGGCCAGCGGCACGTTGTAGGTGGCGCTCGGGCCTTCGAGGCGGCCGAGGAACCACAGCCGGTGCTGGGCGAAGGACAGCGGCAGCACCTCGGGCCGCTGCGCGGCCACGAGGGCGGGCCGGGCCTCGCCGGCCTCCGCGAGGCGTTCGGCGAGGCGCTCGGCGGTCGGGGCCTCGAAGAGGGCCCGGATCGGCAGCTCGGCGCCGAAGGCGGTGCGGATGCGGCTGATGAGGCGGGTGGCCATCAGTGAGTGGCCGCCGAGCTCGAAGAAGTTGTCGTCGGCGCCGACCCCGTCCAGGCCGAGGACCTCGGCGAACAGGCCGCACAGGATCTCCTCGCGCGGCGTGCGCGCCGCCCGGCCGCCGCCGGCCCGCAAGGAGGCGGGCGCGGGCAGGGCGCGGTGGTCGAGCTTGCCGTTGGGGGTCAGCGGCAGCACGTCGAGGGCGACGAAGGCGGAGGGCACCATGTACTCGGGGAGTTCGGCGGCGGCGTGCTCGCGCAAGTCCTCGGTGTCACCGACGACGTACGCGACCAGGCGCCGGTCGCCCGGCCGGTCCTCGCGGACCACGACCGCGGCCTGGACCACGCGCTCGTGCGCGGCCAGGACGGTCTCGATCTCGCCGAGTTCGATGCGGAAGCCGCGCAGCTTGACCTGGTTGTCGACGCGGCTGACGAACTGCAGCTGCCCGTCGCGCGCCCAGCGCACGATGTCGCCGCTGCGGTACATGCGGCTGCCGGGCGGCCCGTACGGGTTGGCGACGAAGCGGCCGGCGGTCAGCGCCGGGCGGCCCAGGTAGCCGCGGGTGACCAGGTCGCCGGCGATGTACAGCTCGCCGGGCACGCCGGCCGGCACCGGGCGCAGCGCGGCGTCCAGCACGTACATCTGGGTGTTCCAGATGGGGCGGCCGATGGTGACCACGCCCGAGGGCACGGTGTCGCCGGGCTCGATGCGGTACTCGGTGCAGCCGACGGTGGTCTCGGTCGGGCCGTACTCGTTGATGACGGTGGCCTGCGGGTGGCGGGCCCGCCACAGGTCCAGCACCTCGCCCATCAGCGACTCGCCGCCCAGCACCAGCTGGCGGGAGGGGGAGAAGCGGTCGTCGAGCTCCAGCAGCAGGGGCAGGTGGCTGGGGGTGGCCTTCACGAACGTCGGCCGGGTCGCCTCGGTGACCTCGTCGGGGCCGGTCCGCCCGTCCAGGCGGACGAGGTGGGCGCAGCCGCCGGTGATGAGCGGGGCGAACAGGCCGGTGACGGTGAGGTCGAAGGAGACCGGGGAGTGCACCAGCGCGCGGCCGTCGACGCTGTCGTACGCCTCGCGGACCCACGACAGGTACTGCACCAGCGAGCGGTGCTCGACCATGACGCCCTTGGGGCGGCCGGTGGAGCCGGAGGTGAAGATGGTGAAGGCGGCGTGGGACGGCCGCAGGGGCGTCGTGCGCTCGGCGTCGGTGAGGGTGTCCGCCGACTCGCCGGCGAGCGCGTCGTGCGTCGCGGTGTCGTCGAGGAGCAGGACGCCGGGGGCCTCGTCGGCCGGGGCGGCCAGCGCGATGGCCTCGCCCAGGGCGGGCAGCTGCTCGCTGTGGGCGATGACGGTGACGGGCCGGACGTCGGCCAGCATGAAACCGGTGCGCTCGGCGGGGTAGGCGAGGTCGAGCGGCAGGTAGGCGCCGCCCGCCTTGAGCACGGCGAGCAGGGCGGTGACCAGGTCGGCCGAGCGGGGCAGCGCGACGGCCGCGTACCGCTCGGGGCCGACGCCGCGGCGCACGAGCAGCCGGGCGAGCCGGTTGGCGCGGGCGTCGAGCTCGGCGTAGGTGAGCGTGGTGCCGGCGTGCTCGACGGCGACGGCGTGGGGGGTGCGGGCGGCCTGGGCCTCGAAGAGCGCGGTGAGCGTCGTGGCGTCGACCTCGCGCTGCTCGCCGTGCCAGCCGGCGAGCAGCTGGTGGCGCTCCTCGGGGGAGAGGATCTCCAGCTCGCCGATCGCCCGGTCGGGCTCGGCCGCAGCGGCCGCCAGCAGCCGCACCAGGCGGTCGGCGACGGCGCGGGCGCCGTCCTCGTCGAAGAGGTCGGCGGCGTACTCCAGGCTGCCGGTGATGCCCTGCGGGGCGCCGTCGGCCGCGTGCTCCTCCTGCAGGACGAACGACAGGTCGAACTTGGCCACGCGCTTGTCCACGGTGGTCAGCTCGGCGGTCAGGCCCGGCAGCGCGAACTGCGCGCCGGTGGACCCGGCGAACGTCAGCATCGTCTGGAACAGCGGGGTGTGCGCCAGCGACCGGGCCGGGTTGACGGTCTCGACGACGCGCTCGAAGGGCACGTCCTGGTGGTCGAAGGCGGCCAGGTCGCCCTCGCGCACCCGGCCCAGCAGCTGGCGGAAGGTGGGGTCGCCGGAGGTGTCGGTGCGCAGGACGAGGGTGTTGGCGAAGAAGCCGACGAGGTCGTCGAGGGCTTCGTCGCCGCGGCCGGCCACCGGCGTGCCGAGGGGGATGTCGGTGCCGGCGCCGAGCCGGGTGAGCAGCGCGGCCAGGGCGGCGTGCACGGTCATGAAGACCGTGGTGCCGGTGCGGCGGGCGAGCTTGGTGAGGCTGTGGTGCAGGTCGGCGTCCACGCTCAGCGGGACGAGGCCGCCCTTGTTGCTGGCCACGGCCGGCCGGGGCCGGTCGGTGGGCAGTTCGAGCACCTCGGGCAGACCGGCGAGGCGCTCCTTCCAGTACGCGGCCTGCTCGTCGCCGAGGTGCCCCTGCTGCCACAGGGCGTAGTCGGCGTACTGCACGGGCAGCGGCGCCCACTGCGGCGCGCGGCCGTCGAGCCGGGCGGCGTACGCGGTGGACAGGTCGCGGCTGAGCGGCGCCAGGGAGCCGCCGTCGGTGACGATGTGGTGCAGCAGCAGGAGCAGCACGTGCTCGTCGTCGGAGACGGTGAACAGCGTGGGGCGGAAGGGCGGTTCGGCGGCGAGGTCGAAGCGGTGGCGGGCCGCCTCGGTGACGGCCTCCTCCAGGCCGTCGCCCGCGGCGACGACCGCCAGCTGCGGGCGGCTGCTGCCGGCGGGCAGCACGTCCTGGTACGGCTCCCCGTCGAGTGCCGGGTAGCGGGTGCGCAGCGACTCGTGCCGGTCGGTGAGGTCGGCCAGGGCCGCGGCGAGCGCGCTGCGGTCCAGCCGGCCGCGCAGGTGCACGCGCAGGGCGACGTTGTACGCGGCGGCGCCGTCCTCCAGGTCGTCCATGTGGTGCAGGAACCACAGGCGCTGCTGGGCGGCGGACAGCGGTACGCGCGCGGGGCGCTCCGCCGGGCGCAGGGCGGGGCGCTGCGAGCCGGCCTCCGCGTCGAGGCGGGCGGCCAGGGCGGCGACGGTCGGCGCGTCGAAGAGGGTGTGCACGGACAGGGCCGCGCCGAAGACCTTGCGCACCCGGTTGATCAGGCGGTTGGCCTTGAGCGAGTGGCCGCCCAGCACGAAGAAGTCGTCGTCGATGCCGACCTGTGCGGCGCCGAGCACCTCGGCGAACAGCCCGCACAGCACCTCCTCGCGCGGCGTGCGCGGCGCCCGGCCGCGCGCCGCGACCGCAGCGGCGCCCGGGGCGGGCAGCGCGGCGCGGTCCACCTTGCCGTTGGGGGTGAGCGGGAGGGAGTCGAGCGAGAGGTAGCGCGAGGGAACCATGTAGGAGGGCAGAAGAGCCACGGCGTGCTCGCGCAGGCCCTTGGTGTCGCCCACGACGTAGGCGACGAGGCTGCGGTCGCCGGAGGCGTCCTCGGCGACGGTCACGGCCGCGCCCGAGACGCCGGGGTGGGCGCGCAGCACGGCCTCGACCTCGCCGGGCTCGACGCGGAAGCCGCGGATCTTGACCTGGTCGTCGGCGCGGCCCAGGTAGGTGAGCGTGCCGTCACCGGCCGCGCGCACGAGGTCGCCGGTGGCGTACTCGGCGGGCACCTCGGCGGCGTCGGCGTACCGGGCAAGGTGCCGGGTGCGCACGACCAGCTCACCGGTGGCCCCTGCGGTACCGGCGTCCACGAGAGTGCCGTCCTCGGCGCGCACCAGCAGCGTCACGCCGTCGATGCCCGGCCCCAGCGGCACGCGGGCCCCCGACTCGGCCCGCAGCGGGCCGCCGGGCTCGCGCACGACGAGTACGGAGACGGCCTGCGGGGTCTCGGTGGCGCCGTAGAGGTTCAGCAGCCGCGCGCCGGGCGCGAGCCGCGCCCAGGTACGGGCGGTCCCCCAGCCCAGCGCCTCCCCGCCGAACCCGACCTGCCGCAGCGCGGGCCAGCCGCCCGCGGGGGCGGCGTCGGCGAGGGCGTCGGCGAGGCCGGGCGTGAGGTGGACGACGGTGACGCCGGTCTCCGCCAGCCACCGGCCCAGCGCGGCGGCATCGCGCAACGGCACGTCGGGGAAGTGCACTTCGCCGCCGACCCACAGCGGCGTGAACAGATCGCGCAACAACGGATCGTGCCCCAGCCCGGCAAGCGCGGCGAACCGATCCCCGTCCCCGAGGGAGAAGGCCCGGCTGTACCACTCAAGAAAATGCGCAACGGGCTCCCACGAGCCCACAACGGCCCGAGGCACCCCGGTGGTCCCGGAGGTAAAAGCAACATAGGCCGCCCGGTTGGCGGGCAGTCGTTCCGCTGGGGGTCCCCCCAGCGGTAGCTGGGGGAGGAACGGGTGGGCGCCAACCGACCCACCGGCAGCAACCACCCCCGGTACGTCCAGTACCGGCACCCCGTCCGCGGCCGGCGCCGGAGCGCCTCCGCACACAAGCCAAGCCCGCGGCGCAGCCGCCGCGGCACAGGCGGCAACCCGAGAAGCCGGATGCCCCGCATCCAGCACCGTAAAGGCGGCCCCAACCTTGAGCACGGCCACCAGCGCAAGCAACAGATGCGGATCACGCTCGCCGTGCACGGCCACCACGTCGCCGGCGCCCACACCGACGTCGTACAGCCGCTGCGCCAGCACCTCGGTGTCCCGGTCCAGTTCGCGGTAGCTCCACCGCCGTCCCGCGCCGGTGAGCGCGGTGCGCTCCGGCGTACGGGACGCGTGCGCGGCGAGCCGGTCCCGCAGGGACTCGTACGGCATCGGGACACCTTCCATCAATCCGACTCCTCGTTCGCTCATTGCGATCTTGCGGGGAAGCTAATGAGCCGGGTTTTCGACGTGTTATTGACGGCTTTTCATACCGAGCGGGCCGCTCGGGATAAGCAAGCGATATGCCGCCAATACGCGGGCCGCCTAGTTTCCGGACCCCGGTGGTACCCCGGGAGAAATCGAGAGGACCCGATGACGACGGCGATCCGGACCGAGGATCTGGTCAAGAGTTTCGCGGGCACCCCCGCGGTGCGCGGGGTGAGCCTGGAGGTGCCGGCGGGCAGCGTGCTGGGCGTGCTGGGCCCCAACGGCGCGGGCAAGACGACGACGGTGAGGATGCTCTCCACGCTGCTGCGCCCGGACGGCGGGCGGGCGGAGATCCTGGGCCACGACGTGGTGCGCGAGGCTCGCGCGGTGCGTTCGCTGATCGGTCTGACCGGCCAGTACGCGGCGGTGGACCAGGACATCTCCGGCTGGGAGAACCTCTACCTGGTCGGCCGGCTGACGGGCCTGGGCCGGCGCGGTGCGCGGGCGAGGGCCGACGAGATGCTGGAGCGGTTCCGGCTGACGGAGGCCGGCGGCCGGGCCGCGGGCGGCTACTCGGGCGGCATGCGCCGCCGGCTGGACATCGCGGTGAGCCTGGTCGGCAGCCCGCGGGTGCTGTTCCTGGACGAGCCGACCACCGGCCTGGACCCGCGCAGCCGCAACGAACTGTGGGACGAGGTGCGGGCGTTGGCGGCCGCCGGTACGACGGTGCTGCTCACGACCCAGTACATGGAGGAGGCCGAGGCGCTCGCCGACTCGCTGGTCGTCATCGACCGCGGCCGGGTCATCGCCTCCGGCGGCACGGCCGAGCTGCGCGCCCGGGTGGGCGGCCAGGTGCTGCGCGTGGTGCCGGAGGACCCCGGGCAGCTGCCCGAGGTGCGCCGCGTCCTGGCGGGCTGCGGGGCGGGGGAGGCGCAGCTGGACGAGGCCGCGGGCCACGTCCAGGTGCCGTTGTCCGGCGAGGGCGGCGGCGCGCTGACGGCGGCCGTACGAGCACTGGGCGCGGCCGGGATCCCGGTGGCCGGGGTCAACACGCACGTGCCGAGCCTGGACGAGGTGTTCCTGACGCTCACCGGAGCCGATGCCGGAGCCGATGCCGGAGCCGGTGCCGGTTCCGGTGCGCACGACGACGAGACCACGAGGAGCGCGGCATGAGCGCGACGACCGCCACCGCGACGACCGCCACGGTGGCCCGGGTGCCCGGAGCGGCGGAGGCGGTGCAGCACACGCTGGCGATCGCCCGCCGCAACCTGCGCAAGGTGCTGGCCAGTCCGGGGCAGGTCCTGGATGCCACGCTGATGCCGCTGATCTTCGCTGTGATCTTCGTGTTCGGCTTCGGCGGCGCGATCTCGGGCAGCGCCGCGGAGTACCGGCAGTACCTGATGCCGGGCATCATGGCGCTGAGCATCACCATCGCCTCCCGTACCTCGGGCATCAGCATCAACAGTGACTTCAGCAACGGCATCATGGACCGTTTCCGTTCCCTGCCGATGGCGGGGTCGGCGGTGCTCGGCGGGCGCATCCTCGCGGACACCGTCCGCATGCTGGTGAGCCTGCTGGTGATCCTGGCGTTCGCGCTGCTGATCGGCTTCCGCGTGCACACCGACGTCCTCGGTGTGCTGGGTGCGATCGGGCTGATCCTGCTGTACGGCGTGGCGCTGTGCTGGATGCACGCCTACATCGGCCTGGCCGCCCGCACGCCGGAGACGGTGCAGAGCATCGGCATGCTGGCCATGGTGCCGTTCCAGTTCGGCAGTTCGATTTTCGTCGACCCGGGTACGATGCCGGGCTGGCTGCGCGTGGTCGTGGCCAACAACCCGATGACGCTGGTCGTCGACGCCGCCCGGAACCTGATGAACGGCGGCCCGGTGGCCGGCAGTGCGACGGGCGCGCTCGCCTGGAGCGCGGGCCTCGTCGCGCTCTTCGCGGGCCTGGCGGTGCGGCAGTACAGGAGGCGGGCATGAGCACGAACTGGTTGCGGGTCCTGCGCGCGGTGGCACAGCCCCGCGTACGGCTGGTGTGCTTCCCGCACGCCGGCGGCACGGCGAGCGCCTTCCGCACCTGGCCGGCCGGCCTGCCCGACGACGTCGAGGTCCTGGCGGTGCGCTACCCGGGCCGCGAGGACCGGATCGCCGAGCCGTGCGCGACGCGGATGGGCGAGTTCGCCGACGCCGTCACCGCGGCCCTGCTGGCCCTGGACGAGCGGCCGCTGGCCCTGTTCGGGCACAGCATGGGCGCCTCCGTCGCCTACGAGGTGGCGCACCGGCTGGCCGGGGAGCACGCGCGCCCGCCCGTGGCCCTGCTGGTCTCGGCCCGGCGCGCGCCGCACCGGCTCCAGCCCTCGGGCACCGGCGACCTGGACGACGACGCCCTGGTCGCGCACGTGCAGGGCCGGGGTGCGCCCGCGTCGGCCGCCCTCGACCACCCCGAGCTGCGCGAGCTGTTCCTGCCCGTACTGCGCGCCGACTACCGGATGCTGGACGCGTACGCCGGCGAGGCCACCACCCGGCCGCTGCCCGTGCCGCTGACCGCGTACTACGGCGAGCAGGACACGGGCGCCGCCGAGCCCGAGGCGCTGGCCTGGGCCGTCGTCGCGGGCGCGGGCTTCGCCGCCCGCGGCTTCGCCGGCGGGCACTTCTACCTGGTGCCGCACGAGGCCGCGCTGCTCGACGACATCGCCCGGCGGCTGGCCGGTACCGCTCTGGAGGCCCCGTGCCGACCCTGACCGCCCACCGCACCGGCGCGTCCCTCCTCGCCGGGACCGGCGACGCGTGGACCGCCGCTCTGATCGCCCCCGACCGCGACCTCGTGGCCTGGTCCCTGCCGGGCGCCGCGGCCTACGGCACCGCACCCGGCCCGGAGCCCACCGAGTGGCTCACCGTCGTCGGCGCCCCGGAACCCGCGGCCGACCTGCTGCGGGCCGTCCTGCCGGACCTGCCGGCCCCGCCCTACGGGCTGACGGTGCCGCGCGGCACCGACCTGAGCGGGCTGCCCGGGATGGCCGTGGCGGAGGACACGTACGAGTACTGGGAGCTGATGACGGCGACCCGGGCCCCGCAGCCGCATCCGCTGGAGGATCGGGTGCGCACCGACGACGCCGGGATGCCCGAGATCACCGCCCTGCTCACGGCGGCCAGCCCCGGCTACGCCGTACGCCCCGGCGACCCGACCGTGCAGACGTGGGCCACGCTGCGTACGGAGGACGGCGAACTGGCCGCCGCCGGCGCCCTGCAGCGGCGCCCGGGGACGGGCACGGCCCACCTCGCCTCGATCGCCACCGCGCCCGCGCTGCGCGGCCGCGGGCTGGCCGCGGCCGTCACGGGCCGGCTCACGCGGGACGTCCTGGAGGGAGGCGAGGCGGTGTGCACGCTGTCGGTGCACTCCGGCAATGCGTCCGCGGTGCGGCTGTACCGGCGCCTCGGCTACACCACGGTCCAGGAGTTCACCAGCGTGCAGCTGGAGGAGGACTTCTGAGCCCGTGCGGAAGGGGCCGGGTGGGCACTGGAATCCAGTGCCCACCCGGCCCCTTCGCCTATCGTCGGCCGGCTATTCGGCGTCCTCCAGCAGCCGCTGGATGGCCCGTACCCGTTCCGCCGTGTCGGCGGCCGCGGTGCGTTGCTCGGTGGCCGCCCGCCAGACGACGGCCGCTCCGGCCAGCATGGCGCAACTGATCAGCAGGGAACCGGCGATGACCGCATGCGATGTCTCCCTCACTCGTCCTCTCTTTCCTTGACTCCTGCTTCATCGGCAACCCGCGGCCAGCACCTGTGCCGGTGCCGCGGAGGTCTCCTTCTCCCGCAATCCCGCCGAGAGCGCGAGCTCGAAGGCGAGTTCGTCCCGGCCGAGCGCCACGGACTGCGCGATGACGGACGTCAGGCAGCGCTGCTCCGCCTGAAGCCAGTCGTGCGGTGAGGCGAGCAGCTCGTCGAGGTAGTCGGGGTCGATCCGGCGGCGCAGCGTGCTGCGCTGCAGGGAGACCCGGCGCACGCCGTGCTCGCGGCGCCGGGCCTCCTCGGCGATGGTGAGCCAGGCGCGCAGCGCCCGGTCCACGGCCCGCTCCCGCTCGTCCGCCGGCTCCTCGGCCTCGGCGCGCTCGCGGGCGTGCAGCCGCAGCAGGTCGGGGAAGCGGTAGCGCAGGCTGCCGGTGGCGTCGGTGCCGGTGGTGCCCAGCAGCTGGGCGTCGACGAGCTGCTCCATGAGCCGCTCGGCCTCCAGCACGCCGGTGTCGAGGACGGCGGCGCCGGCCCAGACGGCGAAGTCGGGCGCCTCCAGCAGGGCGAGCCGCCGGTACATGGCGGCGGCGTCCGCGGTCAGCCGGCGGTAGCTGAGGTCGAGACCGGCGCGCAGCGCCGGGTCGGCCTCGCTCAGTTCGGCGAACCGGCGGCGCTCGTCCGCCAGCCGGGCGGTCAGGTGGCGCAGGGTCCAGTGCGGTTTGGCGGCGAGCCGGGTCGCGGCGATGCGCAGGGCGAGCGGCAGCCGGTCGCACTGGGCGGCCAGCCGGTCGGCGTGGGCGGGTTCGGCGGCGACGCGGTCGCGGCCGGCGATGCGGCCGATCAGGTCGACGGCCTCCTCCTCGTGCAGCATGCCCAGGCCGATGCGCACGGCGCCGCCCGCGGTGGCCGCGCTGTCGAGGGGGGCGCGGCTGGTGACCACGACGCGGCAGCGGCCGGTGCCGGGGAGCAGGGGGCGCAGCTGGGCGCCGGATTGGGCGTCGTCGAGGACGAGGAGGATGCGCCGGGTGGCCAGGACGCTGCGGTAGAGGGCCTCGCGCTCGCCGAGGTCGGCCGGCACCCGCTCGCCGGGCACGCCGAGGGCGCGCAGGAAGCGGGCGAGGACGTCGGCGGCGGTGACCTCCTCCTGGCCGCCGCGGCCGCCGAGGTCGGCGTAGAGCTGTCCGTCGGGGAAGGCGTCGGCCCATTGGTGCGCCCAGCGCAGTGCGAGGCCGGTCTTGCCGGCCCCGGGAACGCCGCTGACCAGGGCGATGGTGGGCGGCTGCTCGACGGCGGCGCGGCCCGGCTCCTCGTCCAGCAGGGCGTCGAGGGCGGCGAGTTCGGCCTCCCGTCCGACGAAGACGGGCAGGGGTGTGGGCAGATGGGCCGGGGTGACGGCGGGTTCGGCGACAGCGGGCGGGGGTTCGGGGGCGCGGGCGGGTGTCAGGGCGGGGTCGTCGCGCAGGATCGCGTCGTGCAGCTCGGTGAGCGCGGGGCCCGGTTCGAGGCCGAGCTCCTCGATGAAGCGGCTGCGGGCCTCGCGGAAGACCTCCAGCGCCTCGGCCCGCCGGCCGGCCCGGTACTGGGCGAGCATCAGCTGGACGCGGGGCCGCTCGCGCAGCGGGTGCTCGCGGGTCAGGTCGGCGAGTTCGGGGATGAGCGCCTGGTACTGGCCGAGCTCCAGGCGCAGGTCGGACCACTCCTCGTACGCGGCGAGGCGGTGTTCCTCCAGGTGGGCGGCCTCGCCCTCCACCGGGCGGCCGGCCACGCCGGCCAGGGCCGGGCCGCGCCACAGGCCGAGCGCCCGCCGGTACAGGGCCTCCGCGCGGGTGGTGCGGCCCTCGCGGGCGGCCTGCCGGCCCTCGGCGACCAGGGCGGAGAAGTCACCGGCGTCGACGCGGTGCCCGCTCATGCGCAGCAGGTAGCCGGGGTGGACGGTGACGATGGCGTCCTCGGCGCAGCCCGCGGCCTTGAAGGTCTTGCGCAGCCCGGCGATGCAGATGGCGACCTGGGTGCGCGCGGTGGCGGGGGGACGGCCGTCCCACACCACGTCCACCAGGCGGTCGACGGAGACCACCTGGCCCTGGGCGAGCAGCATCATCGCGAGGATCGTGCGTTGTCTGGGCCCGCCGACGGGCACCTGGCGGCCGCCCGCGGTGACCTGCAGCGGGCCGAGGATCCCGAATTCCATTCCCGCCGCGGCCGTCTCCGTGTCGGCCTGCGGCTCGTACGCCACCTCTGTCATCTCCGCCCCCGTTGTTCCGTGCCGGTCGTGCTGTGGTTGCCGCGCGGGCCGTGTCGCCACGTCCCGTGTGGGGCGCCGTGATCGACGGCGCCGGGCGCTGCCCGGGGTGTGGGCAGAGCCAGTTAAAAACCAGCCAGCCGGTTTGTCAAAGTCGAGCCTCGGCCCTGTCCTGCCCGGATGGGGCGGGCGGGCCGCCCGGAACTGGGCCTGTGGCGCTGGAAAAAACCACGCGGTATGTTTATTCTTCGCATGTTGTTGACCCAGCGGACGCCGAGGTGGCACGTGGAGCAGCAGGAGAGGGCGGAGCGGACCCGCAGGGCCCTCATTCGGGGAGCGGCGGACGTCTTCGACCGCATCGGGTACGAGCGCGCCACGCTGTCGCGGATCAGCGCGGCGGCCGGGGCCACCAAGGGGGCGCTGTACTTCCACTTCTCCACCAAGGCCGACCTGGCCCAGGCCGTGCGCGACGAGGCCCGCGCTGCCTCCACGGCCGCCGTCGAGGCCCTGGCCGAGCGACCGGTCCTCGCCCTGCAGACGGTGGTCGACCTCACCCACCACCTGGCCCGGGCGCTGCGCACCGACCCGCTGACCCGGGCCGACGTACGGCTCTCGCGCGACGCGGAGTTCCCCGAGCGCTCCCGGCCCGACTGCTACGAGGAGTGGGCGGCTGCCGTCCGGTCACTGCTGCAGCGGGCCAAGGCCGACGGCAGCCTGCTGCCGGACGCCGACGAGGACGCGGTGGCCGCCCTCGCCCTCTCCCTGATCGCGGGCGCCGAACTCTTCTCCCGCGACGGCGAAGGGGAGGGCACGGGTGCGGGCGACGGCGCGGACGCGGACTGGATCACCCGGGTCTGGGGCCTGGTCCTGCCGCGGCTGGCCCCCGCGGACCGGCTGCCGCTGCTGCGCCCGGCCGGCGTCGGGAAAACCCTTCGATAACAAGGCAAAAAGTCCCCTGACTAGGGTCCCCGTGCCCGCCGGCGCACGGCCGGCGGTCCCGTCGACCCGCAGGAGACCCATGTGACGACCGACACCGGCAGGGCCCTGCCCGCCGCCCTCAAACAGCGCCACCTGACCATGCTCGGCCTGGGCGGGGTGATCGGCGCCGGGCTGTTCGTCGGCTCGGGCGCCGGCGTGGCCCTCGCGGGCCCGGGCATCCTGATCTCGTACGCCATCGCCGGCACCCTCGCGCTGCTGGTGATGCGCATGCTCGGCGAGATGTCCGCGGCCGACCCCGCGCCCGGGTCCTTCTCGGTGCACGCCGAGCGGGCCTTCGGGCGCTGGGCCGGGTTCACCGTGGGCTGGCTGTACTGGCTGATGCTCGTGGTCGTGCTGTCCGTCGAGGCCACCGGCGCCGCGGCCATCGCCTCCGGCTGGCTGCCGGCGGTGCCGCAGTGGGCCTGGGTGCTGATGTTCATCACCTTCTTCACCGCCGCCAACCTGGCCTCGGTGAAGAACTTCGGCGAACTCGAGTTCTGGGCCGCCGCCTTGAAGGTGGGCGCCATCGTCTGCTTCCTCGGCCTCGGCCTGCTCGCCGTCCTCGGTCTGCTGCCCGGCTCGTCCTCGCCGGGCCTGGCCAACCTCACCGGCCACGGCGGCTTCCTGCCGCACGGCTGGGGCGGCGTGGTCGCCGGCGTGCTCGCCGTGACCTTCTCCTTCGGCGGCCTGGAGGTGCTCACCATCGCCGCCGCCGAGTCCGAGGACCCGGCCCGGGCCGTGGGCCGGGCGGTGCGCAGCGCGGTGTGGCGGATCCTGGTCTTCTACATCGGCTCGCTCGCGGTCGTCGTCACCCTGCTGCCCTGGAACGACTCCGAGATCGGCCGCAGCCCCTACGTCGCGGTCCTGGAGCACCTCGGCATCCCCGCCGCCGGGCAGATCATGAACGTGGTGGTCGTGGTGGCCCTGCTGTCGGCCATCAACGCCAACCTCTACGGCGCCTCGCGCATGGTCTTCTCCCTCGCCGAGCGCGGCGAGGCCCCGCGGGCGCTGCTGGCCGTCAACCGCGAGGGCGTGCCCCACCGGGCCGTCCTGGCCTCCGTGGGCTTCGGCTTCGCGTCCGTGGTGCTGAACCTGCTGTGGCCGGACACGGTCTTCCTCTACCTGCTCAACACCGTCGGCGCCGTGCTGCTGGTGGTCTGGCTGCTGGTCGCCGCGTCCCAACTGAGGCTGCGCCGCCGCCTGGAGCAGGCGGGCGCCGAGCGACCCGCGGTACGGATGTGGGGTTTCCCCTACGTCACCTGGCTGACCCTGGCCGGCGTCGCGGCCGTGCTCGTGCTCATGCTGACCGATGCGGACGCCAGGGTGCAGGTCCTGTGTTCGGCGGTGGCCAGTGCCGTGCTGGCGGGCATCGCCTGGGCGCGCGACGTCGTACGACGCAGGCGCCGCACCGCTCTTGCGGTGTCGTCGCCTGCATGACCTCCGACCCCCCGAGGAGACGATTCTTCATGTCACGCACGCCGCCCCGAGCCGTGCTCGCCGACCTGCTGCGGGTGCCCTTCAGGGCCGTCACCTGGCGGCACATGCTGCACGCGCTGCTCGCCCCGCTGGGCCTGGCCTGGTTCCTGGCCGTGGTCAACGGCCTGAGAATCACCCGGGAGAGGGGCGTTCCCGTGCTCGGTGTGGTGGGGGCGGTGGTGCTCACCGTGCTCGCCCTGCTGTGTGCCGGCGCGTTCGGCCGGGCGCGGGCGCGCTGGTTCTTCGGGGCGCGGATCGCGCCGCGGGCGGGGAAGGGCCGGCTCGGCGGTGCGCTCACGTACTTCCTGGCCGACCTGCTGCTCAGTGGGGTGGCCTGCGCGCTGGCCGTGGGCGTGGTCATCGTCTGCGCCCGCAACCTGACCTATCCCGTGTGGGGCTGGGCGCCCTATCCGGACCCGGCCTGGGGCGGTCCCACTCCCGAGGGTGCGGTGGCCCTGCACTTCGCGGCGGGCGTCCTCGCGCTCTTCGCCGGTCCCCGGCTGGTCATCGCCCTCTCGCGGGCCCAGCTGCGGCTGACGCGGCGCCTGGTGGGCGCGGGCTCGTAGACCCGCGCGGGCGGGCGGTGCGGCGGCGCCCCGGCCGCCGCGCCCCGCCGCCGTCAGTCCTGGTCGTCGGGCAGGATCACGTGCATCGCCCAGGCGACGATGGAGACGATCACGCCGCCGACGAGCGCGGCCCCGAAGCCCGCGACGTGGAAGGCCAGGTCCAGCCTGCCCGCGAGCCACGAGGTCAGCAGCAGCATCAGCGCGTTGACCACCAGCGTGAACAGGCCGAGGGTGAGGATGAACAGCGGCAGGGACAGCAGCTTGACGACCGGCTTGACCAGATAGTTCACCGCGCCGAAGACCAGGGCGACGAGGAACAGCGTGATCACCTTGCGGGCGGTGTTCTCGCCGGAGAGCGTGATGCCCTTCAGCAGCCAGATGGCCACCGCCAGGGCCGCGGCGTTGGCGACCGTCTTGACTACGAAATTCTTCATGGTGAGATCGTTGCAGACGGGCGCGGCCCACGGGGAGCCGCACATCAACCATGATCGGTGCGGCAGGAAGCAGGTCAGGACATGAAGGCGTTCCGGCTGGACGAACTCGAGGCCGAGCGGGTCGCGAACGAGGGTGCGTACCTGCAGTTCCTGCGCGAGCGGAACATGTCGGTGGGGCTGTACGCGCTGGACGCCGGCGACCCCGACCCCCAGGGCCCGCACGCCCAGGACGAGGTCTACGTCGTGATGAGCGGCCGCGGATCGATCACGGTGGGGGATGAGACCACCCACGTGGGGCGGGGCAGCGTCGTGTACGTACCGGCCGGGGTGACGCACCGCTTCCACCACATCAGCGAGGACCTGCGGGTGCTCGTGGTCTTCTCGCCGCCGGAGAGCTGAAGGCCGCATCCCGTAGGGGGAGGCTCAGGGATGGACGGGGGGTGCGCGGGCCCCTGCAGTGCACCCGGCGCGCCTAGCATCGAGGTCAGGACGGGGCATTCGCTCCGGACGGCCGGGAATGCGCGGACGCAATTGTGCGGCGGCGCGTTCGGCGACCGGACATCAACAAGAGCGCGGGAATACGCGCACGAAGTCGAGAGCAGGGGTTGAGATGTCGGAGAAGGGATTTTTCGCGGGACTGCCGTGGTGGGTGACGCTGGTCGTGCTGCCGGCTCTCGTGGTGCTGGTCTTCGGCAGCCTGATCCTGAGCCTGCTCGGTTTTGTCATCAACCTGCTCTTCAAGGCCCTGCTGCTGGTGGCCCTGGTCGGCGGCCTGGTCTTCCTGGTCAAGAAGTTCACGTCGTCCTCGTCGTCGAGGGGCGACTGGTAGGGCCGGGGGTTCCGGGCGCGCGGGGGGCGCTCGGAACGCCCACCGGGCAGGGGACGTCGCCCACGCCACCGCCCGGTGTCCGCTCCACCGGCTCAACGAAACGGACGGCGGGGAGTTATCTCCGCCGTCAACTTTCCTCCGTCAACCTGAACGTCCCGGGGACCGCCCCCACGGAAATCCGTGCCCTCTCGCGCCACTTTGGCCAGTTCTCAGCCGTTCCGTGCCATCAAATCCCACGTTACGACTCCGTGGAGTAGTCGAGTCGCTACGCTCCAGAGTCGGAGAGCTCGTATGCTCACCCTCGGTCTCCATGAGTAACTGGAAAATCACTCCTTGTGATCCACTGGGCGTTCTTGTCAGACTATGGCGTCATTGGGGCCACCAGGCTCCAATCCCTGCCAAACCGACGAAGACGGGGCATTGGGCGATGCGCGACACAGTTCAGGCAGAAGTGGTCATGACGTTCCTCGTCTCCGAGGAGCTGTCCTTCCGGATCCCGGTGGAGCTGGGCTACGACAGCAGCGACCCCTACGCGGTGAAGTTCACCTTCCACCTCCCCGGCGACGCGCCGGTGACCTGGGCCTTCGCCCGGGAGCTGCTGCTGGACGGGCTCAGCCAGCCCTCCGGCGAGGGCGACGTGCACATTGCCCCCGCCTCCTCGCAGCACCTGTCCGACGTCTTCATCCGCCTGCAAGTGGGCGGCGAGGGCGCGCTGTTCCGGGCCGGGGCCGCCCCGCTGGTGGCCTTCCTCGACCGGACCGACCGCATCGCCCCCCTCGGCGAGGAGCACACGGTCGCCGACTTCGACTACGAGCTCGCCGCGGCCCTCGACAGCATCCTCGCCGGCAACCCCGAGGGGCAGAACGCCGGTTAGCCGGGGCCTCACTTCGCCCGGCGGCGCCTGCCACCGCGCGACCTGGACCGTCCCGTCCCCCTGCCGCCCCCCGCGGCGCCGGGCCGGTCGGCGCTCACCACGAGCGCGGCCAGCAGCGTGGTCACCGGCACCGAGGCCACCAGGCCGATGCTGCCCACCAGCGTCCGTACGATCTCCTCCGCGACGACCTCGCTCGTCGCCACCGTGCCCACCCCCCGGTCCGCGATGGTGAACAGCAGCATCAGCGGCAGCGACGCACCCGCGTAGGCCAGCACGAGCGTGTTGACCACCGAGGCGATGTGATCGCGTCCGATGCGCATCGCCTGTCCGTACAGCCGGCGCCAAGTGGCGGCCGGATCCGCTTCCTTGAGCTCCCACACCGCCGACGTCTGGGTGACCGTGACGTCGTCGAGCACGCCCAGCGAACCGATGATGATCCCGGCGAGCAGCAGACCCCGTATCTCGATCTGCGGGTAGAGGCCGTGCACGAGCCCGGTCTGGTCGTCGGTGTTGCCCGTCAGGTGGGCCCACGAGGTGAACAGCGACCCCAGCAGGCCGATGACCAGCAGGGAGGTGAGCGTGCCCAGGACCGCCACGGATGTGCGGGCGTTGAGCCCGTGGCACATGTAGAGCGCGATCAGCATGATCGCGCCGCCGCCCACCACGGCGACGACCAGCGGGTCCGAGCCCTGCAGGATCGCCGGCAGGATGAACAGCGTCAGCACGCCGAAACTGATCACCAGCGCGACGAGCGCGAAGACGCCGCGCAACCGGCCGACGGCCACGACGGCGACCGCGAAGACGCCCGCGAGCAGCCCCATGGGCAGGTCGCGGTCGACGTCCGTGACCGAATAGCGCAGGTTCTCCGGGGCCTTCGGCGCGTAGGCGAGGACCACCTTCTGCCCGGAGGAGTAGTGGCGCGAGGAGCCGGGCTGCACCAGCTCGGTGAACGTCGTGCCCTTGTCCGGCCCCGACGTCACCTCGACGGTGGCCTTCTGGCAGGTGCCCTGCGCGGGCGGCGGCGCCGACGACGGGGCGGCGCCCTGCTGCGGCTGCTGCTGCGGGCCGCCGAACCCGCCGGAGGCCGGGCAGGAGTACTCCTGGACGGCCGTCACCCGCCCGGACTGGGTCTGCTGGTCCATGCCGACGCCGGTGTGCTGGTGCGGCGGGGCCCCGCCGGGCCACAGCACGATCAGCCCGGCGGCCACGGCGGCGGCGAAGGGGATGAGCACGGCCGCGATGACCTTGCGCAGATGAGCCGAGACGGGCGTCGCCGGACCGTGCGCGTGGGCATGACTGTGGCCGTGCCCATGGCCGTGCCCATGGCCGTGCGCGGGTCCGCCGGGGTCGGGCGCACGGGCGTGGTCGGGGTCGTGGGGGGCGTGCGAGTGGGGGGAAGGGTGCGTGGGGGTCACCCGACGATGATGACAAGCCCCCCTGGCCCTCCGGACGCGGGAGGCGCTAGCGTGGTGCCACCTTTGCAATCGCGGGAGCTCGGAGCACCGGGCTGAGAGGGCGCTGACCTTCGCACTGGACATGGGTGCGAAAGCCGCTGCGCCGACCGCCGAACCTGTTACCGGGTAATGCCGGCGTAGGGAGTTACGGTCATATGACCTCGCAGGATGCACGCACGTCCGGAGCCGGTCGCGAGATCGGCTGGCACAAGGACTATGTGACGGGCTCGCGTCCGGACATCCGCGTTCCGGTGCGACGGGTGCACCTCACCAACGGCCAGGACGTCCGCCTCTACGACACGTCCGGCCCGTACACCGATGCGTCCGTCGAAACGGACGTACGACGGGGCCTCCCCCCGCTCCGGGAGAACTGGATCATCGCCCGCGGCGACACCGAGGAGTACGCCGGGCGCCCGGTGCGCCCGGAGGACGACGGCATCAGGCACACCGCGCCGCGCGGGGGCCTGCGCAACCTCGACGCCGTCTTCCCCGGCCGCCCCCGTCAGCCCCGCCGGGGCCGCGACGGAGCGGCGGTCACCCAGCTCGCGTACGCCCGGCGCGGGGAGATCACCGCCGAGATGGAGTACGTGGCACTGCGCGAGGGCGTCTCCCCGGAGACCGTCCGCGAGGAGATCGCCGCGGGCCGCGCCGTGCTGCCGGCCAACGTCAACCACCCGGAGATCGAGCCGATGATCATCGGCAAGAAGTTCCTGGTGAAGGTGAACGCCAACATCGGCAACTCGGCCGTCACCTCCTCCATCGAGGAGGAGGTGGAGAAGATGACCTGGGCCACCCGCTGGGGCGCCGACACGGTCATGGACCTCTCCACCGGCCGCAACATCCACACCACCCGCGAGTGGGTGCTGCGCAACTCCCCCGTGCCGATCGGCACCGTCCCGCTCTACCAGGCGCTGGAGAAGGTGGACGGCAAGGCCGAGGAGCTCACCTGGGAGATCTACAAGGACACCGTCATCGAGCAGGCCGAGCAGGGCGTCGACTACATGACCGTCCACGCCGGCGTGCTGCTGCGCTACGTCCCGCTGACCGCCCGCCGCAAGACCGGCATCGTCTCGCGCGGCGGCTCGATCATGGCGGCCTGGTGCCTGGCGCACCACAAGGAGTCGTTCCTCTACGAGAACTTCGAGGAGCTCTGCGAGATCCTCGCCTCCTACGACGTGACGTTCTCCCTGGGCGACGGCCTGCGCCCCGGTTCGATCGCGGATGCGAACGACGAGGCCCAGTTCGCCGAGCTCAGGACGCTGGGCGAGCTCAACTCGATCGCCAAGCGGCACCACGTGCAGACGATGATCGAGGGCCCGGGCCACGTCCCGATGCACAAGATCAAGGAGAACATCGACCTCCAGCAGGAGATCTGCGAGGAGGCCCCGTTCTACACCCTCGGCCCGCTGACGACCGACGTCGCACCGGCGTACGACCACATCACCTCCGGCATCGGCGCGGCGATGATCGCCTGGTGGGGCACGGCGATGCTCTGCTACGTCACGCCCAAGGAGCACCTCGGCCTGCCGGACCGCGACGACGTGAAGACCGGCGTCATCACCTACAAGATCGCGGCCCATGCGGCGGACCTCGCCAAGGGCCACCCGGGCGCCCAGGAATGGGACGACGCGCTCTCGGACGCGCGTTTCGAATTCCGCTGGGAGGACCAGTTCAACCTGGCCCTCGACCCGGACACCGCCCGCGCCTTCCACGACGAGACGCTGCCGGCCGAACCCGCGAAGACGGCGCACTTCTGCTCGATGTGCGGACCGAAGTTCTGTTCGATGAAGATCTCCCAGGACATTCGCCGCGAGCACGGCGGCGATCTGGCCGTCGATGCGGAGGAAGGCATGGCGCAGAAGTCGCGCGAATTCGCCGCCTCCGGCAACCGCGTCTATCTCCCGATCGCCGACTGAGGCAGCGCCCCGACAGGGCGCCCGACAGGGGCGCCCCGTAGGGGCGCGGGGAACTGCGCGACAAGCCACGACGCACCCGCAGACGGAGTGCCGCCTTCGCCCGGCCGCCGGAGCGCGCCTACGGGGCGCCCCGGCGGCCGGGCGGGAAACGTGGTCATTGCGGAGCCTTCCCGTTGCCCCCCTGCTCGGGGCTCGTGAAGCCGGGCGGGGAGTAGCCGAGCCGGGGCGTGCGGCCCGCCCCGCCGGGCGGACCGCCGGGCGGGCCGCCGCCGTTCGCGTACGAACGGGGGGCCGGGGCGCCCGTGTTGATCAGTGCCTCTCTCAGGAACGGCAGCAGGCCACGGTGCAGCAGGGCCTGCCGCCAGGCCTCGCGGGCCCGCCCGGCCTCCTCGGCCAGGGGGTCGTGCGGCGCGCCGTCCTGGGCCTCCCGGCCGGTGCGCAGGGCGGTGACCAGCAGGCCGGAGGAGGCCACCAGCACCGCGGCGACGGTCAGGCCGCCGAACCACCAGCCGATGGTGACCATCTGGCCGGCCGCCGCCCCGCCCGTGCCCACCGTGCGCATCACATAGCCGATGAGCAGGAACAGGAACCCCGCGATCCCGGCCAGCACGGGGGCCAGCACCGCGACGACCGCGAGCGCGCCGGCGCCGGGGGCGTCCGGCCCTTCCGGGGTCGTGCTCGCGGAGGCGACCGCGTGGTCGTCCCCCGCGTCGCTCCCGCCACCGGAAGCGGAACCGCCGCCGACCGGCTGGGGCCGGGCGGCGGCGGAGCGGGCGCGCAGTTCCTCACGGACGGCGATGAACTCCTGATATTCCGTCGCCGCGCACGAGACGATGGCGGCCATGGCCCCTCGTGCCATGCCGCGCAGCTGCTCGGTGCCGAGCCGCTGTCCTATGAGTGCGGACAGTTCCGGGTCCTGGTTCGCTGTACGCAGCGCCTGGTCGAGAAGCCGCTCGAATTCCGGGCGGTCCTCGGCAAGCAGATGCGGAGCGCTGTTCATGTGCATCCCCCGATGCTCCGTATGGCGCCGTGGTGTCGGCTTGTACCGGGCAGTGGGCGGAAACGGAGGAGAGCGAGCCTGCGACGGACAAGCCGATGGTAGAGCGCTACCGGCGCGCGGTGACAGCCGGTTTCCCGAATTGCCCCGCGCCGGTGGAACCCTCGATCTGCCCGGGGAACGCCCCGCTGAATCCTCAGTCGGTCAGCGGAAGTTGCGCCACCAGCAGTTTTCCGGCCATGGTGACCCCGCCGTCCATGGCGACCGCGAGCCCGCCGGCGTACAGGTGCGGGCCGTCCACCAGGGGCGCGCCGTCCTCGCCGTCCGCGTCCTCCGCGGGCACCTCGCCCAGCAGATA
This sequence comes from Streptomyces luteosporeus, assembly GCF_039532865.1. NCBI lineage: Bacteria > Bacillati > Actinomycetota > Actinomycetes > Kitasatosporales > Streptomycetaceae > Streptomyces > Streptomyces luteosporeus. Next base: position 219,435 of record NZ_BAAASL010000002.1, read on the forward strand.
GGGGATGGGGCTGTGGCCGTGGACGATACGGCTTCCGCCGTACGTCTGCAGCAGCTTCCGTACGGCGAGCGGCCCCTCCTCCTCGTCGCGGAAGGCGAAGCGCTTGGTGAACTTGCGGAACAGCTCCCAGCACTCGTCGGGGTCGTTGCGCTGCAGTGCCTCGGTGATGGCGTCGTTGACGTCCTCGATGGAGTCGCCGAATTCGAGGTAGGCGGTGGTGTCGGAGTGCAGCAGCAGGTGGCCGTCCTCCTCCGCGATCGCGTCCAGGCGTGACATCCACTGCAGGTGGTGGTCCTGCAGGCGCTCCATGTCGCTGCGCTGGCCGCCGTTGAGCAGCCATGCGGCCTGGAAGGAGGCGGTGCCGGCGCCGGAGTTCACGGGGGTGTCGGCGAACCGGCGGGCGCCGATGAGCAGCAGCTCGTGGTTGCCCATGAGGGCCTTGCAGTAGCCCCCGGCGGCGGCGGCCTCGGCGGACAGCCGCATCACCAGGTCGATCACGCCGACGCCGTCGGGGCCCCGGTCGGTGAAGTCGCCGAGGAACCACAGCCGGGCGTTGCCCGCGGCCCAGTTGCCGTGCGCGTCGATCAGGCCCTCGGCGGCCAGTGCCTCGTAGAGCTCGTCCAGGTAGCCGTGGACGTCGCCGACGACGTATAGGGGGCCGGGGCCGGCCGGCAGGGGGTCCTGCTGGGGCTGGGCCTGGGGCTGCGGCGCGGCGAGCGGGGTGAGCTCGACGGTGGGCACGTCCTGCGGGGCGCCGCGGTTGATGACCGGCAGGTCGCGGGCGGTGGGGGTGTAGCCCTCGGGGTACTCGCCGTACTCCCCGCCGCCGGGCAGCGGCGGCTGGGCCGGGGCGGGCGGCACCGGGGGCGGGGCGGGATGGCCGTAGCCGGGCGCGGGAGGCTGCGCTGCGGCGTACCCGGAGATGGGCGGCATCGCCGCCGTGGCCCGTGCCGCAGGTCCCTGCCCGGCCCCCTGAGTCATCGACCCCTCCACCATCGCGCCGCCGTGCACCTTGTGGACCTTGCCTGGTCGACGGCGGTCCGCGGTGTCGTGCGCCCATCATAGGAATGACCGTCGCGCCTTGTGACGCACCAGGGGCTGTGAATCGGGGCGGGTGACCGGGATCGCCGGTCATTTCTCCCCAAATGCGCCGTTAAATGAGCCGTTCGGGCCGGTCGAGCGGCCTCGTGCGCCGTCCCCGGGCCCGGTGACCCGCTCCCCCGGGAGCGGGTGTGCTTCCGGTTGACGTCCCGCGCCCGGTTGACATCCGGGCGTGGCGGGCGGGTGGTCCGTGGGCCGGTCGGCCGGCGTTCCGCCGCGGGTCGGCGCGGCGGGCGGGAGGTGACTGCGGTGGCAGTGGGGACGTACGGGGCGGTGCGGGTGGTGTGCGGATGCCGGGCGTACGGGTGGTCGCGGGGCGTCAGCCGGATGCGGGGCCGCGCGGGGGGCTCACGGTGGTGCGGGGCGGGCGCCGTTCGGAGGACGTCCGGACGATCAGCTCCGTCGGTATCACCTGCTCGACCGGGCGACCGCTGCCCAGGCCCTCGATCGCGTCGATGAGCAGCTGGACGACCGCGGTGCCGATGCGCCGCGGCTTGAGCGAGAGCGTGGTGATCGGCGGTTCGGTGGTGGCGTAGACGGTGGATTCGCTGCAGCACACGAGCAGCAGGTCGTCGGGGACGCGCAGGCCGTAGCGGCGGGCGGCGGCGAGCAGGTCGGTGCCGTTGGGGTCGAACAGCCCGTACACCGCGTCCGGCCGGTCGGGCCGGGCCAGCAGCCGGTCGGCGGCGACGGCGCCGGCGCAGGGGTCGTGCGCGGGGTACTCCTCGTAGACCGGGTCCTGGCCCACGCGCTCGCACCAGCGCAGGTAGGCGGTGGTCGACAGCCGGGTGTAGGTGTCGGTGGTGGTGCCGGTGAGCAGGCCGATCCGGCGGGCCCCGGCGGCGGCGAGGTGGTCGAGGATGTCGAGCACCGCGGCCTCGTGGTCGTTGTCCACCCAGGCGGTCACCGGCAGGGAGCCGGCCGGGCGCCCGTCGGAGACCACCGGGATGCCCTGGCGGACCAGGTCGGAGACGACCGGGTCGTGGTCGGAGGGGTCGATGACGACCGTGCCGTCGAGGGCGACGTTGGACCACACGTCGTGACGGGAGGTCGCGGGCAGGATGACCAGGGCGTAGCCGCGGGCCAGCGCGGCGGAGGTGGCGGCCCGGGCCATCTCGGCGAAGTAGGCGAACTCGGTGAAGGTGAAAGGTTCATCCCCGTATGTGGTCACGGTCAGTCCGATGAGCCCGGACTTGCCCGTACGGAGCGTGCGGGCCGCGGCCGACGGGCGGTAGCCCAGCCGGTCGGCGACCTCGCGGACGTGGCGGCGGGTCGCGTCCGGTAGCCGGCCCTTGCCGTTGAGCGCGTCGGAGACGGTCGTGATCGACACCCCGGCGGCGGCGGCCACGTCGCGGATGCCCGCGCGCCCCTGCCTGCTGCCCCGGCGGGAGGTCTCAGCCCGGCTCACCTGATGCTTCCCTGCTGCTGTCATGGCAGGCCGATAGTAGGGCTCGGGTGGTCCTTTGGCAGGGTGCCTCATTTGACTGTTGACAGGCACGTTTCTGCTGTGACCGATTCCATCAATGATCATGGAATCGCAGGTAGTTGAGGGAGCTTGCGGGGGGCCGTGGGCCTCTGGCATATCCACGCCCGCGGAATGGTCCAGGTCTCGAAGAGGTCTCAACTCACCTTCACGAGGGACGCGCGCCAGGGCGCCCGCCACGGCGCGCGGACCTGCGGGGAGCGCTCCCGAAACTCTGGACGCCGCCCCGGGCAATCCTCATAAGGTGTGGTGTATTCAGTCAGAGGTGGAGGAGGACCCGCGGTGACCGAGAAGACCCCGAAGCTGCGCGCCGCGCTCGAGGGCGTACCGACCTACAAGCCCGGCCGGCCCGCGGCCGCCGGCGGCCCCGTGGCGTACAAGCTCTCCTCCAACGAGAACCCCTACCCGCCGCTGCCCGGGGTGCTGGAGAGCGCCCTGCAGGCCGCCGCCTCCCTCAACCGCTACCCCGACATGGCCTGTGCCGGCCTGATGGCCGAGCTCGCCGAGCGCTTCGACGTGCCGCTGAGCCACCTGGCCACCGGCACCGGTTCGGTCGGCGTCGCCCAGCAGCTGGTGCAGGCGACGGCCGGCCCGGGCGACGAGGTGCTGTACGCCTGGCGGTCCTTCGAGGCGTACCCGATCATCACCCAGGTCTCCGGCGCGACCCCGGTGCAGGTGCCGCTGACCGAGGGCGCGGTCCACGACCTGGACGCGATGCTGGCCGCGATCACCGAGCGGACGCGCCTGATCTTCGTCTGCAACCCCAACAACCCCACCGGCACCGTGGTGCGCCGGGCCGAGCTGGAGTCCTTCCTGGACCGCGTGCCCTCGGACGTGCTGATCGTGCTCGACGAGGCGTACCGGGAGTTCATCCGGGACGAGGAGGTGCCCGACGGCATCGACCTGTACCGCGACCGGCCCAACGTCTGCGTGCTGCGCACCTTCTCCAAGGCGTACGGCCTGGCCGGCATGCGGATCGGCTTCGCCGTCGCCCACGAGCCGGTGGCCGCGGCGCTGCGCAAGACCGCGGTGCCGTTCGGCGTGAGCCAGATGGCCCAGGACGCGGCCGTCGCCTCGCTGCGCAGCGAGGACGCGCTGCGCGAGCGGGTGGACGCGCTGGTGGCCGAGCGCACCCGGGTGGCCGAGGGGCTGGCCGGCCAGGGCTGGACGGTTCCGGAGTCGCAGGCCAACTTCGTCTGGCTGCCGCTGGGGGAGCGCGCCGCGGACTTCGCCGCCGCGTGCGAGCGGGCGGGCGTGGTCGTCCGGCCGTTCCCGGGCGAGGGCGTGCGGGTGACGATCGGCGAGACCGAGGCGAACGACCTGGTGCTGCGGGCGGCGGAGGAGTTCCGCAAGGAGCTGTGACGGCCGAGGAGCCGTGACGGCCGAGCAGCTGTGACGGCCGGGGAGCCGTGACGGCGCCGCCGTCGGGCGTACGGGCCCTCACCCCTGGCGGGGTGGGGGCCCGCTGCCGTTGTGCGCAGGGCGCCCGCGGGCCGCGCTAGGGCCGATCGGGGCACCCCGGATGCTTGTCCGAAAAACGGGTGTGCCATGATGCTTGTGAATGTGAACGCGTTCACAAGCGCGCTTGGATGACCGCATTTATACGGGTCATACAGGGGCGAAACCACCGGTGGCAGGCGTCACCGGTGAGGCAAGAGGCAAGGAGAGACCCCGGTGAATCTGGCCCTGGCTCCTGAGACGCTCGCCCGCTGGCAATTCGGCATCACGACCGTCTACCACTTCCTCTTCGTCCCCCTCACCATCAGCCTCGCGGCGATCACGGCCGGCCTGGAGACGGCCTGGGTCCGTACGGGCAAGGAGAAGTACTTCCACGCCACGAAGTTCTGGGGGAAGCTCTTCCTGATCAACATCGCGATGGGCGTGGTCACCGGCATCGTGCAGGAGTTCCAGTTCGGCATGAACTGGTCGGACTACTCGCGTTTCGTCGGTGACGTCTTCGGCGCCCCGCTCGCGATGGAGGCCCTGCTCGCCTTCTTCTTCGAGTCCACCTTCATCGGGCTGTGGATCTTCGGCTGGGACAAGCTGCCCAAGAAGATCCACTGCGCCTGCATCTGGATCGTGGCCATGGGCACGATCCTCTCCTCGTACTTCATCCTGGCCGCCAACTCCTGGATGCAGCACCCCATCGGCTACACCGTCGACAAGGCCACCGGCCGGGCGCAGCTGACCGACATCTGGGCGGTGTTCACCCAGAACACGACCATGGTCGTCGTCCTGCACACCCTGACCGCCGCCTTCCTCACCGGCGCGGCCTTCGTCGTCGGCGTCTCCTCCTTCCACCTCTGGCGCGCCAAGCGCAAGCAGATCAGGGGCGAGGAGCTCGGCGCGAAGCAGCGCAGGCAGCTGCCCGCCATGCTCGCCTCGCTGCGCGTGGGCCTGGTCGTCGCCGTGATCGCGGGCCTGGGCACGGCCGTCAGCGGCGACGAGCTGGGCAAGGTGATGTTCGAGCAGCAGCCGATGAAGATGGCCGCCGCCGAGGCCCTGTGGGAGACGCAGTCGCCGGCCCCGTTCTCGGTCTTCGCGGTCGGCGACGTCTCCCAGGGCCACAACAGCGTCGAGATCGAGATCCCCGGCCTGCTGTCCTTCCTCGCCCACAACAACTTCACCGAGTCCGTCCCCGGCATCAACGACGTCGCGGCCCAGGAGGCCGCCCGCTACGGCGGGAAGGCCGAGGAGTACATCCCGAGCATCTTCATGACCTTCTGGGGCTTCCGCCTCATGATCGGCTTCGGGATGACCTCCTTCGTGGCCGGCCTGATCGGCCTGTGGACCACCCGCCGCAAGCTGTGGGTGGCACCGGACAAGCGCGTCGGACAGGACGAGATCCCGCGCCTGATGCTCACCCGCACCCGGGAGATGAACCCCTTCCTGACCGCCTGGTCGTGGCGCATCGGCATCCTGACCATGGGCCTGCCGCTCCTGGCCAACTCCTTCGGCTGGATCTTCACCGAGATGGGCCGTCAGCCCTGGGCCGTCTACGGCCTGATGAAGACCTCCGACGCGGTCTCGCCCGGCGTGGGGCAGGGCGAGGTCATCACCTCGCTGGCCGTCTTCACCGGCCTGTACGCGGTGCTCGCCGTGGTCGAGGTCCGGCTGCTGCTGAAGTACGGCAAGGCCGGGCCCGACACCGACGAGCAGCCGCCGGCGAAGGACCCCCGGCTGCGGCTGCCCCGCGGCCGCGACGCCGCCGACGAGCGGCCCGAGGACGCCGACAAGCCGATGACGTTCGCGTACTGACCGGCGCGGCGGCTCGTCACAGACAAGGGCGTCACAGACAAGGGAGAGAGGGCCATGCACCTCCACGACTTCTGGTTCCTGCTCATTGCGGTCCTGTGGACCGGCTACTTCTTCCTCGAAGGCTTCGACTTCGGCATCGGCGTGCTCACGCGCACCCTGGCGAAGGACCGCACCGAACGCCGGGTCCTGATCAACACCATCGGGCCCGTCTGGGACGGCAACGAGGTCTGGCTCATCACCGCCGCCGGCGCCACCTTCGCCGCCTTCCCCGACTGGTACGCCACCCTCTTCAGCGGCTTCTACCTGCCGCTGCTGGCGATCCTGGTGTGCCTGATCGTGCGGGGCGTGGCCTTCGAGTACCGCCACAAGCGCCCCGAGGAGCGCTGGCAGCGCAATTGGGAAGCCGCCATCTTCTGGTGCTCGCTGCTGCCCGCCTTCCTGTGGGGCGTCGCCTTCGCCGACATCGTGCGCGGGGTGCCGATCGGGCCCGACAAGAACTTCACCGGTGACGTGCTCGACCTGATCAGCCCGTACGCCCTGCTGGGCGGCCTGTTCACGCTCGTGCTCTTCACCTTCCACGGCGCGGTCTTCGCGGCCCTGAAGACCGACGGCGACATCCGTCACCGGGCCCGCGCCCACGCCGGGCGCTACGGCATCGCGGCCCTGCTGCTCGCCGCCGCCTTCCTGATCTGGACGCAGGCGGCGTACGGCAACGGGCGCAGCCTGCCCGCGGTCGTCCTGGCCCTCGGCGCCCTGCCGCTGGCCCTGCTGCTGAACCGGGCCCGGCGCGAGGGCTGGGCGTTCGCGCTGTCCGGACTGGCGGTGGTGGCGGCCTTCGCCACGGTCTTCCTCGCGCTCTTCCCGAACGTGCTGCCCTCCACCTCCGACCCCGCGTGGAGCCTGACCGTCACCAACGCCGCCTCCGGCGCCTACACGCTCAAGATCATGACCTGGATCGCGGGCTTCGCGACCCCCGTCATCATCGGCTACCAGGCCTGGACGTACTGGGTCTTCCGCAAGCGGATCTCCACCCGGCACATCCCGGCCGCCCACTGAGCCCGGCGCCATGAAGCCCGTCGACCCCCGGCTCCTGCGCCACGCCGCCGCGGCCCGCCGCTTCGTCGCCGCCACCGTCGCCCTCGGCCTGGCCGGCGCCGGGCTGGTGATCGCCCAGGCGATGCTGATCGCCGAGGTGGTCACCGGCGCCTTCCAGCACGGCCGGACGCCCGCGGACCTGCTGCGGCCGCTGATCCTGCTGGCCGCCGCCGCCCTCGGCCGGGCGGCGGTGGCCTGGCTCACCGAACGGGCCGCGCACCGCGCGAGCGCCGCGGTGAAGTCCGCCCTGCGCACCCGGCTCCTCGGCCACGCCGCCCTGCTGGGGCCCGGCGCCGCCCCGACCGGCGCCCTGGCCACCCTCGCCACGCGCGGCATGGACGCGCTCGACGACTACTTCGCCCGCTACCTGCCCCAGCTCGGCCTCGCCGTCGTCGTCCCCGTCGCCGTGCTCGCCCGCATCGGCACCGCCGACTGGCTCTCGGCCCTGATCATCGTCCTCACCCTTCCCCTCGTCCCCCTGTTCATGGCCCTCATCGGCTGGGCCACGCAGAGCCGGATGGACCGGCAGTGGCGGCTGCTCTCCCGTCTGTCGGGCCACTTCCTCGACGTCGTCGCGGGCCTGCCCACGCTCAAGGTCTTCGGCCGCGCCAAGGCCCAGGCCGCCTCCATCCGCACGATCACCGCCGACTACCGGCGGGCCACCCTGCGCACGCTGCGGCTGGCCTTCCTGTCCTCCTTCGCCCTGGAACTGCTGTCCACCGTGTCGGTGGCCCTGGTCGCCGTCGGCATCGGCATGCGGCTCGTCGGCGGCGAACTCGACCTGTACACCGGGCTGATGGTGCTCGTCCTCGCCCCCGAGGCGTACCTCCCGCTGCGCCAGGTCGGCGCGCAGTACCACGCCGCGGCCGAGGGCCTGGCGGCCGCCGACGAGGCGCTCACCCTCCTGGAGACCCCGCCCGCCCCGGCCGGCACGCTGCCGGCCCCGGACGCGCGCGGCGCGGCGCTGCGCCTGCAGGACGTCGAGGTGCGCCACCCGGGCCGCACCGAACCGGCCCTGGCCGCCACCACCTTGACCGTCTCCCCGGGCGAGACGCTCGCCCTGACCGGCCCCAGCGGATCGGGCAAGACCACCCTGCTGAACGTCCTGCTCGGGCTGCAGCGCCCCACGAGCGGACGCGTGCTGATCGGTGACACGGACCTGGCATCGCTGACCCCCTCCGGCTGGCGGGACCAGGTGGCCTGGGTCCCGCAGCGCCCCCACTTCTTCGCCGGCACCGTCGCCGAGAACGTGAAGCTGGCCCGGCCCGGTGCCACGGACGCACAGCTGCGCGCCGCCCTGCGCGACGCCGGTGCGCTCGAGTTCGTCTCCATGCTGCCGCAGGGCACTGACACCCGCCTCGGCGAGGACGGCGCCGGGCTGTCCGCCGGGCAGCGCCAACGCCTCGCCCTGGCCCGCGCGTTCCTCGCCGACCGCCCGGTGCTGCTGCTGGACGAGCCGACGGCGGCCCTGGACGGGACGACGGAGGCGGCCGTCGTCGAGGCGGTCCGCAGGCTGGCGGCGGGCCGCACGGTGATCCTGGTCGTGCACCGCCCGGCCCTCCTGGCGGTGGCCGACCGGGTCGTGCACCTGGAGCCTGCCCCGCTCCCGGGGCCGGGGGCAGCACCCACCGCCCGGCCGGTGCAGGCCGAGCGGGAAGCCCCCACCGGCCCGGACACGATGCCGGGTGACCGGGCGGGCGGGGGCTCCTCCGCGCGCAGCGCGGGGGCCCTCGCCCGGGTGCGGGCGACGGCCCACCCCGTACGCAAAAGGCTCGCCCTCGCGGCAGTGCTCGGCACGCTGGCCCTCGCCAGCACCCTGACCCTGATGGCGACGTCCGGCTGGCTGATCTCCCGGGCCTCCCAGCAACCGCCCGTGCTGTACCTGATGGTGGCGGTCACGGCGACCAGGGCGTCCGGCATCGGCCGTTCCGTCTTCCGGTACGCCGAGCGGCTGGTGTCCCACGACGCGGCCCTGCGCGTGCTGGCGGACCTGCGGGTCGCGGTCTACCGGCGGCTGGAGCGGCTGGCGCCGGCGGGCCTGCGGGAGAGCCGCCGGGGCGACCTGCTCTCCCGCCTCGTCGCCGACGTCGACGCGCTGCAGGACTACTTCCTGCGCTGGCTGCTGCCCCTGGTCTCGGCCGTGCTCGTGGGCACCGCCTCGGTGGCCTTCGCCGCGTGGCTGCTGCCGGAGGCCGGTGCCGTGCTGGCGGCCGGGCTGCTGCTGGCCGGGGTCGTCGTGCCGGTGCTGTCCGGTGCCGTGGCCCGGCGGGCGGAGCGGCTGCTGGCGCCGGCGCGGGGGGAGCTGTCGCAGCAGGTGGTCGAGCTGATGACGGGGCTCGCCGAACTGACCGTCGCCGGTGCGGTGCCGGCCCGGCTGGCGCGGCTGCGGGCGACCGACGCCGCGCTCACGCGCATTGCCCGCCGCGCGTCGGCGGCCACCGCGCTGGGGGCCGGGCTGTCGGCGCTGGCCTGCGGTCTGACCGTGGCGGGTGCGGCGTGGGCGGGGGCGGCGGCCGTGCACGACGGCCGGCTGGGCGGGGTGTGGCTGGCGGTGGTGGTGCTCCTGCCGCTGGCCGCCTTCGAGGCGGTGACCGGCCTGCCCCTCGCCGTGCAGCACCGGCAGCGCGTGCGGCGATCGGCCGAGCGGGTGTACGAGGTGCTGGACGCGCCCGAGCCCGTACGGGAGGGGACGGAGCCGGCGCCGCAGTCCCCCTTCCCGCTGCGGGTGGCGGGCCTGACGGCACGGCACCCGGGGCAGGACGCGCCGGCGCTGCAGGACTTCGGGATGGAGCTGACGGCCGGCCGCCGCATCGCGGTGGTGGGCGCGTCGGGGGCGGGCAAGACGACGCTGGCCCAGGTGCTGCTGCGCTTCCTGGACGCCGAGGCCGGCTCGTACACGCTGGCGGGCCGCGAGGCCGCGGCGATGGACGGCGACGCGGTGCGCCGCCTGGTGGGGCTGTGCGCCCAGGACGCGCACGTCTTCGACAGCTCGCTGCGGGAGAACCTGCGGCTGGCGCGGCCGGATGCCGGCGAGGAGGAGCTGCGTTCGGCGCTGGCGGGGGCGCGGCTGCTGGAGTGGGTGGACGGCCTGCCGCAGGGGCTGGAGACGATGGTCGGCGAGCACGGCGCCCGGCTCTCGGGCGGGCAGCGGCAGCGCCTGGCGCTGGCGCGGGCGCTGCTGGCGGGCTTTCCCGTCCTGGTGCTGGACGAGCCGGCCGAGCACCTGGACCTGGCCACCGCGGACGCGCTGACGGCGGATCTGCTGGCGGCGACGCAGGGCCGTACCACGGTGATCGTCACGCACCGGCTCGCGCGGCTGGCGGCGGTCGACGAGGTCGTCGTCCTGGAGCACGGGCGCGTGGTGCAGCGCGGGACGTACGAGGAGCTCGCGGGCGGGCCGGGGCCGTTCCGCCGCATGCTCGACCGGGAAGCGGGCAACGACGCGCCGGACACCCACCGAAAGGCGCTTTCCCTGGCAAATGGGGCTCATTAGGCTCGGCGGCATGGCAGCCACGGCGGAGCCCACCGGGCCCGCGGACCCCCCGGACGAGCCCCCGGCCCGGCGCATGGACCCCTTGGACCCTTTGGACCCCCTTGATGCGGCCACCGAGGCCACACGCAGCCTGCGGGGGCTGTCCACGGAGCTCACCGGACGGGTGCCGCAGCTGCTGGAGGCCATGCGCTCGGTCGGCACCGGCCTGGAGCTGCACACCACCTTGGACCGCATCTGCCGCACGGCCGCCGAGCTGGCCGGCGCCCGGTACGCCGCGATCGGGGTGGTGGGCGAGGCCGGCGGTGTGGAGCTGTCGGACTTCGTCACCTACGGCGCGGCGGAGGAGGGCGGCGGCGGGACCGCGGCCTTCCCCGACGGGCGGCACGCGCTCGGGGTGCCGATCCGGGTCGGCGGCGAGATCTTCGGCCACCTGTACCTGACGGAGAAGCGGGACGGCGGTGAGTTCGGCATCGCGGACCTGCACATGGTGAAGATCCTCGCGACCGAGGCGGGCATCGCGATCGGCAATGCGCGGGTGCACGAGGAGCGGGGGCAGCGCATGCGCTGGATCGACGGTTCGGTGGCGGTCACCACCGCCCTGCTCTCGGGCGGGGAGGGCGAGGACGCGCTGACCGTCGTCGCCGAGCAGGCGCGCCGGCTCGCCGGGGCCGATGCCGGCATCGTGCTGGTGCCGGACGGCGAGGGCGGCCTGGAGATGGTGGCGGTGGCGGCCGACGAGCCGGAGGCGCTGCTGGGCACGGTGATGCCGCCGCACAGCCCGGTGGTCTCGCAGCTGATGGCCGGCGAGCCGGTGTTCGTCGACGACTCGGCCACCGACCCCCGCATGATCACCGAGGTGGCGCCGCGCTTCGGCCCGAGCATGCTGCTGCCGCTCAAGAGCGGCGAGCGCGTGCTGGGCACGCTCGCCATCCCGCGGCGGCGCGGGGCGAGACCGTACAGCGACACCGAGCGGACCCTCGCCGTCCAGTTCGCCGCGCAGGCCGCCCTCGCGCTCGTCCTGGCCCAGGCCCGGCGCGACCGCGAGCGCCTCGCGGTCTTCGAGGACCGCGACCGCATCGCCCGCGACCTGCACGACCTCGTCATCCAGCGGCTCTTCGCCACCGGGCTGCTGCTGGAGAGCGCCCACCGGATGGCCGACCTGCCCGAGGTGCGCGAGAGGGTGGGGCAGGCCGTCGACGAGCTGGACGTGACGATCCAGGAGATCCGCACCGCCATCTTCGCCCTGCAGCAGGAGCCCACGGAGAGCCCCGCCGGGCTGCGCACCCGGGTGCTGCGGGAGCTGGGCACGGCCGCGGTGCCGCTGGGCTTCAGGCCGTCGGCGACGTTCACCGGCCCGGTGGACGCCAAGGTCGGCGAACTCACCGGCAAGAACTTGATCGCCGCCTTGCGGGAGGCGCTCTCCAACGCCTACCGGCACGCGCAGGCCTCCCGCATCGAGGTCGCCGTCGACGCCACCGCCACCCTGCCGGACGGCCGGGAGGCGGTACGGCTGACGGTCGCCGACGACGGGGTGGGCATCCCCCAGGGCGGCCGGCGCAGCGGGCTGCGCAACCTCGCCAAGCGTGCCGAGTCCCTCGGCGGCTCCAGCGCGTACGGCCCCGGCATCGGCGAGGACGGCGGCGGTACGACGGTGGTGTGGGAGGCGCCCCTGTAGCGCGCCGCCCGTGGGCCCGGTGGGCGTACGGGCGGCTCCTTCCGGCCGCATTCCTTCCTCCGAACGGTCGCCCGCGGGCGCGGTCCGCCGGGTGCCCGCGCAGGATCGCGGCATGCGGCGATCGAAGCGGCGACTGCATCCGTACGCTCCAGCTCCCCACCGCAGGCACCTGCGCGGTGCCGCCGCGCTGTGCGCGCTGGGCATCCTGCTGGTGCCCGTCTCGGCTGCGGAACCGTCGTCCGCGGGGCGGCCGCCGCAGCGTCTGGTGCGCGTCGGCTCGGAGGTCCTGCGCCTGGCCCACGAGGCCGGCCGGGTCGCCCTGCGGTACGAGCGGGGCGTGCGGGCCGCCAACGAGGAGCGCACGCGGGCCGCGCGCCTGGCGCACCAGCTGCAGGGGCAGCGGTCGGCGGCGTCCCTGCTGCGCCGGGACGCGGGGGCCGCGGCGCGCGAGCAGTACCGCACCGGCGGGTTCACCGCGGCGGGCTCCCCGGACGCGGCGGAGGAGCCCCTGGAGCTGATCTCGATGCAGATGCTGGAGTTCGACCGGCGCGAGCGGCTGGCCCGGATGCTGATCGAGAACGACAACAGAAGCCGGACGCTGGCCGCCGGCCGGCTGTCGGCCTCCGTCACGGCCCAGGCCCTGGCCGCCGACACCGCGCGGCTGCGGGCGGAGAAGGCCGCCCTGGAGGAGCGCCTGGCGACCTCGCGCAGCGAACTGAACGCCCTGGCCGAGCTGACCGTCCGCGACGGCCGCTGCACACCGGTGGACCTCGACGGGCTGCAGGAGGAGCTGCAGAGCGGCGCGCAGGCACAGGACGACGCCAACCGGGGCGCCGGCGTCTCCCGCTCCGGCTGGACCCGGCCGCTGCTGAGCTACGAGCTGAGCGCCGGCTTCGGCGGCACCGGCGCGCACTGGGCGAGCGGCCACAGCGGACAGGACTTCGCGGTGCCCACCGGCACGCCGGTGCGCTCGGTGGGCGCGGGGACGGTGGTGTCCATCGGCTGCGGCGGGCCGTTCGGCATCAGCATGGTCGTCCGCCACCAGGGCGGCTGGTACTCGCAGTACGCCCACCTGGCGGCACCGCTGCTGGCACCGGGCCACCGCGTGCGACCGGGCGAGTGGATCGCCCTGTCGGGCACCACAGGCAACTCCACCGGCCCGCACCTGCACTTCGAGGTCCGCACGACCGCCGACTTCGGCAGCGCCGTGGACCCCGTCCCCTGGCTACGCGCCCGCGGCGTGGTGCTTTAGCGGCGCCCCGGCGCCCCGTCAGGGGCGCGGGGCAGTGTCCGATCTGCGGCTCCGCCGCGCGGGCGCGACAAGCCACGATGCGCCCGCAGCCGCCCCGGAGTGGCGCTGTAGCGGCGCCCCGGCGCCCCGTAGGGGCGCGGGGCAGTGTCCGATCTGCGGCTCCGCCGCGCGGGCGCGACAAGCCACGATGCGCCCGCAGCCGCCCCGGAGTGGCGCTGTAGCGGCACCACGGCGCCCCGTAGGGGCGCGGGGAACTGCGCGACAAGCCACGATGCACCCGCAGACGAAGTACCTTGCTTCGCCCGGGCCTGCCGGTGGCCCGTCGGCTGCGGGCCGTCCTTGGCCGATCGCGCAGTTCCCCGCGCCCCTGGCGGGGGCGGTGCCGGACAGGCGTCAGAGACCCTGCAGGATCTCCTCGATGACGGCGGCCACGCCGTCCTCCGTGTTGGCAGCCGTGTGCAACACAGTCGCGGCCAGCACCTCCGGATGGGCGTTCGCCATCGCGTACGCCGTACCCGCCCAGTCGAGCATCTCCAAATCGTTCGGCATGTCACCGAAGGCGACCACCTGGTCCGGGGAGATGCCGCGCTCGGCGCAGCACTCGGCGAGCGTGCTGGCCTTGCTCACGCCGGGGCCGCTGATCTCCAGCAGCGCGGTGGGGCTGGACCGGGTGAAGACGCCGTGCTCGCCGGCGGCGGCCCGGGCCAGGTGCAAGAACGCGTCCGGCTCCAGCTCCGGGTGGTACGCGAGCAGCTTGACGACCGGGTCGCCGGCCCGTTCGCCGTCGCCCAGCAGCTCCTCGGCCGGGGCGGTCTCCATGGTCGGGTCGAGCGGGAAGGGCGGGTACTGCGGCTCGTAGCGCACTCCTCCGGTGCGCTCGACGGCGAAGGAGGCGCCCGGGGCCGCGGCGCGCACCGCGTGGACGATCTGCAGGGCGGCGGCCGCCCGCAGCGGGCGCACCTTCACGAAGCGGGCGCCGTCGCGCAGGTCGGCCACGACGGCGCCGTTGGCGCAGATGGCCAGGCCGTGCCCGTGCACGTGGTCGGCCACGACGTCCATCCAGCGGGCCGGGCGGCCGGTGACGAAGAAGACCTCGATGCCGGCGGCCTCGGCGGCCGCGAGGGCGGCCACGGTCCGGGTGGAGACGGTTTTGTCGTCCCGCAGCAGGGTGCCGTCCAGGTCGGTGGCGATCAGCCGGGGCACGGCGGGGCTCCGGCGGGGTGGCGGCGGACCGGGCTGCTCGGTAGCGGAAGTCACGGGCCCATTCTCCGCCACCGCGCAGGCGCGTGCGCACAAACGTGCGTACGGTTGTCCGGGGCGGCGGTTACGCTCGGGGCATGCGACTGAGCACCGTGATCCTTCCCGACCGCCGCTGGCACGAGGGCGGCCGGGCGTCCTGGGAGCGCGCCGAGGCGCTGGGCTTCCACACCGCGTACACCTACGACCACCTCTCGTGGCGCACCTTCCGCGACGGCCCGTGGTTCGGCGCGGTGCCGACCCTGACGGCGGCCGCGGGCGTGACGTCCCGGATGCGCCTGGGCACCCTGGTGACCTCCCCGAACTTCCGCCACCCGGTGACGCTCGCCAAGGAGCTCATCTCGCTGGACGACATCTCCGGCGGCCGCATCACGCTCGGCATCGGCGCCGGCGGCTCGGGCTTCGACGCCACCGCCCTGCTCGGGCCGGGCCGGGAGCCGTGGTCGCCGCGCGAGCGCGCCGACCGCTTCGCCGAGTTCGTGCCCCTGCTGGACCGGCTGCTCACCGAGCCCGTCGTCAGCCACGAGGGCGAGCACTACGCGGCCCACGAGGTGCGCAACATCCCCGGCTGCGTGCAGCGGCCCCGGCTGCCCTTCGCCGTCGCGGCCACCGGCCCGCGCGGGATGCGGCTGGCGGCCCGGCACGGCCAGGCATGGGTGACCACGGGCGACCCGAAGCTGTACGAGACGGGCACGCCGGAGCAGTCCCGGGCGGCCATCGCCGGGCAGATCGAGCGGCTCGGGGAGATCTGCGCCAAGGCCGGGCGCGACGTCGCCGAGCTGCCGAAGGTGCTGCTCACCGGCTTCACGCCGGACCGGCCGCTGGAGTCCTTCGACGCGTTCGTCGACTTCGCGGGCGCCCACGCCGAGCTGGGGATCGACGAGATCGTGGTGCACTTCCCGATCGCCGACTCGGTCTTCGCGGCGGACGTCGCGGTCTTCGAGAAGATCGCGACGGACGCGCTCGCCCAGCTGGGCTGACCCGCGGGCCCCGGAGAGGGAGAATCGGGACGAAGGCTCCGTCGGGCCCCTCGGGCCCTGGAGGTGCGCGGTGCGCGGATCCCGATTCGCCCCCGACCGGGGGCTGACCACTCGCATGGTCGGCACGATGTTCCTCATCGGCCTGCTGTACGTCGTCTTCGTCGGCGTGCTGGTGGCGCTGTTGCGCGGGTCCTGGCCGGTGGTCCTGGTGCTCGCGGGCGCCGTTTTCGTCGCCCAGTTCTGGTTCAGCGACCGGATCGCGGCCTTCGGCATGGGCGCCCGCGAGGTCACTCGCGAACAGGCGCCCGAGCTGCACGGGGCCGTCGACCGGCTGTGCGCGCTCGCCGACATGCCCAAACCCCGCGTGGCGATCGCCGACAGCGACGTGCCCAACGCCTTCGCCACCGGCCGCAACCAGCGCAACGCCGTCGTCTGCGCGACGACCGGGCTGCTGCGCCGGCTGGAACCCGAGGAGCTCGAAGGCGTGCTCGCGCACGAGCTCTCCCACGTCGCCCACCGCGACGTGGCGGTCATGACCGTCGCCTCCTTCCTCGGCGTCCTGGCGGGGATCGTCACCCGCATCGGGCTGTGGGGCGGGCTGCGCCGGGCCGGCGGCCGCGACCAGAACACCGCCGTGCTCCTGGTGCTCATCCCGCTGATCAGCGCGGTCGTCTACGTCATCAGCTTCCTGCTGACCCGCATGCTCTCCCGCTACCGCGAGCTGTCCGCCGACCGCGCCGCCGCCCTGCTCACCGGCCGGCCCTCGGCACTGGCGTCCGCGCTGACCAAGGTGACCGGGCAGATGGCCCGCATCCCCACCCGCGACCTGCGCCAGGCGGAGCCCTTCAACGCCTTCTACTTCGTCCCCGCCTTCTCCAAGGAGAGCCTGACGCAGTTGCTGGACTCCCACCCCTCCCTGGAACAGCGGCTGGAGCAGCTCGGACGCATCGCGGCACGGCTGGGAGGCGCTTGATGGGCTGGTGGGACGCGATCCTGGGCCGCAGCCGGCAGGTGGGGCCGGATCTCGACCGGCTGTTCGCCCTGCCCTCCGCCGCCGTCACCCTGCAGGCGGGGGCCGGGTTCGCGCCGACCGGGCTGGCGTCGGTGTGCTTCGCCAGCGTCGAGGGCGGGGCGTTCGACCGGATCCGGCGCGAGGTGGGGGAGCTGCTGGACACCGACGTGGCACGCGGCGGCGTGCCCGTGGAGTTCAGCCGGGACGCCTACGGCTACACCTGGCTGCTCGCCCGGCAGCCCCCCGAGGACACCGCCGCCCTCGTGAGCGACCTGCACGCGGTGAACACCCTGCTCCAGGACGGCGGATTCGGACCCCAACTGCTGTGCTCGCTCATGGCGTTCGCGGACGGCGACCGGCGGCCGCTCGCCCTCGTCTACCTCTACAAGCGCGGTACGTTCTACCCGTTCGCGCCGCTGCCCGCAGCCCACGACAAGCGGGACAACGCCCTGGAGCTGCAGGTCAGGGCGCTGCTGGCGGACGATCTGCGGATCGAGAAGGATCTGGGGCGCTGGTTCCCGGTGTGGGGGGCACCGGGGCTGTGAGCAGCGGGCTTTCGCTTTCCGTCAGGAGCCCTCTGCCCCCTCCTCTTCGGATCTCTCCTGCCGGATGCGCTCCTCGACCTGCGCGGCCGCCCAGCGGGCCCACTCCTCGTACATCGCGGTGAAGCGCAGGCCGTACTCCAGGGCCAGGCGGCCGTTGACGGCCAGCGGTCCGTCGCTCCAGTCGACGGAACGTTCCAGCTCCCGCATGCCCGCGTGCTGCCGGGCGACGCGCTCGGCCTCGCCGGAGAGGTAGGCGACGGCCTCCAGGGGGGTGAGGAGGTCGAGGAAGAAGACCCGCAGCATCGCCTCGCTGCGGCGGGTCCGCTCGGGGGCCGTCTCGGTCAGCCAGCGGCGGAGCTCGGCGCGGCCGGCCTCGGTGATGGCGTACTCCTTGCGGCCGCGCGGGCCCTCGGCGACCACTTCGAGCAGGTCGGCCTTGGCGAGCTTGCCGAGCTCGCCGTAGACCTGGCTCTGCGTGGCCGGCCAGGCGTTGCCGAGCGAGGTCTCGAACCGCTTCATCAGGTCGTACCCGCTGGCAGGTTTCTCGGCCAGGAGGCCGAGCATGGCGTGTCTCAGGCTCATGCTCCCCAGCCTACCTTCCACTGTTGACATGTGGGCGCTGAATCTTCTAACTTCGACATGTCAACATTGGAATGTCAGTGAGGGATCGAGGAGATCCGGTGAACTACCTGCGCGGCTTCATTCCCTGGATCGCCTTCGCGGTCGTCTCGTCGGCCGGCTGGCAGTGGGGTGCGGTCACCGGTCTGGTGGCGGCGCTGGCGCTGCTGGCCTCGGAGCGCCGTTCGGGCACGGAGCGGGAGGCGCTGGTGCTGGAGGGCAGCACCGCCGTCTTCTTCGCGGCCCTGACGGCCCTGGCCTTCGCCCTGCCGGACAGCGGGCTGCGGCACTACGGCGGGGGCCTGTCGCTCGGCTGGCTCGCCGTCACCGCCTGGGCGACGCTCCTGGTGGGCCGGCCGTTCACCACCGGCATAGCCAAGCGCCAGGCGCCGCCCGAGGTGTGGGACCACCCCGGCTTCCGCCGGATCAACGTGGTGCTCACGGCGGCCTGGGCGGCCTCGTTCACCGTGACCGCGGCGGCGCTGGCGGGGGTCGCCGCCGCGGGGCTCGGCAGCGCCGTCTCGATACCGGTGCAGGTGGCCGGGTTCGTGGCACCGGCCGTGTTCACGGCCCGCTACCCGGAGCGGGCCAAGGCCCGCTTGGAACAGGCCGCCTAGGGCGGCTCGGCCGCTGCACCACGGCGCCCCGAAGGGGCGCGGGGAACTGCGCGATCGGCCACCGACGGCCCGCAGCCGACACGCCACCGCGGGGCCCGGGCGAAGGACGCACTTCATCTGCGGGTGCGTCGTGGCTTGTCGCGCAGTTCCCCGCGCCCCTGACGGGGCGCTGCACGATCCGCCGGACACGCCCACCATGGCGCCCCCTCACGGGGGCGGCGGCGGGGCCGGGACGAGCGCGTCCAGCGTGCGGGCCTGCACCTCCCGCTCGGCCGCGGCGGCGATGAAGGCGGCCGTGTTCGCGGGCCCTGCCAGGGCCCGCACGGCCCGCACGGTCGCGGCCGGCAGCGGCACCGGCTCCGGGGGATCGTCCGCGGCGGGCGCGCACGGCGCCGGCGCCAGGTGGCGGCGCAGGTGGCTGACGGCCAGTTCCCGCATGGCGCGGGCCAGTTCGGCGTCCACGGTCTGCTGGGCCAGCGGGCGCAGCCGGCGCACCAGGTCGGCGGCCTCGGCGGCCTTCTCGTCGGCGAGCGGCTGGTCGAGGTAGGGGCGGAAGACGTGTTCGGTGGTGAACTCCAGGAAGCGGGAGGCGATGTGTTCGACCTGGGTCCGCAGTTCGCGCAGGTGGCCGGAGATCGCGGCAAGGGGCACCCCGGCGGCGTGCAGCTCGACGGCGACGGCGAGCTGCCGGGGGCTGGGCACAAGGAACTCCTCGCAGGGCTCCTCACCGGGCTCGTCGCCCGAGGGCGGCAGCCGGACGAGGACGCCGAGGTCCACCGCCTCCCGGACGGCGGCGTCGTCCTGTTCCCCGCCGAAGGCCGCGGCGAGCTCGGCGCGGCCGATGCGGCCCGGCTCCTCGTCGCTCCAGGGCCCCTCGGTCTCGGTGACCAGGCCCAGCACCCCGCCCAGGCCCCGCCCGGTGTCCCAGGCGTCCAGCAGTTCCTTGATGCTGGCCAGGGTGTAGCCGCGCTCCAGCAGCTCCGCGATCTGGTGCAGCCGGGCCAGGTGGGCCTCGCCGTAGACGTTGGCGCGGCCGTCCCGCCGCGGCCTGGGCAGCAGGCCGCGGTCCTGGTAGGCGCGGATCGTGCGGACCGTGGTGCCGCTGCGGTGGGCCAGGTCCTCGATGCGGTACTCCGCTTCCGGCACGGCGACTCCCTACGAGACGGCGGCGCGGCCCACCGCGCCCGCGGCGGCCCGGGCGGCGGGCGAGGTGGCGAGGTAGGCGACGGCCCGTTGCATCGAGCCCTCCTGGGAGGGGTGGTAGGAGCGCCGCAGGTAGCGGGGCACGGCCGAGCCCAGTTCGCGCCAGGAGGGCAGCAGACCCTTGGCGACGGCCCGGTTGTGCTGGCGGAGGGTGTAGCGCAGCCGGCCGGTGAGCCAGGGGTCGTTGCGGATAAGGTAGGCCGCGCCCCGGCCCCACAGGTAGAACAGCGTGGGTGCGGTGACCGCCATGCCGAGCACCCGCCGGGCGTAGCGGCCGGGGTCCTCGCCGCCGCAGTGCTCGTACATGTCGAAGGCCACGGAGCGGTGTTCGACCTCCTCCGCGCCGTGCCAGCGCAGCAGGTCCAGCATCACCGGGTCCGGCTCGGCCGCGTCCACGTCTTCCGCGCGCAGCACCCAGTCGCCCAGCACCGCCGTGAACTGCTCGATCGCCGCGATCACCGCAAGCCGGAAGCGCAGCCATTCGCGTGCGGTGACGGGCAGGCCGAAGGGGGGCTTCTCGCCGAGCAGCACGTCGAAGAGGAAGTCCACGTGCCGGGTGTACGGCGTGGTGTCCAGGCCCTGTTCGGCGAGGTGCTGCAGCACGTAGGAGTGCTGGACGCTATGGGTGGACTCCTGGCCCATGAAGCCCTTGACGTCCTTGCGCAGCGCCTCGTCGGTGACCAGGGGCAGGGCTTCCTTGAAGACCTTGACGAACCACCGCTCGCCGGCGGGCAGCAGCAGGTGCAGCACGTTGACCACGTGGGTGGCCGTGGGTTCGTCCGGTATCCAGTGCAGCGGCGTCTCGCGCCAGTCGAAGGACACGCGGCGCGGGGCGATGCGGTGGCCGTGCTTCATGCGGGGGTTCCTCCAGGTCCTCTTCCGGTCCGGCTACAGCGGGGGATCGATCCGCGCGAGGGCTCGCCGCAGCCGCGGGGTGAAGCGGGAGAGCATCCGCAGGACGTGGGCCTCGGGTGCCACCGGCACCACGGCGGCGTTGCCGGCCACCGCCCGCAGGATCGCGGCGGCCACCTTCTCGGGCGGGTAGTTGCGCCGGGCGTACAGCCGCGCGGTCCGCTCCCTGCGGCGGCGCTGTTCCTCCTCGCCCACGCCCACGAAGGAAGTGCTGCCGGTGATCGGCGTGTTGATGACGCCGGGGCACACGGCGGTGACCCCGATGCCCTTGCCGGCCAGCTCGGCGCGCAGGCATTCGCTGAGCATCAGCACGGCGGCCTTGGTAGTGCTGTAGGCCGGCAGGCCGCGCGAGGGCTGGAAGGCCGCCGCCGACGCGGTGTTGACGATGTGCCCGCCCTGGCCCCGCTCGGCCATCTGCCGGCCGAAGACGCGGCACCCGTGGACGACGCCCCCCACGTTGACGTCCCAGATCCTGCGCCACTCCTCGGCGGTGGTGTCCAGGAAGGTGCCGGCCAGGCCGATGCCGGCGTTGTTGACCAGCACGTCCACCACGCCGTGCTCGCCCGCGACCTTGGCCGCCAGTTTCTCCATGGCCTGCTCGTCGGAGACGTCGCAGCATTCGGCCCAGGCGCCGCGTGCCCCGGTCAGCCGCGCCAGCTCGGCGGTGCGGGCGGCCCCGGCGGCGTCCCGGTCGACCGCGATCACGCGGGCGCCGGCCTCGGCGAAGGCCAGCGCGGTGGCCCGCCCGATGCCGCTCGCCGCGCCCGTGACCAGCACCAGCTGCCCGCCGAACCGGTCGGCGTACGGGCCGGTGCCCGCCGGCATCCGGGCGGGCACGCCCTCGGCCGGCGCGTCCTCCTGGGCGGTGACGAAGTCGGTGATCCAGGAGGCCAGCAGGTCGGGCCGGGTGCGCGGCACCCAGTGCCGGGCCGCCACCGTGCGGCGCACCAGGCGGGGCGCCCACCGCTCCAGGTCGTCGTAGAGCCGTTCGGAGAGGTAGATGTCGCCGGTGGGCACGATCAGCTGGACGGGCACGTGGGCGTGGGCGTCCGGCCGGGGGCGCAGCATCCGGGCCCGTACGTTGTCCCGGTACAGCCAGGCGCCGTGGGCGCCGTCGCCGCGCACGGAGGCCGTGGGGTAGCCGGAGCCGGCGTCCGGCGGCAGCGTCTCCAGCCGGCCCAGCATCCGCGGCCAGCGCTGGCCCAGCGGCCCGCGCCAGGCGGCTTCCGGCAGCCCGGGCAGGTGCAGCGCCCCCACGTACCAGGAGCGGGTGCTCTGGCCGAGGAGGTGGGCGAGGCGGCGCGGGGTGGGCCGGGCGAGCCGTTCCTTGATCCAGTGCCCGAAGTGGTCCAGGGACGGGCCCGAGATCGAGGTGAAGGAGGCCAGGCGGCCCTCGGTCGCCGCCACGGTGGCGAACTCCCAGCCCTGCACCGACCCCCAGTCGTGCCCGACCAGGTGCACCGGCCGGCCGGGGCTGACCGCGTCGGCGACGGCCAGGAAGTCGTCGGTGAGCTTCTCCAGGGTGAAGCCGCCGCGCAGCGGGGCGGGGGCACTGGAGCGGCCGTGGCCGCGCACGTCGTACAGCACGACGTGGAAGCGGTCCCGCAGCCGGGCGGCCACCTCGGCCCAGATCTCCTTGGAGTCGGGGTAGCCATGCAGCAGCACCACCGTGGGGCGGTCCGCCTCGCCGAGCTCGGCGACGCACAGCTCGATCCCGCCCGTGCGCACGGTGCGCTCGCGCGCGCCCTCGATTCCCCTGCCGACCTCTGTGCCGTCCCCTGTGCCGTCCCCGCTCATGCGGCTGCTCCCTCCCTCTTCCCCCGCCGCACGTGCGGCAGGTCGTCGTCCAGCCAGAAGGCGCTCTCCTCGGGATCCCGGGAGTCGGTGACCACCAGGAGCTCCTCGAACTTCGCGCCCGTGCCCCGGAAGCCGAGATGAGGTTCCACCGCCCACAGGCCCGGCCGCGGCGGGTGGTCGGAGGAGCGGCGCGGGCTCCACAGCGGCGACCAGCCCTCCCGGTGGCCGCGCAGGGCGTCCGCCGCCAGTCCCTTGAGCGCCTGCGTGCCGAAGCCGAGGACCTGCGGCGAGAAGCGGCGCTGCGGCACCCGGCCCACCTTGTGGGCGATCACGCCGAAGGGGTAGGCGCGGTGCCGGTTGACGTGGCCCTGGCGGACCATGAGCCGCTCGACGTCCTCGTAGATCTCCCGCAGCGGCCGGCGTTCGCGCACCTCGCGCAGGATCAGCTCCCGGTGCTCGGCCAGGTCGTCCAGGAGCCGGTCGTGCAGGGCGTTGGCGCCCAGGCAGCCCGAGTAGCCGATGTCCGCGGTGAAGCCGTCCAGCACCGGCGCCATGTCGAGGATGAACGGCATCCCCGGCTCCAGCCGGCGGCCCGTGGGGAAGAACTGCAGCGGCACCCGGAAGCCGGTGAAGGCCGTCCGGTCGCCGAACCACGCGAAGGGCAGGTGGAACCAGTCCCGCACCCCGCGCCCGTACAGCCACTCCCGCTGCATCCGGGCGGCCTCGCGCTCGGTCACCCCGGGCCTCAGCCGGGCGGCCACCGCCTCCGCGCACTCGTACGCCAGGCGCTGCACCCGGCGGAAGCCCTCCAGCTCCGCCGTGCCCACCGCATCCGTCATGCCGTCGTCCTCCGCCCAAGACCGAAGCCGTGCACGCACGTTGACACCGATGAATGTGACAATGACCGGCGGCCGCGTCAAGGGTCGTGCACCGACCGGTCGCCCGCGCCCACCCCCGTCACCCGTACGGGAGTGTCAGACCGGAGGAGTAGGCGGATCCAGCCGTCTGGTCTGACGCCCGGCGGCGGGCGCGGCACTACCGTCGAAGGTGTGACTGTGATCGCCACCGAAAGCCTCACCATGCGGTACCCACGGGTGACCGCCCTGGACCGGCTCTCCCTCGACATCACCTCCGGTGTCACCGGTCTGGTGGGTGCCAACGGAGCCGGCAAGTCCACGCTCATCAAGATCCTGCTCGGACTGATGCCGGCCACCGAGGGCCGGGCCGAGGTGCTGGGCCTGGACGTCGCCACCCAGGGCGGGAGCATCCGCGAGCGCGTCGGGTACATGCCCGAGCACGACTGCCTGCCGCCCGACGTCTCGGCCACCGAGTTCGTCGTGCACATGGCGCGGATGTCCGGGCTGCCGCCCACCGCCGCGCGCGAGCGCACCGCGGACACCCTGCGCCACGTCGGCCTGTACGAGGAGCGCTACCGCCCCATGGGCGGCTACTCCACGGGCATGAAGCAGCGGGTCAAGCTGGCCCAGGCGCTCGTGCACGACCCGCGCCTGGTGCTGCTCGACGAGCCCACCAACGGCCTCGACCCGGTCGGCCGCGACGAGATGCTGGCCCTGATCCGCCGCGTCCACACCGACTTCGGCATCTCGGTGCTGGTCACCTCGCACCTGCTCGGCGAGCTGGAGCGCACCTGCGACCACGTCGTCGTCATCGACGGCGGCCGGCTGCTGCGCTCCTCCTCCACCGAGGACTTCACCCAGGACACCGGCTCCCTCGCCGTCGAGGTCACCGACACCGACGCCTGCCCCGACGGCACCGCGGCCCTGCTCGCGGCGCTGACCGGCGCGGGCCTGACGGCCCGGCCCGCCGGCCGGGCGGCCGACGGCTCCCCGGCGTCCGGCCGGGTGCTGCTGGTCGACGTGGCGGGCGAGGAGACGTACGACGTAGTGCGCGATGCCGTCGCCGGGCTGGGTGTGGGCCTGGTCCGCATGGAGCAGCGCCGCCACCGCATCGCGGAGGTCTTCCGCGACGAGCAACCGCACGAGCCGCACAAGGGAGGCGCCGGCCATGCCGCATGACGCCCCGACCACCGGCGGGCCCGCGCGCGGCGCCCACCCGGACGTCATCCACAACATCGGCTACCGCCCCTACGAGGGCGCCCGCCTCGGCCGGGCCTACGCCCGCCGCTCGCTGTTCTCGCAGAGCCTGCGCGGCGCCTACGGCCTGGGCCGCTCGGCGCGCTCCAAGGTGCTGCCGATGATCCTCTTCGGTGTGATGTGCCTGCCCGCCGCCATCGTGGTGGCCGTGGCCGTCAGCACCAAGATGCACAGCCTGCCCATGCAGTACACGCGCTACGCGCTCTACGTGCAGGCCGTCATCGGGCTGTACCTGGCCGCGCAGGCGCCCCAGGCGGTCTCCCGCGACCTGCGCTTCAAGACCGTTCCGCTGTACTTCTCCCGCCCGATCGAGCGCGTGGACTACGTCGTCGCGAAGTTCGCGGCGATGGCGTCGGCGCTGTTCGTCCTCACCGCGGTGCCCCTGGTGATCCTCTACGTCGGCGCCCTGCTGGCCAAGATGGACTTCGCCGACCAGACGAAGGGCTTCGCACAAGGACTGGTCTCCGTGGCTCTGCTCTCGATCCTCTTCGCCGGCATCGGCCTGGTGGTCGCCGCGCTCACGCCCCGCCGCGGGTTCGGAGTGGCCGCCGTCATCGCCGTCCTGACGATCTCCTACGGCGCGGTCAGCACCGTCCAGGGCATCGCGCTCACCACCGACCACACCGACGTGATCCCCTGGCTCGGGCTGCTCTCGCCGATCACCCTGGTCGACGGCGTCCAGACGGCGTTCCTGTCGGCCACCAGCACCTTCCCCGGCGGCCACGGGCCGGGCACCGCGGCCGGCGTCGTCTACCTGGGCGTCCTGCTGGCCGTCGTCGCCGGCTGCTACGCACTCCTGATGCGCCGTTACCGGAGGGCAGGGCTGTGACCACGATCCGCCTCGACAACGTCTCCCGCTGGTTCGGCAACGTGGTGGCCGTCAACGACATCACCATGACCGTCGGCCCCGGCGTCACCGGCCTGCTGGGCCCCAACGGCGCCGGCAAGTCCACCCTCATCAACATGATGGGCGGCTTCCTCGCCCCTTCCACCGGCACCGTCACCCTCGACGGCGACGTCATCTGGCGCAACGAGCAGGTCTACCGCCACATCGGGGTCGTCCCCGAGCGCGAGGCGATGTACGACTTCCTCACCGGGCGCGAATTCGTCCTGGCCAACGCCGAGCTGCACGGCCTGGGCGCCAAGGAGGCCCAGCGGGCCCTGGCCACGGTGGAGATGGAGTACGCCCAGGACCGCAAGATCGCCACGTACAGCAAGGGCATGCGCCAGCGCGTGAAGATGGCCTCCGCCCTCGTGCACGAGCCCTCCGTGCTGCTGCTGGACGAGCCGTTCAACGGTATGGACCCGCGCCAGCGCATGCAGCTGATGGACCTGCTGCGCGCCATGGGCGCCGAGGGCCGCACCGTGCTGTTCTCCTCCCACATCCTGGAGGAGGTCGAGCAACTGGCCGCGCACATCGAGGTCGTCGTCGCCGGCCGGCACGCCGCCTCCGGCGACTTCCGCAAGATCCGCCGCCTGATGACCGACCGCCCTCACCGCTACCTCGTGCGCTCCAGCGACGACCGGGCCCTGGCCGCGGCGCTCATCGCCGACCCCTCCACCTCCGGCATCGACGTCGACGTCCAGGAGGGCGCCCTGCGCGTCCAGGCCGCCGACTTCGGCCGGTTCACCGAGATCCTGCCGCAGCTCGCCCGGGCCCACGGCATCCGGCTCCTGACCGTCACGCCCTCCGACGAGTCGTTGGAATCGGTCTTCTCCTACCTCGTCGCGGCCTGAAAGGAGGCGCCTCGATGTCCACCGTGTCGCTCTACCACCCGACCGTCGCCCGGCTCACCTACCGGGGTCTCCTGGGCCGCCGCCGGGCGGTCGTGCTCTTCGCCCTGCCCGCCCTGCTGCTCGTGCTCTCCGCCGCCGTCCGCGCCTTCACCGGAGCCGACGACGACACGGCCGTCAACGTCCTCGGGGGCTTCGCGCTCGCCACGATGGTGCCGCTCGTCGGCGTCGTCGCCGGCACCGGCGCGATCGGCCCGGAGATCGACGACGGCTCCGTCGTCTACCTCCTGGCCAAGCCGGTGCCGCGCACGACCGTCGTCCTGACCAAACTCGTCGTGGCGATCGGCGTGAGCGTCGCCTTCACGGCGCTGCCCACGCTGCTGGCCGGCTTCCTGCTCAACGGCAACAGCCAGCAGATCGCCGTGGCCTACGCGGCCGCCGCCGCGGCCGCGTCGGTGGCCTACAGCGCCCTGTTCCTGCTGCTGGGCGTCGTGACCCGGCACGCGGTCGTCGCCGGGCTGGTGTACGCGCTGGTGTGGGAGTCGCTGTTCGGCAACCTCATCCCCGGGGCGCGCACGCTCAGCGTCCAGCAGTGGGCCCTGTCCCTCGCCCAGCACCTGGCGGCGGACGGCGTCATCACCTCGGACGTCCGCCTGCCGGTGGCGGTGACCCTGCTCGCGGTCGTGACGGTGGCCGCGACGGCGTACGCGGTCCGCCGCATGAAGTCCCTGACCCTGGCGGGCGAGGAGTAGCCCGGGCGGGGCTGCGCCCAGTCAGGGGCGCCGCAGGCGCGCGTCAGATCTTCCGGTTCCGCCCGGCCCCCAGGCCAAGGAAGACCAGGGCACAGCAAGCGCCAAGCAAAAGTGCGATCGGCAGCGCCCAGCTGCCGGTCGCCCCGTACACCCACCCGATCGCGAACGGCCCCACCGACGCCAGCAGGTAGCCCCACGTCTGGGCCATGCCGGACAGCCGTGCCGCCGTGTGCGCGTCGCGCGTGCGCAGCACCATGAAGGTGAGGGCGAGCCCGAGCAGTCCGCCCTGGGCGACGCCCATGAGCGTGGCCCATGCCCAGGCCCCGGCGACCGGGGCGGTCAGCAGGCCCGTCAGCCCCGCGGCGAGCAGCGCGACGACGCCGACGGCGAGCAGTCGCTGGTCGCGCATGCGTCCGGCCAGCAGGGGCACGAAGAAGGAGCCGGCCATCTGCGTGAGGGTGTAGAAGGCGTAGACGATGCCGGCCTGGCTCTTGCTCATGCCGTGGTCGGTGAAGATCGTCGGCATCCAGGCGATGCACACGTAGGCCACCAGCGACTGGGTGCCCATCATCAGCGTGACCTGCCAGGCCAGCGGGGAGCGGCTCAGGCGCGGGCCCGCCGCGACGGGGGCCGGGGCCGGTGCGTCCGGCCCGTTCCCGCGGCCGGCGCGGCGTATGAGCACGGCCTGCGGCAGCCACAGGACGGCGGCCACGGCGGCGAGGACGGCCCATGAGGCGAGGGAGCCCTGCCAGCCGCCGAGGGCGTCCTCCAGCGGTACGGCGGAGGCGGCCGCTCCGGTGGCGCCGAGGATCAGCGTGGTGGAGTACAGGGCGGTCATGCTTGCCGCGCGGTCGGGGAAGTCGCGCTTGACCAGGCCGGGCATCAGGACGTTGAGCAGGGCGATGGCGGTGCCGACGAGGGCGCAGCCGGCGAAGAGCGCGACGACCGGCGGGGTGACGCGCAGCAGGATGCCGCCGCACAGCAGGGCGAGTGCCGCGCACAGGACGGTCTCGGTGCCCCAGCGCCGGGCGAGGCGGGGGGCGGCGATGGAGCCGAGGCCCATGAAGACCAGCGGGATGGTGGTGACCAGGCTGGAGGTGGCGGCGGTGAGGTGGAAGTGGTCGCCGATCTCGCTCATGAGCGGGGAGACGCCGGCGAGGGCGGCGCGCATGTTCAGCGAGGCCAGGACGATGCCGGTGAGGACGAACGCGGGGTGGGCGAGCAGCCGGCGCCGCGCGGCGGCCACGGGGGGCGTGGGGGTCGGCTGGTCCTCGGCGTCGATCAGGGGGGTGCCGGGCCTCGGCTCGGGCATGGGGGTGCCTCCAGGGGTGGTGCGAAAGCAGGGGTCTTTCCGCCGGGTCAGTCCTCGGCGAGCAGGTTTTCGACGGCCTGTTTGGGGCGTTCGAGGAGCGTGCGGGCGGCGTGCCCGGCGGCCTCGGGGTCGCCGGAGGCGATGGCCTCCATCAGGGCGTGGTGGTCGCCGTGGACGATGCGCGGCATGTCGCGGTCGCCGAGGGCGGTGACGAGCGCTTCGCGCACCGAGCTGCTGAACCAGGCGTACGTCGCGGTCAGCGCGGGGTTGTGGGCGGCTTCGACCACGGCCCGGTGGAAGGCGACGTCGTGGTCGGCGTACAGCTCCAGGTTGCCGGAGTCGGGCTGGCCCTCGGGGTCCTCGTAGGCGGTCTGGGCGTCGAGGGCGGCGCGCATCCGGTCGATGTCGCTGCTCTCGTGCCGCAGTGCGGCGAGGCGGGCGGCCTCGGTCTCCAGGGCGATGCGCAGTTCGAGGACGTCGCGGATGCCGGCGCGCTGCAGGCCGCGGACGATGTCGGCGGGGTCGGCGGTGGAGACCACGAAGGTTCCTTCGCCCTGGCGCGAGCGGAGCATGCCGGCGTGGACGAGCACGCGTACGGCCTCGCGGACGGTGTTGCGCCCGACCTGCAGCTGTTCGGCGAGGGCGTGCTCGGTGGGGATCCGCTCGCCGACGCGCCATTCGCCGGCGGCGACCTGGGCGCGCAGCTGTTCCACGACGGTGTCCACGAGGGACTGGCGTCCCGCCGCTCGCAGGGCCATCGGTGTCCTTCCGAAGGAGGGGAGCATTCAACCGGTTGCCCAGTCATCCTACAACTGCGCCTCACAGGTGACACCGCTACCGTCGAAGGGTGAACCTCCCCGCGAACCCCGACGCGATCCGCGCCGGGATCCGCACGTGGATCCGCACCTCGCCGGGCACCCACATCTGGCTGCTGATCATCGGCATCACCAGCCTGGTCGTCGCATCGGCCAGCGAGGGTCTGGAGGCGTTCCTGCTGCACCGCACCAGCAGCAACATCCACGAGCTGAACAAGCACCCGCTGCAGTCCCTGCTGATCAGCGGCTTCTGGATCGAGAGCCCGTCGTCGTTCCTGCTCTACGCCGCCCTGTTCGAGATCGTCCACGCCAACGTCGAGCGCTGGATCGGCAGCCTGCGCTGGCTGGTCACGGTCGCCGCCGCGCACATCGCGGCGACGCTGATCAGCCAGGAGGTGCTGCTGCTGGCGATCCAGAGCCATTCGGCGCCGCGCTCGATGAAGCACGTTGTCGACATAGGCGTCTCGTACGGCCTTGCCGGTGCCGTGGGCGTCCTCGCCTACCGCATCCCGCGGCCCTGGCGCTGGGCCTACCTCGTGGGGGCGGTGGCGTTCTTCGGCGTACCCCTGCTGACCGGCGGGACGTTCACGGACGTCGGGCACGCGATCGCGCTGGCCATCGGGCTGGGGTGCCGGCCGCTGACGCGCGGACGCCCGCCGTGGTCCTGGGACGGGGCCACGGCGGCCGTACGGACGCAGCTCAGCCGAACAGGCGCTCCAGGACGAGGGCGATCCCGTCCTCGTCGTTCGCGGCGGTGACCTCGTCGGCCACGGCCAGCAGCTCCGGGTGGGCATTGGCCATGGCCACGCCGTGCGCGGCCCAGCCGAACATCGGCACGTCGTTGGGCATGTCGCCGAAGGCGATCGTCGCCGCGGCCGGCACGCCCAGGCGGCGCGCGGCCAGGGACAGGCCGGTGGCCTTGCTCAGGCCCAGCGGCAGCAACTCGACGATGCCGGAGCCCGCCATCGTCACGCCCACCAGGCCGCCCGCGGCGCAGCGGGCGGCCTCGGCGAGGGCGTCGTCGTCCAGGTCGGGGTGCTGGAGGTAGAGCTTGTTCAGCGGCGCCGCCCACAGCTCGGCCGCGTCGGTGATCGGCACGGTCGGCAGCGGGCCCTCCTGGATGCGGTAGCCGGGACCGACCAGGACGTCGCCGTCCAGGCCCTCCCGGCTGGCCGCCAGGTACAGCGGACCGGTCTCGGCCTCGATCTTGGCGACGGCCAGCGCAGCCAGCTGCCGGTCGAGGGTCACCGACGTCAGCAGCCGGTGCTCACCGGCGTGGTAGACCTGCGCGCCCTGGCCGCAGACGGCCAGGCCCCGGTAGTCCAGCGCGTCGAGGATGTGCCGGGTCCAGGCGACGGACCGGCCGGTGACGACGAGGTGCGCCGCACCGGCCGCCGTGGCCCGCGCCAGGGCGGCGCGGGTGCGCTCCGAGACGGTCTCGTCGGAGCGCAGCAGCGTCCCGTCGAGGTCGGTCGCAACAAGTCGGTACGGAAGCTCTTGGCTCACTTACCGACCGGCTCCAGGAGCTCACGGCCGCCCAGGTACGGGCGCAGGACCTCGGGCACGCGCACCGAGCCGTCGGCCTGCTGGTGGTTCTCCAGGATCGCCACGATGGTGCGCGGCACGGCGCACAGCGTGCCGTTGAGCGTGGCCAGCGGGCGGACGTTCTTGCCCTCGCGCATGCGGACGGACAGGCGGCGCGCCTGGAACTCGTCGCAGTTGGAGGTCGAGGTCAGCTCGCGGTACTTGCCCTGGGTCGGGATCCACGCCTCGCAGTCGAACTTGCGCGAGGCGGAGGCGCCCAGGTCGCCGGTGGCGGTGTCGATGACCTGGAACGGCAGCTCCAGGCTCGTCAGCCACTGCTTCTCCCACTCCAGCAGGCGCGCGTGCTCCGCCTCGGCGTCCTCCGGCGCGATGTACGAGAACATCTCGACCTTGTCGAACTGGTGGACGCGGAAGATGCCGCGGGTGTCCTTGCCGTACGTGCCGGCCTCGCGGCGGAAGCAGGGCGAGAAGCCCGCGTAGCGCAGCGGCAGCTTGTCGGCCTCGATGATCTCGTCCATGTGGTACGCGGCGAGCGGGACCTCGGACGTGCCGACCAGGTAGAAGTCGTCCTTCTCCAGGTGGTAGACGTCCTGCGCGGCCTGGCCCAGGAAGCCCGTGCCCTCCATGGCGCGCGGCTTGACCAGCGCCGGGGTGAGCATCGGGGTGAAGCCGGCGGCGGTGGCCTGCGCGATGGCGGCGTTGACGAGGGCGAGCTCCAGGAGCGCGCCGACGCCGGTCAGGTAGTAGAAGCGCGAGCCGGAGACCTTGGCGCCGCGCTCGACGTCGATGGCGCCCAGCGCCTGGCCGAGCTCCAGGTGGTCCTTGGGCTCGAAGCCCTCGGCGGCGAAGTCGCGCGGGGTGCCGACGGTCTCGAGGACGACGAAGTCGTCCTCGCCGCCGCGCGGCACGTCGGGGTGGACGAGGTTGCCGATCTGCAGCAGCAGGCGCTGGGCCTCGGCCGCGGCCTCGTCCTGCTCGGCGTCGGCGGCCTTGACGGCGGCGGACAGCTCGGCGGCCTTCTGCAGCAGGGCGGCCTTCTCGTCGCCGGTGGCCTTGGGGATCTGCTTGCCGAGCGCCTTCTGCTCGGAACGCAGCTCGTCGAAGCGGACGCCGGACGACCTGCGCCGCTCGTCGGCGGAGAGCAGTGCGTCGACGAGGTCGACGTCTTCTCCACGGGCGCGCTGGGACGCGCGCACTCGGTCGGGGTCCTCACGGAGCAGGCGAAGGTCAATCACCCCTCCAGGCTACCGTCGGGGGCCGCCGCCGCTCGACGCGATATTCCTTTTGATGGCGATTTGCCCGAATCGCGTTACGTGAATGAACGGTATTCGGGGGAGGCGGAAAAACCCCTGTGGCTTGTGTGCGGCATGGTGACGGTACACGCCGGAATTCCCGGAAAGGCGCCCGCTGTGGGCCGCCCACGGCGTTGTCCACAGGAACGAGTGACTCCACTTCATTGTCCACAGGGTGTGCGGGAAATCTGTGGATGTCGGAATCAAGCCTTCCGGCTCTTCCGTCATTCATCAGGGTTTCCTCGTGTAAACCTCTGTGCGCCACTCTTTGGGGTGGCGTTCCCTCCCTCTAAAGGGTTGTTCGAGGCATTTCGGTGGACCGGGAGCCGGGGATCACCGGAAAGAGGGGCTGTGGACGGACGGCGTGACCCCTCGCGGTGATTTGTCGAGCGGTGACCGTTTCGTACGGATTTCCCGGGCTCTCGATCTGTCGACTTATCCCCAGGTCGAGAAGTGCCTGTGGATAACTCTGTGGGTAACCGCGCCCGTGGTCCGGGCCGGGCGGGCCCGGCGGCTCAGGTACGGCCGTCCTGGCAGCGCGCCAGCCACTCGGCCGCCGCCACGAAGTCACCGTCCGACGTGCCCGCCCGGGGCGGCACCACGGCACCCGACAGCTCGTCCGGGTCGACACCCGCACGCGGGTACGAACCCAGGAAGCGTACCTTCGCGCACGTCCGCTTCAGCCCCATCAGGGCCTCCGCCACCCGGCGGTCGGTGATGTGGCCCTCGCAGTCGACGGAGAAGCAGTAGCGGCCCATGCCCTCGCCCGTCGGACGCGACTCGATCCGCATGAGGTTCACCCCGCGCACCGCGAACTCCTGCAAGTACTCCAGCAGGGCGCCCGGATGGTCGTCGCGCTGCCACATCACCAGCGACGTGCGGTCCGCCCCTGTCCGCGCCGCCGGCCGCGCCGGGCGGCCCACCAGCACGAAGCGGGTCTGCGCGTTCTGCGCGTCGTGGATGCCGGTGACCAGCGGCTGCAGCGCGTACGTCGCCGCCGCGAACTCCCCTGCGAACGCGGCGTCGTAGCGGCCCTCGCGCACCAGCCGCGCACCGTCCGCGTTGGACGCGGAGGACTCCCACACCGCGTCCGGCAGGTGCGCCGCAAGCCACTTGCGCACCTGCGGCTGCGCGACCGGGTGACCGGTGACCGTCTTGATGTCCTCCATGCGGGTGCCGGGGCGCACCAGCAGCGCGAAGGCGATCTCCAGCAGCACCTCGCGGTAGATCATCAGCGGTTCGCCGGTGGCGAGTTCGTCGAGGGTGGCGGTGACGCCGCCCTCGACGGAGTTCTCGATCGGCACGAGCGCGGCGGCCGCGTCCCCGCCGCGGACGGCGTCGAGCGCGGCGGGTACGGAGACCATGGGCACGAGCTCACGGGTCGCGGCCTCGGGCAGCGTGCGCAGAGCGGCCTCGGTGAAGGTCCCCTCGGGCCCGAGGTACGTATAACGAGTGGCCGGCATCACGCGGTTCTCCTCCGGAGGGGTGCGCCCAATTTCGGGGTGCCCACGATATCCGGGACCGGCCCCGCCGGTTTGTGGGCAATCGTGCCGCAGGGCGGCACGGGTGGGCACAAACCGGCCCACCGGGCAGCACCCGTGCGGGGGTCCGGGGCGGAGCCCCCGTGGGGGAAGCCCGCCGCAGGCGCTCGCGCCCCCGCCTCAGCCCTCCAGCAGCCGTTGCCCCACGTACTCCCCCTCCGCACACCCACCCGGCACCGCGAACAGCGCGCTCGCCTCGTGGCTGAGGAAGCGGGACAGCCCGTCCCCGCGGTCCAGCTTCCGCTGCACCGGCACGAACCCCTTCATCGGGTCCGCCTGCCAGCAGACGAACAGCAGCCCCGCGTCCGGCGCCCCGTCGTCGCGGAAGCCGTCGTGGTAGGAGAAGGGCCGCCGCAGCATCGCCGCGCCGCGGTTCGAGGCGGGCGAGGCCACGCGGATGTGCGCGTCGCCGGCGATGGCGAGGGCCCCGTCGGGTCCGACCTTCTGGAGGTCGACCGGTGTCGTCTCGGAGCCGCCCGACAGGGGCGCGCCGTCGGACTTGCGGCGGCCGATGATCCGTTCCTGCCGCTCCAGGGAGAGGTGGTCCCAGCTGTCGAGCAGCATCCGGATGCGCCGGACGACCGCGTAGGAGCCGCCGGCCATCCATGCCTCCGCCGGGCCGGCGGCCGCGTCGCGGCCGTCCGGCACGAAGACGTGCTTGTCGAAGGCGGCGTCCGACGGCTTGGGGTTGTTGGTGCCGTCGATCTGTCCCATGAGGTTGCGCCCGGTGGCGGGGTGGGACGTGGCGCCCGGTGTGCGGTTGAAGCCGTTC
Source organism: Streptomyces luteosporeus (assembly GCF_039532865.1). Classification (NCBI taxonomy): domain Bacteria; kingdom Bacillati; phylum Actinomycetota; class Actinomycetes; order Kitasatosporales; family Streptomycetaceae; genus Streptomyces; species Streptomyces luteosporeus. The sequence continues at coordinate 253,610 of NZ_BAAASL010000002.1, forward strand.
ATCTGCCAGCGCAGGCGCGCGGTCTCGCCGGCCTTGCGCTGCAGGAGCCGCAGTGCGTGGAAGGCGACGAGGGCGTCGTCGGAGCCGATCTGGATCCACAGGTCGCCGTCGCTGCGCTTGGGGTCGAGCGCGTCGGCGCTGAAGGACGGCAGCGGTTCGAGCGCCGCGGGGCGGCGGTCGGTCAGCCCGGTGCGGTCGAAGAAGCTGTGGCCGAAGCCGAAGGTGACGGTGAGGGCCGAGGGGCCGGCGTCCAGGGCGATGCCCAGGTCGTCGTCGCGCGGGGTCTCGCCGGACATCAGGTCGGCGGCCGTGGCCGACCAGCGGCGCAGCAGGGCCGCGGCGGCCTTGCGGCCGCTGCCGGGGGCGAGGTCGAAGGCGACCAGGTGGGCGTGGGCCTGGGCCGGCTGGACGATGCCGGCCTGGCGGGGGCCGTGGAAGGGGTACTTGGTCGACCCGATCGAGGTGAGGGGGTCGGGTCTGCCCCCGACCGCCTGGGCGCCGGCGGCGCCGGCTCCGGCGCCCACGACGAGGGCGCCGGCGCCGACGGCTCCGGCGGTGCCCAGCAGCCGGCGCCGGGAGACCCCGGCGGGTGCGGCGGCGGAGGGCTCGGAGGACGGACCGGAGGGGGAGCCGGCGGTCTTGGTACCAGTCGTGTCAGCCATCAGGTGATCTTCACGTTCTCGATCTCGGTGACCTGGTCGATGTCCGAGGTCCGTACGGTCAGGGACAGCTGCCAGTCGCCGGCCATGGGCACCCGGAATCCGGTGGCCCTCCACTGTCCGGTGGACTGACGTTCGAGCGTGGCACGCAGGGGACCGATCCGTTTCGCCTTCTCGGTCAAGGACAGTGTCAGCTCGGGGACGTCGACACGGCGGCCGGAGTCGTCCGTCAGGGTGACGGTCACGGTGGTGGCCCCGGCGCGGGCCGGGTCCACGGTGACCACGGCCGTGCCCCGGCCGCCCTTGCCGCCGGTGTCGTAGGGGATGCGCACCTCGGCCGGTCCGGCGGCCGCCTGCCCGGGTGCCGGCCGGCCCGTGACCTGCCGGGCCTCGGCCTCCGCCCGCCCGGGCTGAGTGCTCGTCAGGAGCGTGGTGACGGCCAGCAGGACGGCGGCCACGGCGGCCTCCGCCAGCACCGCGCGCCGCAGCCCGGTGCGCGTCGCGTCGGCGTCGCGCACCCGCCGCCCGGCGGCCTTCTCCTGCGCCGCCCGCTGCCGGGCGAGCTGGGCGGCCCGTACGGGATCGGCGGCCCGTACCGGATCGGCGGCCGGTGCCGCCGCGGCCGTTCGCGCCGGCGTCCGCCGTGCGCTGGTGCCGCCGTCCGTCAGGCGCCCGGTCCAGCGGCGCGACACGGCGGCCAGGGCCACCATGACGACCACTAGTCCAACCTTGACCAGCAGTGTGCGTCCGTAGGAGGTGCCGGTCAGCGCAGCGAAGGAGCCGAGCTGCCGCCACGACTGGTAGACGCCGGTCGCCACGAGCACGCACACCGAGACGAAGGCCGCGCGGGAGAAGCGCAGCACCGCCGCCCGCCCGACCGCCGCGCCCGACCACAGCGCGGCCAGCAGGGCGGCGAGCCCGCCCAGCCACACGGCCACGCCCAGCAGGTGCACCACGTCGACCGGCATGGCCAGCCACGCCTGCACGCCCGCGGAGGCGTGCTCGGCAAGCGCCCACGTCGCCGCGAGACCCGAGGCCACGACGGCACCGCCGGCGCCCAGCGCGTACGCGACGGCCCGGCCGCGCTCGACGGGGCCGTCCTCGCGCGCGAAGCTGCCGAACAGCACGGCAAGAAAGACCGCCGCAGCGCTCAGCAGCAGCAGGCGCGACAGCAGCGCCACGCCCGGTTTCGTCGCCAGGACGCCGGTCAGCAGCGACAGGTCGGCGACCGATCCCAGCCCCTTGCCGCCGGTGTACGCGCCCCGCAGCAGCAACAGCGCCGTCGTCGAGGCGAACAGCGCGACCCAGCCGCCGACCGCGACGCGCTGCACGGCCCGCGAGGCACCGCACAGTCCCGCGAACACGCAGCCGCCCACGAGCAGGACGAAGCCGCCGTACGCCGCGTACCGGCCGATGCCGTAGAAGGCGGAGACCGCCGCATCGGTGTGCTGCGCCACCGAGTCCACGGACACCGTGGTCGCCGACGGCGCGCCGACCGAGAAGGTGAAGGCGCCGGCCACCGGGTGGCTGTCCGCCGAAACGGCCTGCCACGCCACGGTGTACGTGCCGTCGGCGAGCTGCCCGCGCAGGGCGACGACCGCCGTCTCGGAGCGGCCGTCCGCGTGGTGGGGCGCTCCTTCGTCGACGCGCCCGCCCCGCGGGTCGAGGACCCGTACCGAGTCCGCGCCCAGCAGCACGCCCTCCGAGAAGGTGAGCGTGACCTGGCGCGGCGCGGTGGCCGCCACCGACCCGTCGGCCGGGTCGGTGGCGGTCAGCGCGGCGTGCGCCGAGGCGGTGCCGGCGCCGAGCGTCAGGGTGCACAGCAGCGCGGCGAGCAGGGCGCCGAGCAGCGCCCCGGCCCGCCGGGCCGTACCCGTCCTGCTCATCGTCGCGTCAGCCCGCCGGACGGTACGACGCGCTCTGCACCGGCACCTTGACGGTGATCGGTGCGGAGTCCGCGAAGTGCAGCGTGAACTCCACCTTCTCGCCCACCTGCGGCTTGTGGCCGAGCTTGCCGAGCATCAGGTGGGTGCCGCCGCGCGAGAGCGCGAGCTTGCCCTTGGCGGGCACCTGCAGTTCCTGGGCGTGCTTCATCTGCGAGCCCTCGGTGGTGTGCAGGGTGACGTCGGAGGAGAGCGGGCTGGTGACCTTGGTCAGCGTGTCGGCCTTGCCGCCGTCGTTCTCGACGGTGAAGTAGGCGGCGGCCATGTCGTCCATCGCCGGTTGCGGCATGTAGGCGCCGCTGACGGACAGCTCCGGCTTGGCCGAGGACAGCGCGTCCTTCTCCGACTGGCAGCCGGTGACCATCAGCAGGGCGCCGGCGACGACGAGCGGCAGGGCGGCGGCGGTCAGGACGGTGCTCTTGCGCATCACGGGTTCTCCCCCTTGACGATCTTCGGGAGATCCTTGGCGTACTGGTCGGACGTGGTGGACGTGGTGTAGATCCAGTGGCCGGCGTCGTCCTTCGGCGAGAAGCCGACGACCTCGGCGCCGTGGCTGACGGTCACCGAGCCGTCCTTCTCCTTCTTCGGCTTCTCCACGAGGATGCCCAGCGGCTTGGCCGCCGCCTGGATGGTGTCGAAGTCGCCGGTCAGGCCCACGATGTCCTGCCCGCCCTGGGCGTCGAGCCACGTGCGCATCCGCTCGGGGGTGTCGCGCTCGGGATCGGTGGTGACGAAGACGACCTGCAGCCGGTCCTGCTCGGCCTTGGGCAGCTTCTTCTCGGCGGCGGCCACGTCGGAGATCACCGTCGAGCAGACGTCGGGGCAGTAGGTGTAGCCGAAGTAGAGCAGGACCGGGCGGCCCTTGGTCTCCTTGACCAGCTCGTACTTCTTGCCGGAGGTGTCGGTCAGCACGAGGTCGGGCTTGGCCTTCGGCGTGTCCAGGGTGATCGCCCCGGTCTTCTGCGGCTCGGCGGAGACGTCCGCGGCGGGCTTGTCGCCGCCGTCGCCGGATCCGCCGCCGCAGGCGGTGAGGGTGAGCGTGGCCGCCACGGCGAGGGCCGCGCCCAGGAGCTTGGTGCGCATGGGGTGTGCTTCTCCAGGAGTCGGTGCTGCTCGGTCAGGCGGCGGTGCGACGGCGCCCGGCCAGCACGCCGAAGGCCACGCCGGCCGCGCCGACGACGATGCCGGCGATGCCCAGGGCGCGGGCGGTGCCGTCACTGGCGTCCTTGTCGCTCTTGTCGCTGCCGGCGGCCTCGGCGGTGACGCCGCCCTTCTTGTCGTCCTTCTTGTCGGCCTTGTCGTCGTCGTGCGAGTGGCCGGCTGCCGCGCCGGCCGTGCCCTTGGCCACGAGCTTGAGGACGGGGGCCGGGTGCTCGGGCTCCTCGCCGCCCGGCTTGGACGGGTCGATCCAGCGCACGACGTCGTCGTCGGAGTAGGTCTGCAGCGCCTTGAAGACCAGCTCGTCGGCGTCGGTGGGAAGCTGGCCGACCGACAGCGGGAACTGCTGGAACTGCCCCGGCTCGATCTTGCCGCCGGTCCAGGTGACCTTGCTGACGGCCTCGTCGATGGTCTTGCCGTGCATCTGCAGCGGCTTGTCGAGCTTGGTCTTCTCCACCTTCACCTCCCAGCCCGGCACGGCCTGCGGCATCACGGAGGCCAGCGGGTGCTTGGGGTCGAGGCTGAGTTCGAGCTTGACCGTGGAGGCGTTGTCCTTCTCGTTGGGCACCTTGATGTTGATGGTGCTGTAGCCGCCCTTCTCGGCGGTGCCCGGCTGCACGCTGACGTGGGCGAAGGCGGGGCCGGAGAGCAGCAGCAGGCTGCCGGCGGCCAGGCCGGCGACGAGGGAGGTGCGGGTGGCGAGCAGACGACGGGACGCGGTCATGGGAGGACTCCGATCGATGGCAGGAGGGAAAAGTAGGGGTGGCGCGCGTGCGGCGACGGCGCGAACGGCCCCTTTCCCGCCCTGCGGGCGGCGGTGCGTCGCGTCGGTCAGGCCGCGAGGGCGCAGGCCGGCGGTCCCCGCCTGATCACGAAGTGCTGGAGCTCCGGCTCCCGGGCCGGGCGCTCGTCGTCGGCCGCGCTCCGGCGGCGTACGACGACGGGGGCCCGCAGGGCGCGCAGCCGTACGCGCACCAGCGCGAGGGCGGCGCGCAGGGCACCGAGCAGCGCGGCCCCGGCCAGCTGGCGGGCGGGGCCGGCGGACAGGCGCACCAGGCGCCACAGAGCCGCTTCGCCGCGCCGCAGCAGCCAGCCCAGGACGACGGCGGCCAGCAGGTGGCCCAGGACCATCGGCAGCGAGGGCAGCAGGGCGTGCGCGAGCGAGGTGTGGCCGGCGCCGGGCGCGGCCGCGCCGGTGGCGGGTGCGGCCATCGCCGGGTGCACCGCGGGGTCGAGACCGGCGTCGGTCACGACGCGCCGTGCCTCGGCCGCGGACAGCGGTCGCTGGTCGCACAGCAGCTGGCCGGCGAAGTCGATGAGACGGCCCTCGGGGCCGTCCCGCCGGGAGACCGGCATCGCGCCCGCGCGGGCCTGGCCGAGCCCGAAGAGGGCGTGCAGCGCGAGCTGGCCGACGGCCAGTGCGGCCGCGATGCCCGGCAGCGAGCGTTCCCGCCCGGCCAGCGGCGCGGCCACCGCGAAGACCAGCGCGCATCCCGCGGCCAGGGTCCACAGCGGCACCCCGGCGCAGGACGCCAGCACGTGCCCGCCCGCGGACAGCACGACACAGACCGCGGTGAACACCGCGGCCCGGATCAGTCGCAGATCGGCGCCGGCGCGCGCGACGGGTTGAGGCATGGCTGCGCCATCATCCCACCGCCGGCAGGCGATCTAGAAGCAGGGTGCCCGGCCCGCGCACGGGCCCCGCGCGCTTCCACGACCACTCCCTTACACGACTTCACCCACTCGGCGCGTCGGCCGAATGAGGGGACTCACAGGGCCGACAGGCTTACCGGGCGCGTGGTGCGGCTATAGGTATCGGTATGTCGAGCCGCAGCCAGGAGGCTGAGCATGAGCATTTGGTGGTCACTCCACTTGCGGCGCGAGGCCGCGAGCGTTCCGCTCGCCAGGCGGCTGCTGATCGGTGCCATGGAGACGGCCGGCGTCGACCCCGAGACCTCGTACGACCTGGCCATCGCCCTGAGCGAGGCATGTGCGAATGCCGTCGAGCACGGGGGTGACGCGTCGTCCGGCTACCGCGTCACCGCTGTGATCGACGGCGACACCTGTCGCATCGAGGTGACCGACTCGGGACCAGGGTTCACCGATCCCCGCAGGCGCGCCGCGCGGACGGCCCGCGCCGCGTACACCAAGGCCCCGGCCGGGGTTCACGAGGAACACGGCCGGGGTCTCTATTTGATCGCCTCCCTCACGGATCACGTGCGGGTGCGCAACCGGCCCGGCAGAGCCGGTGCGGTGGTGAGCTTCGACAAGATCCTCAAGTGGCGCGACGGCGCCCCGCCGGCAGCCGCCCTCCTGCAGGCTTCCTAGGCCCGCGCCCCGGAGGGGCGCGAGGAACTGCGCGCCAAGCCACGATGCGCCCGCAGGTGGACTGCCGTGCTGCGCCCGGGCCCTGGGCGGCACGTCGGCTGCGGGCCGTAGGTGGCCGATCGCGCAGTTCCCCGCGCCCCTATGGGGCACTGTGCCGATCAGGTAGCGCCCCGTAAGGGGCGCGGGGAACTGCGCGACAAGCCACGACGCGCCCGCAGGCGACTGCCGTGCTGCGCCCGGACCCCGGGCCCGCACGCCGGCCGCAGGCCCACGTGGCCGACGTCACACCGCCGGCCGCGCCGTGCGCGGCGGTCGCCGGCGCCGGAATCAACCGGCGCGACGCGGCGGAATCTGCCGCCTTGTGACCGCCGGTACGCCATGCCCGCGTCCGCACAGGTCAGCGCACTGTGTCCATGTCAACCGCCCGGCGGGAACTGCCGTTTGCGGTGAAGGCGCGCTGCAGATCGGCTTCCCCCTTTCCTCCGTACGGTCGCAGTGCGGGGGCGCCGAGATCTTGAAGCGAGATCTTGAAGGTCGACAAGGCCGGCCTCGCACCACGGTCGACCCGGCGAGAAGGCGTGAGGAGCAGTGGTGCACATGCGACAGGCACATGTCGGAGAGATCGAAGAGGTCGAAGGGATCGGCGAGATCGCGGCGTCCTGGACGGCGGCGGGCGCCGGACCGGGCGGCGGCGGCGCGAACGCCTCGCCGAACAGCCCGCAGCACCGCCTGCTCGTGGCCTCGCTGCAGTCGCTGGCCCAGGAGATGAGCGAGATCGCGGAACAGGCGTCCTCGCTCCTGCGGGCCCCGGCCGGCGGGCTGTCCACCGATTCGGACGCCTTCGCGCGCATCGCCCGCAGGACGGTGCCGCGCTGGCACTTCCCCATGCTCAACGACGCCGAGCGCAACGACGCCCTGGTCACCGCCCTGGAGCGGGTGATCCCACCGGGGGCGAGCGTGCTGGACATCGGTTCCGGCAGCGGGCTGCTCGCCATGGCCGCGGCCCGGGCCGGCGCCCGCAAGGTCGTCACGTGCGAGATGAACCCGCTGCTGGCCGAGGTCGCCCGGCAGGTCGTCGACGCGCACGACCTCTCCGAGACGATCACGGTGATCGGCAAGCCGTCGCACGAGCTGGAGGTCGGCAAGGACCTCGACGCCCCGGTGGACGTCCTGGTCTCCGAGATCGTCGACTGCGGCCTGATCGGCGAGGGCCTGCTGCCCTCCGTGCGGCACGCCCGCGAGCACCTGATGGCGCCGGGCGCCGTCATGCTGCCCACGAGCGCGCGGCTGATCGGGCAGCTGGTGCACAGCGAGGCGGCCGTGAAGCTCAACCAGGTGGCCATGGCCGACGCCTTCGACGTCTCGCTGATGAACGCGCTGGCCACCCGCGGGCACTTCCCCGTACGGCTGGGCACCTGGCCGCACCGGCTGATGTCGCACGCCGGCCGCGTCCTGGAGTTCGACCTCGTGCGCGACGCGCTGGAGCCGGGCGAGCGCCCGGTGTCCCTGACCGCGACGGACGACGGCGAGGTCCACGCCCTGGTGGTGTGGTTCGAGCTCGACCTGGACGACGGCATCACGCTGAGCAATTCCCCCCGCAACACCACGTCGCACTGGATGCAGGGATGGGTCCCGTTCGAGAAGCCGGTGCCGGTCAAGGCGGGGGAGCAGGTCCCCTTCCGCCTGCGGTGGAGCGACTTCCAGCTGAGCGTGCACCTCTGAGGACGTCCGAGGACACGAGGACAAGGGAGCGAGAATTGAGTCACGTCCCGCAGCACATACCGTTCGAACTCAGTGGCAAGGAACTGCGCGACGCCGTGGTGCAGTACGCCACCAACCCCATCTACCTCGACAACGAGGACTGGCTGAACCACGACAACCCCTACCGCCGCCAGCTGCGCCCGCAGGTGCTGCCGCACCTCGACTTCGACGCGGTGCCCGGCCGGGCGAACGTCCTCGACTACACCAGCCTGGCCGTGAACCGCCTGCTGACCAGCATCTACGAGGCCGATCTCGTCTTCTTCCCCAAGTCCGGCCTCAAGGGCAAGGAGGAGGACTTCCGCGCCTTCTACAGCCCGAGCAACCGGGCGCTGGGCGAGCGGATCCGCCCCGCCCTGGAGCGCTACGCCTTCGGCTTCCTCGACGACGAGGTGGAGACCTCCGGCACCTGGACGACGGAGAGCCTCGACAGCTACCTGGACTCGCTGGTCATGGAGAGCGAGGAGGAGCAGTCGCCGTTCGAGCGCACCATCACCGGCTCCAGCGACCCGGAGCGCGCCGCGCGGATGTGGCTGGTGCAGTTCGCGCCGGACTTCCTCTCCGAGGCGTCCCCGATGATGCGCAACGTGCTCGGCTACTACGGCAGGGCCCAGTCGGAGTGGTTCAAGGTCGTCATCGACGAGTACGGCTACGGGGTGCACGAGACGAAGCACAGCACCCTGTACGAGAGGACCCTGGAGTCGGTCGGCCTGGAGTCGGACGTCCACCGGTACTGGCAGTACTACCTCAACAGCAGCCTCCTGCTGAACAATTACTTCCATTACCTGGGCAAGAACCACGAACTCTTCTTCCGTTACGTGGGCGCCCTCTACTACACGGAGAGCTCGCTGGTCGACTTCTGCCGCCGGGCCGACCGGCTGCTGCGCGGCGTGTTCGGCGACGCGGTGGACACCGAATACTTCACCGAGCACGTCCACATCGACCAGCACCACGGCCGCATGGCCCGCGAGAAGATCATCAAGCCGCTGCTGGAGGCGCACGGCGAGGGGATCATCCCGGAGCTCGTCCGCGGCATCGAGGAGTACCGCACGCTGCTGGAGATCGGCGACCACGACTTCGCCGAGCAGATCCGGTGGATGGACGACCAGCCGGAGCTCAAGAAGCTCCACGGCCCGGTCTTCGAAGGCATCGAGAAGGGCCGGGTCGAGGCGCCGGTCGCCCATCTGGTCGAGCCGCGCGGCGAGTTGTCCAACACCCACTGCCACGACGGCGACGAGCTGTGCCACATCGTCTCCGGCACCATGCGCTTCGAGAGCGGGCTCGGCTCGTCGCTGATCCTGCAGGCGGGCGAGGGCGTCGTGATCAGGCGCAACCGGCTGCACGGCGCCGACATCATCTCCGACGAATGCGTCTACGAGATCCACTCCGTGGGGGACTACCGCGCGTGCCTGTCGTGACCTTCCCCGTCGCCGGACGGGACAACTGCGTCGTCGTCGCCGGCATCCCGTACGTCTACGCCACGGTGGCGGGCCGGGGGTTCGTGATGCGGGCCCGGTGCCCGCACCGCGGCGGCCCCCTGCACCTGGCCGCCCCCACCGCGGACGCCGTGCGGCTGGTGTGCCCGTGGCACGAGATGAAGACGTCGGTCGCGCGGCTGCGCGCGGAGATCCCCGCCGTCCGGGTGGGCGGCACGGTGACCGCCGTCTTCCCCGACCGGCCCGCCGCCCGGGGCACGGACCCGGCGGCGGAGGGAGAGGCCGGGGTGCGACGGGAACACCGGACCCTGGCACCGGAACTGGCGGCCCGGTGCCCCCTTTGACCCCCGCTGCACCGCGGGACGGGGCCCGTGCAACGGCGGCGGCCGGTCCGGTGTTTCAACCGGTGACCGCGAAATGCGCGGGGTGGGGGCACCTCCTCCGGTCGCGCCGGCCGCAGGAGCGATTCGAGACGTGAGGGAGCGCAACATGGGGTGGGACGGCGAGAAGCCGCTGTTGCTGCTGGTGGGCAGCAGCGGCCGGCGCAGCAGGGAGTTCATTCTGCAGACGGTCGCCCGGCGGTACGCGCTGTGGCTCCTGCAGCCCGCGGAGGTGACGTGGGAGCGGCCGTACGTGGTCGGCAGCACGATCGTCGACAACACGCGCCCGGAGCCGCTCGTCGAAGCCGCCCGCCGCGTGGCCGCCGAGCACCCGGTGGCGGGCATGTTCTGCTACGACGAGGGCCTGATCGCCCCGGCCGCGCACATCGTGCGGGCGCTGGGGCTGCCCGGCAACACCCCCGAGGCCGTCACCGCCTGCCGGGACAAGCTCGCCGGGAGAACGGCGCTGGAGCGCGCCGGTGTGGCCCAGCCGGCCTCGATCGGCGTGCGGTCCCTGGCCGAGGCCGGGGCCGCCGCGGAGAAGATCGGCTACCCCGTCGTGCTCAAGCCGCGCGGCCTCGCGGGAAGCCTGGGCGTGCGCAAGGCCGCCACCGCCGGGGAGCTGGCCGACGCCTACGCGGCCGCCGCGGGCGCCTCCTACCCCGGCGTTCCCGTCTTCGACGTCTCCGTGCTCGTCGAGGAGTTCGTCGACGGGCCGGAGATCAGCGTCGACTCCGTCTGCTTCGAGGGCGAGTGCACCCCGCTCGTCGTCGCGCACAAGGAGGTCGGCATGGCGCCCTACTTCGAGGAGATCGGCCACGAGGTGGACGGCGCCGATCCGCTGCTGTCCGACCCGGTGCTCCTCGACGCCCTGCGGCGCAGCCATGCCGCGCTGGGCCTCACCACCGGCGTCAGCCACACCGAGTTCCGCCTGACGCCCGACGGGCCGAAGCTGATGGAGGTCAATGCCCGCCTCGGCGGCGACATGATCCCCTACCTCGGGCACCTGGCCACCGGCGTCGACGTCGCCCTCGCGGCGGCGGACACGGCGGCCGGCCGCCGTCCCGACACCACGGTCCGGCACCGCAGGGCGGCGGCCGTCCGCTTCCTCTACCCCGAGCAGGACGTGGAGGTGGAGGCGGTGACCGTCCACGAGGAGCGGTTCACCCCGTCGATCCACAGCGCCATAGAAATGGCGGACGCCGGCGCGGTGCTGCGCCTGCCGCCCCGCGGCTACATCTCCCGCTACGGCCGCGTCGTCGCGCTCGCCGACTCGGTGGAGCAGGCGCGGGCCGCGCTCGCCGACGCGCCGCGGATCGTCGAGCTCACGGGCCGGCCACTGGAGGGCCCGGCCAGATGACGACGACCGGACAGCCACCCGCCCCCGCGCCGAAGGCCGCCAAGCCCTCGGTCATGCAGACGCTGCGGGGCATTCCCGGGCCCATCTGGCTCGTGCTCAGCGGCATGCTCATCAACCGGCTGGGCAACTTCCTGCAGATCTACCTGGTGCTCTACCTCACCGACAAGGGCATCTCCGCCACCGACGCGGCCTTCGCGCTCGGCGCCTACGGCGTCGGCACGGTGGTGGGCGTCCTGCTGGGCGGCTCGCTCTCCGACCGGCTCGGCTACGCCCGGACGATCGCGAGCTCGATGGCACTCGCCGGAGCGCTCACGCTCAGCCTGGTCTACCTCACCAGCCTGCCGGTGATCGTCGTGGTGGCGGCACTGATCGGCGTGGTGGCGCAGGCCTACCGCCCGGCCTCCTCGGCGCTGCTGGTGGAGCGCACGCCCAAGGAGCACCACGTCATGGTGTTCGCCATCTACCGCATGGCGTTCAACCTGGGCACCACCATAGGTCCGTTGCTCGGTGCGCTCCTGATCAGCTACTCCTACGACCTCATCTTCTACATCGAGGCGGCGGCACAGATCGGCTTCGCCCTGTGCGCCCTGGTGCTCACCCGCTCCGGTGACCGCACCGGGGCCGTCACGGCCGAGGAGGAAGCCCCCGTCCGGTCGTACGCGGCGGTGGTGCGCGACCGGCGGTACATGCTCTTCCTGCTGGCCCTCTTCCTCAACGCCCTGGTGTACATCCAGCACACCTCCGCGCTGCCGCTGCAGCTGAAGGCCGACGGGTACGGCACGACCTTCTACTCGACGCTGCTGTCGCTCAACGCGATCATGGTCATCGCGCTGGAGCTGCTCATCACCAAGTACGTACAGCACCTGCCCGCCAGGATCGCGGTGGCGCTGGGCATCGGGCTGGTCGGCGCCGGGATGAACCTCTACGTGGCGGGCACCGGCATGGCGATGTTCGTCGTGGCCACCGTGGTGTGGACGGTGGGCGAGATGATCGGCACCCCGAGCGCCTCCGCCTACCCGGGTCACGTCGCCCCGCCGCACCTGCGCGGCCGGTACATAGCGGCCGCGGCCTTCCCGTTCCAGATCGGCTACGCGATCGGCCCGGTGGCGGGCGTCGCGGTGTGGTCGGCGTCGCCCGCGGCCACCTGGTGGATGTGCGGCGCGCTGACGGCGGTGGCCGTGGCCGCCACCCTGACCGGCATGACCGGGCCGCGCGCCGGCGCGGACGAGAAGACCGACGCCGGCGCCGAGCCGGGCCGTCACGACGCGAAAGCGAGCTAGGCGCATGGCCTACGCAGAGGGCATCGAGGAGTTCGTGGCGACGGTCGACCGCGCGCTGCCTCCCGACTTCTACACCTATCCCGTGGAGCGGCAGCGGGCGCTGTACGACGGGCTCACCGAGGTGCTGCCCGTCCCCGTCCCCGAGGGCGTCCGGCACCGCGATGCGACCGTCGGACACGAGGGGCGCACGGCCCGGATCCGGATCTACGAGCCGGCCGAACGCACGGGCAGCGCCGTGCTGTTCTACGTACGCGGCGGCGGCTTCGTCATCGGCTCGCTGCACAGCCACCACAGCCTCGTCGCCGAACTGGCCGCCCGCACCGGCCTGGTGACCGTCGCCCTCGACTTCGGCACGGCGCCCGAGCACCCCTTCCCGGGCCCCGTCGAGGACTGCTACGCGGGGCTGTGCGGCACCCTCGCCGCTCTGCCCGCGCTCGGCCTCGGCGGGCTCGACCCCACGGCGGCGGTGATCTGCGGGGAGAGCTCCGGGGCGAACATGGCGGTGGTGCTGTCGATGATGACCCGCGACCGCGGCGGCCCGCGCCTGCGCGGCCAGGCGGTGATCAGCCCGGTGCTCGACTTCACCCGCTGGCGGCAGGGCGGCGAGGACGCGCCGCTGCTGTCCGGGGGCGAGATGGAGTTCTACACCGGCTGCTACTGCCCGCGGCCCGGCCAGGCCGAGGATCCGTACGTCTCCCCGCTGCTGGGCGGCGCGTTCCACGATCTGCCCCCGGCCTACGTCGTGGGCTGCGAGATGGATTCGCTGCGCGTGGACGCCGAGAAGTACGCCGTCCTGCTGCGCGAGCACGGCACGCCCGTGGAGTACGTGATGGAGGAGGGCATGGTGCACGCCCCGGTGCGCGCCCGCCGGGTCAGCCGGCCCGCGGGGGAGTTCTTCGCCCGCTACTGCGCGGCCGTGGCCGCCCTGGCGGCGGGAGGTGCCGGCCGTGACCGCGCCTGATCACCACGCGGGGTGGGGGCAGGGCCCCTGCGTCGTCGTCGACCCCTACTCCTCGGGTGCGCTGTTCGCCGAGGCCCTCGCCCGGCACGGGATCCCCGCCGTGGCCGTGCTCACCGGCCCGCGTCCCCCGGAGGCCTACGCCTCCTCCTTCCGCCCGCAGGACTTCCCCGACACCGTCGTCTACGAGGGCGATCTCGAGGCCGTCGTCGCGCAGTTGGCGGGCCGCGCGCCGCGGGCCGTCGTCGCGGGCTGCGAATCGGGCGTGGAGCTGGCCGAGCGGCTGGCCCCGCTCCTGGTGCCGGGCCGCTGCAACGTGCCGCACCTGGCCGAGGCCCGCCGCGACAAGAGCCGCATGGCCGAGGCCGTCGCCGCGGCCGGGCTGCCGGTCATCCCGCAGATCTGCACCGCCGACGCCCGCGAGGTGCAGGAATGGCTGGAGAAGGAGCGCCTCCAAGGGGCGGATCTGGTGCTCAAGCCGCCGAAGAGCGCCAGCACGGACGGTGTGATCAAGCTGCCGGGCGGTGCCGACTGGCGGGTGGTCTTCGAGCGGCAGCTCGGCCGCGTCAATCAGTTCGGCGAGGTCGACGACCGTTTGATCGTGCAGAAGTTCGTCACGGGCACCGAGTACGTCGTGGACACCTTCAGCCACGACGGCCGGCATTCCCTTGTCGACGTGTGCGCCTATCGCAAAGTCGACAACGGCCCGCACATGGCCGTCTACGACACGATGCGCTGGCTGCCCCCGGACGACGCGGCGGTCGCGGGCCTCACGGAGTACGTCTTCGGCGTCCTGGACGCCGTGGGCATGCGCGTCGGCGCGGCCCACGTGGAGGTCATGGGCACGGCGGAGGGGCCGGTGCTCATCGAGCTCGGGGCCCGTCCGCACGGCGGCGGTCAGCCCCGGTTCAACCGCAACGCCACCGGCGACAGCCAGATCGACCGGACGGTGCGCTGGCTGGCCGGTGACGAGCCGCCCCGGGGGTACGCCCTGCGCGCCCACCAGATGTGCGTCTTCCACATGGCCCGCCGGGCCGGAACGGTGCGCAGCACGGCTCCGCTGGAGGCGATACGCACCCTGCCCAGCCACCACTTCTCGGTGCTCAACGTCTCCGACGGCGACCGGGTTTCCCTCACCAAGGATCTTGTCGACAGCCTGAACTTCGGCTTCGTGATCCTCTCCCACCCCGAGGAGGAGCAGCTGCTGGAGGACTACGCCACCGTCCGTGCGCTCGAGGAGCGCCTGGTCATCGAGGAGGAGCCGTCGACGCGGTCGCCTTCGTGACCAGCTCCCTGTTGGTGATCATGACGCCGGGTCCCGACCTCGCGCTGATCACCCGCCTGGTGCTGGGCGGCACCCGCCGGGCGGCGGCCGCCGCCGCGATCGGCATGATCGCGGCGGGGGCCGCCCAGGCGGCCCTGGGCGCGGCCGGCCTGGCCGCGCTGCTGACCACGCGGCCGCAGCTGTTCACGGCGTTCCGCTGGGCGGGGGCGCTCGTGCTGGTCGCCTGGGCCGTCCTCGCCCTGCGGTCGGCGCTGCGCCCGCCCGCGCCGGCGGCGGCGCCCAGGCCGGCCGCCGAGCGGGGCCCGGGGGTGCGGGTCGCCTTCGTGCAGGGGCTGTTGTGCACGGGCTCCAACCCCAAGGTGGGCATCTTCCTGATGGCCTTCCTTCCGCAGTTCGTGCCGGCGGGGGCCGACCCGGCGGCCGGGGTGGCGGTGCTGGCCGCCTGCTATCTGGCCATGGGCCTGGGCTGGCTCCTGGTGTGGATGCGGCTGGTGCACCGGATGGCCCGCTTCCTGCACTCCCCGCGGGCGACCCGGTTCACGCATGGGCTCACCGCCGCCGTCTTCGGGACGTTCGCCGTGCGCCTGGCGCTCGGCGGCTGACTCCAGGGATCTCCTTACTGCCTGGATCACATGTACTGCCGGGATCACATGGTCGAGGACCGCACCACCCGGAGGTGACCGGCATCGTCGCTCTTCGCCAGCGCCCGCGCATAGCGCCGCAGCAGGTCGGGCATGCGGAAGTGGCCGTGGGCGTACTCCTGCACCAGGCTCGCGTCGACGAGGGCGCGCAGCATGCGGATCGCCTCGCACGGCGTCATCCGCGCCCGTTCGGCCATCGTGTATGCAGTGACGTTTCCGCTGTCGGTCGTGCCCACCAGGCGGAAGAAGCGCCGCACCGGCTCCGGCAGCGCCGCGTACGACAGTTCGAAGGTCGCCTCGACCGAGGAGAGCCGGTCCCCCTCGACCCGCAGGCCCCGCACCAGGCCGTCGTCCCCGAGCTCCGAGCAGTACTCGGCGAGGCCGACGCCGGGGTTCTCGGCGAGGTGGGCGGCGACGATGCGCAGGGCCAGCGGCAGCCCCCCGCAGTACCGCACGAGCGCCGCGGCGGCCTGAGGCTCGGCCTCGGTGCGCGCCCGCCCCAGCAGCCGGGTGAGGAGCACCTGGGCCTCGTCCGGGCCGAGCGCGTCCAGGCCGATGCGGCGGATCCCCTCGCGGGCCACGAGCCCGGAGAGGGTGTTGCGGCTCGTGACGAGGACGGCGCACTCGGCGTTGCCGGGGATCAGGGGCCGTACCTGCTCGGCCGTGCCGGCGTTGTCGAGGACGATCAGCACCCGCCGGCCGGAGAGCAGGGTGCGGTAGGTGTTCGCCGCCTCGTCGGGGGCGCCGGGCAGGCGGTGGTCCGCGACACCGAGGGCCCGCAGGAACAGGGTCAGGGCCGCGGCGGCCGGCAGCGGGGGCCGGACGGAGTGGCCGTGCAGGTCGACGTACAGCTGGCCGTCCGGGAAGCGCTCGCGGACGCGGTGGGCCCAGCGCAGGGCCAGCGCCGTCTTGCCCACCCCGGGCAGCCCGGTGAGCAGCGCGACCGGCACCTGCCCGTGCCACTCGCCGGGGGAGAGCAGCAGCCGGTCCAGCTGCCGGGTCTCCGCAGCGCGGCCCACGTGGATGCGGGCCTCGCCCGGCAGTTGGGAGGGTTTGCAGGACGGCAGGGCCGAGGGAGGGTGGCGCGGCTGCGGCGGGGCGGGCCGCTCGCCGCGCCCGGACAGGCGTGCCAGCCACTCGCCGCGCGGCCAGGGCAGTTCCTGGCGCAGCACTTGCAGGTGGGCGCGGCGGATCTCGTCGCCGGGGGCGATGCCGAGCTCCCGGTCGAGCCGGTGGGTGACCTCGGTGAAGACCTTCAGCGCGGCGGACTGCTCGCCGCAGCTGGCCAGGGCCACCATGAGGCGGGCCTGCAGCCCTTCGTGCAGGGGTTCCTGCTCGGCGACGAGGCGCAGCGGGTGCACCACCTGTTCGGGGCGCCGCAGTTCCATGGCGAGGTCGGCGTACAGCAGGAGGCTGTCGATGCGCCGCTTGGCGGCGGCCGTGGCGGCCGGGTCCTGGGTCAGCAGGGGCTCGTCCGACAGCAGTGGTCCGCGCCAGCAGCGGTAGGCGCGGCCGGCCAGGTCGTGGGCGGCCGCGGTGTCGCCGGCGGCGCGGGCCTGCCGGGCCCTGGCGGAGAGGTCCTCGAAGCGGCTGAGGTCGACCTGGTCCCGCTCGACGCACAGCACGTAGCCGGTGTGGGTGCGCGCCAGGTACGAGGCGGCCGGGGCGGCGGGCCCGGCGCCGGGCGGCGACAGGAGCCGGCGCACCTGGCCGACGTAGGTGTGGATCAGGCCGTGGTAGGAGGGGGGCGGGTCGGTGGGCCACAGGGCCCGGGTGATCTCGCCGAGGCCGACCGGTTGCGGGTGGTGCAGGGCCAGCAGTGCGAGTAATCGCCGGGGTTTGGCGGCGCGGACGTCCAGTTCGGTGCCGCCGAGGCGGATGCTGAGCGGGCCGAGGATGCCGATGCGGAGCCGGTCGTCCGGCGGGTGGGCGTCGGGGTCCGCGTCCGCCTCGGGGGCGGTGCCCGTGCCCGCCCGCCGGGCCTCCTCCGGGTCGAGGCCGAGGCATTCCATCAGGCGCTGCAGGGTCCTGGTCTGCGGTTGCTGCACCCGGCCCTGTTCGATGTCGCGCAGGGCCCGCACGCTCAGGCCGGACTTCTCGGCGAGTTCGCGCTGGGTGAGCCCGGCGCGCCCCCGGTACCAGCGCAGCTGCTCCCCGAAGGTTCCGGTTCCGCCGGGCCGGTGGCGGTTGGTGGTGGCTGTCGTCCCATTCCGATGGATCGGCATCGTCCCCCCTAGGAGCGGAAGTCGCAGTCGTGCCGTACGGGTTGAACGCGCGGGAGAAGGGGCGGGTTCGACCGGGCCCGCCGCGCCGGTCACGCGGGGCGTGGCCGTGCGGTGCTTCGAGGGAGGAAGCGAGTGAGTGGGGCGAACTGTGCCGTGGATCCGCGCAGAATGACAGCCCCCATTCCCCCCGAGCTTTCGATTAACGGTACGGTCGTGCGATTTGCTTGGCAATCAACATGCAACGATTCCTTCGGAATTGCAGCATCCGCCGAACGCCGCGGACCAGGGGCCACCGCTCGGTGGGTCCCCTGGTCCGCCGGGTTCTCGCCGCAGGTCGCGGCCGTGTGCCGGGTCAGCCCTTGAGGGCGGCCATCCACGCCTCGATGTCGGCGGAGGTGCGCGGCAGGGCGGCGGAGAGGTTCCGGTTCCCATCCTCGGTGACCAGGATGTCGTCCTCGATGCGCACGCCGATGCCGCGGTACTCCTCGGGCACGCTCAGGTCGTCGGCCTGGAAGTACAGGCCGGGCTCGACGGTGAGCACCATGCCGGGCTCCAGCACGCCGTCGACGTAGGTCTCGGTGCGGGCGACCGCGCAGTCGTGGACGTCCAGGCCGAGCATGTGGCCGGTGCCGTGCAGGGTCCAGCGGCGCTGCAGGCCGAGCTCCAGGACGCGCTCGACCGGGCCCTCGACCAGGCCCCACTCGACGAGCTTCGTCGCGAGGACGTGCTGGGCGGTGTCGTGGAAGTCGCGGTACTTCGCGCCGGGCTTGACCGCCGCGATGCCGGCCTCCTGGGCCTCGTACACCGCGTCGTAGATCTTCCGCTGCAGCTCGGTGTAGGTGCCGCTGATCGGGAGCGTGCGGGTGACGTCGGCGGTGTAGAGGGTGTGGGTCTCCACGCCGGCGTCGAGCAGGAGCAGGTCGCCGGAGCGGACGGGGCCGTCGTTGCGCACCCAGTGCAGGGTGGTCGCGTGCGGGCCGGCGGCGCATATGGAGCCGTAGCCGACGTCGTTGCCCTCGACGCGGGCGCGCAGGAAGAACGTTCCCTCGATGTAGCGCTCGCTGGTCGCCTCGGCCTTGTCGAGCACCTTCACGACGTCCTCGAAGCCGCGGACGGTGGAGTCGACGGCCTTCTGCAGCTCGCCGATCTCGAAGGCGTCCTTCACCAGGCGCTGCTCGCTGATGAAGACGCGCAGCTCCTCGTCGCGCCCGGCGTCGGCCAGGCCGTCGAGGGCCGCCTCGATGCCGGCGTCGTGGCCGCGCACGACGCGGACCGGGCCGCTGCCGGCGCGCAGGGCGTCGGGCAGCTCGCGCACGTCGGCGGCGGGCAGGCCCAGCAGCCGCTCGGCCTCGGTGAGGCTGTGGCGGCGGCCGACCCACAGCTCGCCGTCGCGGCCGTCCAGCCAGAACTCGCCGTTGCCGCGGTCGGAGCGGGGCAGCAGGTAGACGGTGGCGGTGTGGCCCTGCTCACCGGCCGGCTCCAGGACGAGGACGCCGTCGTGGGTCTGGTCACCGGTGAGGTACACGTACTCCGTCGCGGCGCGGAACGGGTACTCGGTGTCGTTCGAGCGGGTCCGCAGGTTGCCGGCCGGGATCACCAGGCGCTCGCCCGGGAAGCGGGCCGACAGCTCCGCGCGGCGGCGGGCGGTCTCGGCGGCCTGGGGGACCGGCTGCAGGTCGTGCAGCTCGGTGTCGGCCCAGCCGGACGTCATGTTGGCGGCAAGCTCGTCGGAGACGGCCGGGTAGAGGCCGTTCTTCCGCTGCTTGATGGGCTGCTCATCGCCCTCGGGGTTCTCGGGCGCGGGCTGCTCGGTCACTGCAATTCCTCCTCGGCGGGGCGCTCACCTCGACCGTTCACATCGTATGTGCGCAGGAATGTGCCGGAGAAGGGACCGACGGCCCGGTACGCAGCGCTGCCGTCCGGCTCCGCTCAGTCGAAGTGGGCCACCAGCAGGACCGTGTCGTCGGCCACGGCGCCGTCCGCAGGGCCGGCCGCGTCCTTCGGCAGCACCGCCCGCAGCACGTGGTCGGCCACGGCCTCCGGGTCGTGCCGGGCCGCGCGGGGCACGCTCGCGGCCGCCCGGTGCAGCCGGGCGAAGGCCCGGTCGGCGCTGCCGCCGGCGCGGCGCAGCAGTCCGTCGCTGTAGAAGAGGAGCGTTTCTCCGGGCGCCGGTTCGATCTCCACGCTGGGCGCCTCCCAGCAGGCGAGCATGCCCAGCGGCGCCGACAGCGTGGTGTCCACGTACTCCACCCGCCCGTCGCCGACGACCAGCGGGGCGCAGTGCCCGGCCCCGGCGACCACGACCTTGCGCTCGGCGGGCTCGCAGTACGCGAACAGGGCCGTGGCCGTGCGGTGCGGCTCGGTCAGCCGCAGCAGCAGTTCGAGGTCGGAGAGCACGGCGACCGGGTCCTCGCCCTCCATGACGGCGTACGCGCGCAGGGAGGCCCGCAGCCGGCCCATCGCGGCGATCGCGCCGGGCCCGGAGTCGGTGACCGCGCCGATGGCCAGGCCCAGCGCGCCCTCGGGCAGCGGCAGCGCGTCGTACCAGGCGCCGCCGCCGTCGGCCCCGGGGTGGTGCCGGACGGCGAGCCGGACGCCGGGCACCCGCGGCAGCCGGCGCGGGAGCAGCTCCTCGCGCAGGGTGGCCAGGGTCCGCCGGGCGTGGTCGAGCTCGATGAGCCGGGCCAGGTGCTCGGTGGCGTAGCCGCAGTACAGACCGGCCAGGTGCCGCTGGCGCTCGTCGGGCTCGGCCGGCTCGTCGTACAGCCACACGGCGCCGCCGATGCGGCCGGCGGCGGGGGCCGCGGGCCCGGTACGGCTCGCGGCGGACTCCAGCGGCAGGGCGTAGCTGGCGGCGTAGCCGAGCCGGGCCGCGACCTCGCGGTGGCGGGGGTCGAGCCCGCTGTCGTGCGGGATGTCGGGGTGGGCGGTGCCGCTCCGGTCGCCGGCGGGCGGCAGGTCGTCGAGGAGGCCGGCGTACGGTCCGCCGGAGCCCAGCGGTCCGCCGGCGGGGAGGGTCTCGATGTGGCCGAGGTCGGCGTGGCCGAGCCCGAGACCGACGGTGACCGGACGGCCGTGGGCGGCGGCGGGGTGGAGGGTGACCAGGCCGCGGCCGGCGCCGACGAGCGAGGCGCCCGCGCGCAGCAGTTCGCCGAGGGCGTCCTCGACGCCGGCCGTGCGGCTCAGGCGTTCGGTCAGCTCCTGCAGCGTGGTCAGGTCGGAGACCCAGCCGGCGAGGCGGTCCTGGACCGCGCGGGCGGGCGAAGGGGTGGCGGGGGCGTCCGCCGCAGGCCCCTGGGCGGGCGGCGCGCCCGGCTCGGGGGAGGCGGGGGGACCGGGCACCGCGGGGGACGAAGTGTGCGCGGGGGCAGGGGCCGGTGGATTGATTCCGGCCACTTTCGGCGGGTGGGGCGTGGTCATGGCGGCCCGCCTCGGCCCGGCCGCCGGGGGCCCGCTCGGCCCCCGGCCCGCGCGGGGCTCGCGGGCACCCCGGCGACCCCGCTCGACCAGCGGGTTGGCCTGTGCTTTCGGGGCAACGGCACCGCACACCCCCTGACGTGTCGCGCGCTGTGGGTGCTCCACATGTACACGCCCGGGCAAGGGCATGTCCAGCATTGGACCAGTGGGATTGGTGGTGTCTGATGAGGTTTCGCGGCCGGTCGGGGACACAGCGAGTTTGGCCGGAAAATGTGGCCGGGGCCCGCCCATTGCTGTCGACTGATCCCGCTCCGACGGCGCGTCGCACCCACCCCGGTGGGTACGTACTCGAAAGAAGGGCAAGCGGCAGTCGGGACCGCCCCGCAACCCGGTGGCGGGCCCGAGCGTCTTATCGGTCGACGGCCACGCCCGTCCCCGGGCGGCACGGGGCGACCCGCGCCGAGGGCGAGGGGCGCACCGGCTCAGCACGAAGCGCCATGCGCGCGCCACCCCCCGCCAGGTTTCCCGCTTGGCCCGCGGCGTGATGCGCTGCGTTGTACGCAGTGACCCGTGATCCACGTGGTGTGCCGGCCGAGGGGTCGCGGCGCGTTGAGTACCGCGCCGAGCAGTGCCCGTAGTGCCATATGTAGTCCCCATGGGCTCCAGGGGGCTATAGCAGTCCCAGGAAGTTGTTGCAGTCCCACGCAGTCTGTTGCAGTTCCCCGCAGTTCACGCAGTGCCTTTGCAGTCTTGCGATTCCTGCAGTCCCTGCGGTGCATGTCGTTCACTCGGGTGGACGTGCATGTGCCCCACGGTCCCGGCCGTGCCCCGGCCGCGGACCGACCTTCGGCGTTCACGGACGTTCACGGAAAGGAACGAGCGCTCATGCGCGAGATCCTCGGAAGGCGACGCAAGCTCTCCCTGCGCCGGGCCGGCCGGTCCGCGGTGCTGACCGCGGCCCTGACCTATGCCACGGAGTGGCAGTGGCCGGTGGTGCCCGGCGTCGGGCTGCGGCCCGGCCGCCTGCGCGAGTGCGGCTGCCCCGACCCCGAGTGCGCCCACCCCGGCGCCCACCCCTTCGACCCCGGGCTGCTGGCGGCGACCACCGACGCCCGGATGGTCCGCTGGTGGTGGACCAACCGCCCCGAGGCCCCCGTGGTGCTGGCCACCGGGGGCCGGGCCCCCTGCGCGGTGAGCCTGCCGGCCGTCGCCGGCGCCCGGGCGCTGGCCGCCCTGGACCGGGCGGGCGTACGGGTCGGCCCGGTCGTCGCCACCCCCACCCGCTGGACGCTGCTGGTCGCCCCGTACTCCCTGGAGGCGCTCGGCGAGCTGCTGCACCGCCAGGACTGGGTGCCCGGCTCGCTGCGCTTCCACGGCGAGGGCGGCTACACCGTGCTGCCGCCCTCGCCGACGGGCGCGGGCCAGGTCCGCTGGGAGCGCGCCCCGCGTCCGGCGGCGCCGGCCCCGGCCCGGGCGGGCCGCGGCGGCGGGCGGAGCCGCCCGGCGGAACCGGCCCGGCCCTGGCTGCCCGACGTGGCCACGCTCGTCGACGTGCTGGTCGAGCAGTGCGCCGGCACCGGCGGGGACAGCACCCGGCTCGCCCACTGACGGGCGCCGGGCCGCTGCCCGGCGCGGGCGGAGCGTGCCCGGCGCGGGCGGAGCGGGGAGCGCGTACGGACGGGAGACGCACGCGCTGCCACGCCCACCCGGGACGGGCCGCGAACCGGCGCTCACTCTTTTGGGTGTAAGCCACCCGGAGAAACGCGGAAAACGGGCGCGCGGCGCGGCGAAGCGCCCCTTCCTGCCCGTATGTTCGGGGTTCCGGACCGGATCCGGGCGCCGCGACAGCGAGGGCGCCGCCGGGCCGGCGGGGCCGCTCGGCCCCCACCCCTCCTTACGTTTCCGTTCCCCGCGGTGGCGCGCGAGCGCGTGCCCCGCGGCGAGTTGCAGGTGATCCCCATGGTGCGTGCCTCCAGCCTTCCCGGCCCCTCCGGGCAGCGCGCGGCGAATTTCCGGATGATCGCGCTGGCGAGCGCGGTCGTACTGGCCGTGGTGCTGCCGCTGGCAGTCGCCACGGCCGGGCCGGCGGGACGGGCGAAGGAGCGCGCCGGGCGGGCTCCGCAGGGCCGCTCCGGCTCCGGCACCGGCCCGGCGGCCCGCGCGGCCGCCCTGCGGCCGATGGGCGGGGCGCGGGGCGCGGGCGCGGAACACCCCGGCGACGCGGACGGCTGGGACGGCCCGGCCCTCGGCCTGTCCGCGATGCCCGGCCTCACGGGCCCGGCGGCCGGCGCCGGCGGGGTGTCGCGGTGCGGCCCCGAACTCACCTCCCCGGAGGGGGTGGAGGCGCAGACCTGCGTCCTCGGGCAGGACCGGGAGACATGGGGACGCACGTACTACCGCAACGCCACCGGCGCCCCGCTGACGGGCGTGCTCAGCCTGATGTCCCCCGACGGCCGGACCATGCAGGTGAACTGCCGTCTGGCCGCAACCGATGATCCGGACATGTGCGAGACCCCCCACCGGGCGACCGTGCGGGGACATGGCTCGTATGCAGCGGTTGCGGAGATCGCCTCGACGGAGGGGAAGCTCCTGCTCCGCTCCGGCAGCAACTCTCCGGAGGACGACGCGGGTTGATCACCGGGCGGTCCGGCGGGCCGTGGGGAGGGGCGCGCGGAGGCACCGTCGGTGCTGTTCCGGCGAGTCCGCGCCCCCTCGCGGGGCCCGCGCCGGGGGCGTGGGGCCGGCCGTACGCGCCGCCGGCGGCGCCGCCCCCGGAGCCGGGCCCACGCGCATGACCTGGGGCTTCGTCGGCATGATGCGCCGGGCGGTGGGGGTGGGGGCGCGGAGGCCGCGTCCGTCGGCGGCCGGGCCGGGCGGGGAACGGATGTCCAGGGCGCCGGCACCGTGGCCGGCCGGCGGGCGGAGCCGCCCCGGCCGGTGCCCGAAGGCGCCGAACCGGCGCCGGGCATGGAAACGCCCGGTCGCTGGCGACGGGGGATGCACCAGCGACCGGGCTCCTAGAACGGTAACAAGAGATCCGCGGTTCGCAAATTCGATCGTGGATTTCCGGACGCCGATTTGCCGGTCAGCGGCGGGAGTTGTGACAGGAGTCACGCGTTCCGGCCGCGGAATTGCCTGCTCCGGGCGCCGGAAAGCGCCCCATCCGCCCGTCTTCGGCGGCGCGGCCGGTGGTCGGCAGGGGGTCGGCAGGGGGCCGGCAGGTGTCCGAATGCCTCCGGACGGCCCTCCGGGTGATCACCCGCACGGCCGTCCGGAGGGCCGGATTCCATGATCGGCGGTCAGGGCGCGGCCTCTTGATCGTCCGTCACCGGTCGGGTGATCGACCACCGCGGATCTTGATCCATGATCAGTTGAGCGTGACCTGACGGCTCGTGAGACCACCGCGGGCCCGGCGCTCGTCGGCCGTCAGCGGGCTGTCGTCGGCGAGCGCGGCGGCGAGCCGCTCGGCGAGGGCCGCCGCCGGCTTCTCGGTCTCCGCCGCACCCATCGAGCTCGGCAGGTCCCACACCGGCACGGTCAGCCCGTGCGCCCGGAACGAGCCGACCAGGCGGGTGCCCTCGCCCAGCGAGCTCGTGCCCGCGGCGTGCAGCCGGGCCAGGGCGTCCAGCAGCTTCTCCTCGGGCACGGTCATGACCCAGCGCAGGTGGTTCTTCGCCGGCGTCTCGCACCAGTACGCCGCGTCCAGGCCGGCGAGGCGGACGGTGGGGATCGCGGCGGCGTTGGCCCGCTCCAGGGAGGCGGCGACCTCGCCGGTGGCGTTCTCGGCGTTCTCGACCCAGAACTCGAAGCCCGTGTGCACCTGCGGCTCGAACGGGGCCTCGGCATCCAGCAGGTCCTGCAGGCGCGGCCCGTCGGCGGCGGCCCGGCCGGCGGCGACCGGCGTGCCCGGCTCGGCCGTCAGCGCCCGCTGCAGGGTGTCGGCGAGGTCGCGGCTGAGGTCACCGGTGGCGGTGTCGTTCTGCAGGCCCAGCAGCACGGCGCCGTTGTCGCGGCGCAGCGCGGGCCAGGCCATCGGCAGCACGGTGGCCAGCGTCACCGACGGCACGCCCTCGGGCAGTCCGCCCTTCAGGTGGAGCTCCACGGTCGCGGCCGGGACCAGCTCGCGCAGGGCCACCCAGTCGGCCTCGCCCGGCAGTCCCTCGAACGGCCGCTGCACCAGCTCGACGGCGGCGTGCGAGGCCTCGCGGCCGTGGCAGGCCTTGTAGCGCCGGCCCGAGCCGCAGGGGCAGGGCTCGCGGGCGCCGACGACGGGGACCGGGGTGTTGCCGGTCCGAGGCTGGGCGGCCTGGGTCTGGGGGCGGCGCTTCTTGGCCATGCGTGCGTGTCTCCCGATCGGTGCGTCCGGCGTGGGCGCGCGGTGCGGTCGCGCCCCGGGGCGTCGTCGCGCCCCGCGGCGTTTCCACCTTGCGGCGCGAGCCTAGCGCCAGGCGTGGCCACGGCCGCCGGGCACGCGCGGGAGGGGCGGCGTGCCGGGCGGGTAGGGGCAGCGGGCGCCGGGCGTCAGGCCGGCTCGTCCAGATCGGCGTAGGCGTCGACGAGGGAGTCGGTGAGCGAATCGGTGAGGGAGCCGCTCAGGGAGCCGGCCAGCGAGTCGGCGAAAGGGACCGGTGGCGCGTGGTCGACGCGCGTAGCACGACCTGGATGCGAGGACAGTGCCGCCTGTGCGGAGAGCGCGGCCCACACCGTCACCTCGCCGAGGGCGTCGCGCACGCCCCAGTCCTGGGAGAGGGCGCTGATGATGTTCAGGCCCCGGCCGCCGCGCGCGGTCACCGAGGGCGTGGCCGGAAAGGGGCGGGTCGGGCCGCCGCCGTCGGTCACCTCGACGGTGAGCCGGCCGCGGGCGTCGATGCGCCAGGCGGCGAGGACACCGCCGTCCGCCTCCTCGGAGCCGTTCACCCGGCTCAGCGGGCGCCCGTGCCGGTACGCGTTGCTGAGCAGCTCGGAAAGGATCAGTACCGCGTCGTCGATGACCGTCTCCGGTACCCCGCTGGTGCGCAGCTCGCTGCGCATCCGGTGTCTCGCTCGACCCACACCGGCTGGACCATGGGGTACGGCCATGATCGACGACGTGGGCACCTCCTGTGCCACCACCAACGCCACCCCCGAGACCTCCTTTGCCCCACGTCAGGGGATGAATGCCCCAATGGACTGGACCGGAAACCGGCCAACCTCCGGCCGAAGGGAGCACTCGCGCGGCCTTCTTACGCACCGAACGCGCCGGTGCACACCCCGTAATGCCTAGCGTCGGCCCAGCTGGGTCAGTACGGCGCGGGGCCGGTTGGTGATGACGGCCTCCACGCCCAGGCGCGCGCACAGCTCGACGTCCTCGGGCTCGTTGACCGTCCACACGTGGACCGCGTTGCCCGCGCGGTGCAGCCGGGCGACGTACTCGGGGTGGTTGCGGACGATCCGGATGCTCGGCCCGGCGATGCGCACGCCCTGCGGCAGCCGCCCGTCGCGCACGCGCGGCGAGAGGAACTGCATCAGGTAGACGGTGGGCAGCAGCGGTGCCGCCGCCTGCACCCGGTGCAGGGAGCGGGCCGAGAAGCTCATCACCCGCACCGCCGAGGGCTCGTCCGGCGGCGGCTCGGTCAGGCCGAAGCGGGTGAGCAGGGCCAGGAGCGACTCCTCCACCCGGCCCGCCCAGCGCGTGGGGTGCTTGGTCTCGATGGCCAGCTCGATGCGGCGGCCCGAGTCGACGACCAGCTCCAGCAGCCGTTCCAGGGTGAGCACGGAGGTGCGGTCGGGGTCGGCCGCGTCCTCCATGTCGCGGTCGGGCGCCTCGGTCTCGCCGGCCGGCGCCTTCCAGGAGCCGAAGTCCAGGGCGGCGAGGTCGGCCAGTTCCAGCGTCGAGACGGCGCCGCGGCCGTTGGAGGTGCGGTTGACCCGGCGGTCGTGCACGCACACCAGGTGTCCGTCGGCCGTCAGGCGTACGTCGCACTCCAGGGCGTCCGCGCCGTCCTCGATGGCCTTGCGGTAGGCGGCGAGCGTGTGTTCCGGCGCGTCGTCGGACGCTCCGCGGTGGGCGACGACGTCGAGGGAGTGGCGCGCAGGGGTCACCGCGTTATGGTGCCACTGCCTGGCACAATCGCGCATGGGGTCCCATTTGTCGGCAAGTAAGGACCTCCACGGACGTCACAGGCTCCGCTTACGGCGGTCTGACGTGCGATGGGAAAGGCTGTTACCGGACACGCTGTAATGACGTGCACCTGATGGGTAGGGCCATCCGGCGGTCCGTCCGACGATCACCGATGGAGGAGACGACTGTGAGCACCGAGAACGAGGGCGCCGCCGTTCCGCCCGCGGCCGAGCCGCGACCGGAGTCTCCGACGTCCCCGCCCCCGGCCGCCCCGCCCGCCGGCGACGGTACGACCGAGCTCCCGCCGGTACCGCAGACGCCCCCGACCCCGGCCCCGGCCCCGGCCCCGAACCCGAGCGCCGCCGGCGAACCGGACGCCGCCGCCACGCACACCGCCACCGGCGTCCCCCTCGGCGCCCCGGCCGCCGGCGGCGCCTGGTACGGCGGTGCCGACGCGCCGCCCCCGTACCAGGCGGCCGCCCCCTGGGGCGCCCCCGTCCCGCCGCCCAGGCGCGGCCGCGCCGGCGGCCTCGTGGCCGCCGTGCTCGCCGCGGCCCTCGTCGCGGGCGGCATCGGCGGCGGCATCGGCTACTGGGCGGCGCAGCACAGCGGCGACAACTCCACCACCGTCTCCGCCTCCGGCGACCCCAAGACCGAGAGCCGTACGCCCGGCTCCGTGGCCGACATCGCGAGCAAGGCCCTGCCCAGCGTCGTCACCATCGAGGCGCAGGGCAACAACGGCGAGGGCGGCACCGGCACCGGCTTCGTCTACGACAAGCAGGGCCACATCCTCACCAACAACCACGTCGTCGCCTCGGCCGCCGACAGCGGCAAGCTGTCGGTGACCTTCTCCGACGGCAAGTCCTACGACGCCGAGGTGCTCGGCCGCGCCCAGGGCTACGACGTCGCCGTCATCAAGCTGAAGAACCCCTCCGGCGCCAAGCTCAACCCCCTCCCGCTCGGCGACTCCGACAAGACCGCCGTCGGCGACGCCACCGTCGCCATCGGCGCCCCCTTCGGGCTCTCCGGCACGGTCACCACGGGCATCGTCAGCGCCAAGAAGCGCCCCGTGGCCTCCAGCGACGGCGGCGGCAGCGGCCAGGCCTCGTACATGAGCGCCCTGCAGACCGACGCCTCCATCAACCCCGGCAACTCCGGCGGCCCCCTGCTCAACGCCCAGGGCGCCGTCATCGGCATCAACTCCGCCATCCAGTCCGCGGGCACCGGCGGCTTCGGCGGCCAGGGCCAGGCCGGCAGCATCGGCCTCGGCTTCGCCATCCCGATCAACCAGGCCAAGGGCGTCGCCGAGCAGCTCATCAAGGAGCGCACCCCGATCTACCCGGTCATCTCGGCGACCGTGAACATGAAGGACTCCGGCGGCGGCGCCCGCATCGCCCCCAGCGCCGGCGGCGGCGCCCCCTCCGTCACCCCGGGCGGCCCGGCCGACAAGGCCGGCCTCAAGCCGGGCGACGTGATCACGAAGCTGGACGACACCCTGATCGACAGCGGCCCCACGCTGATCAGCGAGATCTGGACCCACAAGCCCGGCGACAAGGTCACCGTCACCTACGTCCGCGACGGCAAGACGGCCACGACCGAGATCGTCCTCGGCGAACGCCGCGGCGACAACTGACCGGCACCCGGTAGGCTACTCCCGCGTCGCCGCAGGCCGGCCGACGCGGGGAGGCTTGCCCGAGCGGCCTAAGGGAACGGTCTTGAAAACCGTCGTGGCAGCGATGTCACCGAGGGTTCAAATCCCTCAGCCTCCGCAACCAGAAGGGGCGCCCGGCCGGGGCGCCCCTTTCGCGTTGGTACCTGCCGCACCGGACCTCTCCGAACGGAATGTGATGCGCGCCCTCGTTACCGCACTCGCGATTCTGGCGATCCTGATACCGGTGGCCGGAATGGTGCTCAGGAAGTCGAGGGGCGATCTTCCACGGTGGTACTTCTGGCTCTTGGCCGTGGTCGCCCTGGCCCTGGCCGCCGGCGTGAGCTGCACGCAGTTGCTGTGAGGGGAATCCATGCGGAACGGTAAGGCCGTAGGCGCTCTCGGAGTCGTGCTGTTCGCAGGAGCTGCGACCGTTGCGCTGCCCGGTGTGACGCCCTGCGGCGGCTCGGCCGCCGGCGGCCTCCTGGCCGCCAGTGCGCCGGTGCTGACCGCGGTGGCCGTCTTCACGGCCATGACCAACGAGCGCAAGGCAAAGGCCGCTCCGGCCGGCACCACGGCGCCCCGTAAGGGGCGCGGGGAACTGCGCGACAAGCCACGACGCGCCCGCGGACGGAGTGCCGTGCTGCGCCCGGACATGCCCTAGTCGTCCCGCGCTCGCAGACCCGTTCGTGTTGCCGTGTGCGGGGTGGGGCATGGTCCCGGGGCCCCGCGGGGATGCTCCGGCGACCGGAGGCTCACGAGAGGGGATCGGATTCGTGCTGGGTGACACCTTTACGGTGAACCACTTCGCCGTTGCTCTGGGCAAGTTCCAGGTGGCTACCTTTCAGAGCGTCGAGGGTCTGGTGCTGGGCGCGGATGCGGTCGAGACGAAACCGGTCTTGCAGGAGCAGCCCGGCCCCGGGCGGGCGCAGGAGATCACGCTGTCCCGGCCGATGGACCAGAGCGAGGCGTTCGTCGACTGGGTGAAGGCGTCGCAGGACAAGGGCGACCTCGACGGCGCGCGACAGGACGTTGCGATCACGTACTTCGATGCGAGGAAGGAGCCTGTGAGGCGCCTCAATCTGACGAACGCCTGGGCCAAGAGCTGGACCGGGCCGGAACTGGACGCTGCCGGCACCGAGGCCGCGATCGAGACGGTCACGATCGTGTGTGAGGACGTCGCTGTCGAGTGACCGCGGCGGCCCCCGTCCCGGGCGTCCCGAGCCGCAGGAGCCGCCCGGGACGGGGGTGGGTCAGGAGCCGAGGATCAGGGTTTTGACGACTGCCAGGGCCATCGCGCGTTCGCCGTCGGCGTTGGGGTGGACGGGGATGGCGGGGCGTTCGGGGCGGGTGTAGAGGCCTTCCACGTAGCGGTCCTCGAAGGGGCGGCAGGCGTCGTGGTCCGCCGTGGTGGCGTTGGTGTTGACGTAGAGGGCGTCGTGGGCGACGGCCTGGCGGCGGAGCATGGCGTTCAGGTGGCGGATCACGCCGCGCAGGTAGGGGATGTCACCGTCGGCGATGCGCAGGGAGGTGCGGCAGCCGGCGATGTCGTCGCCGATCACCGCGGGGTAGCCGACGACGGCGATCCGGGCGTGCGGGGCGCGCTGGTGGATGCCCTTGAGGATGTCGGCGACCTTCGGTGCGGTTTGTTCGATGCGCTCTTCCAGCGCGTCCGTGCCGCTGCCGGTGAAGTAGCGCTGGCAGGGGTTGTCGGTGGGGACGGGCTTCGGCCAGGCGTGGGAGCAACGGAAGATGACCTCGCCGAAGCCGATGTCGTTACCGCCGATGCCCAGCGTGACCAGAGTGGTGGACGAGTCGATCGCGTCGAGCTGGGGCGTGGTGCCGGGGCGTCCCGGTTGGGATCGCCACATGTCCTGGGTGACGGCCCCGCCGCAGCTGGCGTCGGTGAAGCGGGTGATGCCCAGCCATTCCTTCAGGAGCGACGGGTAGTTGGCGTTCGAGCGGCCGCAGGTCACGTTCACTTGGGTGGGGATGGAGGGGCCCGAGGTGAAGGAGTCGCCCAGGGCGACGTAGCGGGCGCTCCGGGCGCCGGGTCCGGGGGCGGCGGTGGCGGTTGCGGGCGTGAGGAAGCCGGCGGCCAGGGCGGCGGCGGTGCCCAGGGCGGCCAGGGTTAATCGCAGCCTGCTGCGTGCGGTGCGGAGCATGGGTCCTCCTCGGCAGGAACGGGTCGTCCGTCGCGGGCGACAGACTCGGGGCCGGTGGGGAGGGCGTCAATCACGCGTCCGGCGTGGCGGACGCTTGTGACCGGATATCGGACGCAGGACGGCCGGGACGCCGGGCTTGACGAAGGGGGCCTGGAACGTCTCGGTCCGGTCACGGCTGTCACCGGACGGGGCCGGCGGCGCATCAGGGGCGTCCGGGAGGCCGTCCCCGCTTCTGGCATGGGCAGATCAGGACGTACCGTCCTCCGTGAAGATCAACTCAACGAACGGGGGACACGAAAGTGTTGAAGAAGTACGCGGCCAAGGCCGGTCTCGTGGTCGGCGCCGCCGCCCTGGTCGCCGGCGGACTGGGCGGCACCGCCAACGCCGCCGAGGGCGCGGGCTACGTCGGCTACGGCTACACCACCTCCGGCTCCGCCGTGTGGTGCGTGCAGCACCAGGTCAACAGCATCGCCGCCAAGGTGGGCCGGGCCCAGGTCTCCGAGGACGGCAAGTGGGGCCCGCGGACGGACGCCCAGGTGCGCTGGTACCAGAGCTTCGTCGGCCTCGACAGCGACGGCGTCGTCGGCCCGCGGACCGGCGACTACCTGCTGGCCTACGGCGACCAGTACTACGGCGGCCTGAACGGCTACTGCACCTCCCTCATCCCGAGCGACTCCGGCCTCGGTGGCATGTACGTCCACACCCGCCTCGACTGACGCAGCAGCAACAGCGCAGGCAGCGACGACCCGGCCGGTTGGGGACGGCCGGGTCGTCGGCATGCCGGAGCACCGGTCACGACGCCTTGCGCCACACCGGCGTGAGCAGCGTCAGGCTCGGGCGCCGGGTGCGGGTGGCGGCGGGGCGGGCCGGCTGCCACGGGATGCCGCGTCGCTTGGCCGCGTACATGGCCTCGTCCGCGCCGCGCAGCAGGTCGGAGAGCCCGGCGCCGGGGTGGTCGGCCGTGTGGGCCAGGCCGATGGAGGCGCGGGGCGCGAGGGTGACGATTCCGGCGTCGAGCGGGGCGGACAGCCGGGCCGACAGGCAGCGCATCTCGGCGTCGTGGTCGGCCTCCGGCGCCAGCCGGACCAGTGCGGTGAACTCGTCGCCGCCCAGGCGCGCGGCGAAGCCGCCGCGTTCCTTGCACCAGGCGGCCAGGCGCCGGCCGACGGCTGCGATGACCCGGTCGCCGGCCTCGTGGCCGTGGGTGTCGTTGATCTGCTTGAAGCCGTTGAGGTCGAGCAGCAGTACGGCGGCGTGCGGATGCCGCAGCGCCCGCAGGGCGCGGGGCGTGAACTCCTCGCGCCGCATCAGCCCGGTGAGCCGGTCGGTGCGGGCGGTCCGCAGCCGGCGCAGGAGGACGAGCGCGTGGGCGGCCCAGCCGAGGGTGGGGAGGGCAACGGGCAGGGCCTGGGTTATGAGGTTCATCGGACACCTTCCTGTGCGGTCGACGGTCGGTCGGTACGGGACCGGTGGGCACGGCCGCGCGGCGGTGTGATGGACGAACGGTGCGGTGGTACGAGGGATCAACGAGGTAAGTCGAGGGACTGCAGTGTCAGTTGGGATGCCTGCGAGTCCCGATGGCAGCCGGGTCGCAGGTGACGGCGCGGCCGAGCGGCGGCCCGGTCGCGCCGTCGCGGGGCCTGCGGCCGTGAGCGGCCGACAGGGGCGGGCGGTGGACCGGGCCGTCATTGCTGGAGGTCCCCGTTTCCGGCGGCGCGGAGCCGGTCCGTCACCTTCGAGGTGAAGCGAAAAGACGTTTTTCGGGGGCAGTTGGGCCGAAACCGATGGGCGATCCGGGGGAGTTTCCCCGGTCGCGGGCCGGCACTGCCGAAACGGTTCACCTCTTGGTGCGCATGGGACGAGAGCGGGCCGAGAGGGCGTCGGTGCGCGGCGTTTCCATGGGGTCAGTGTTTAGGTCGGGAATCTCATGCTTGAGAGGGAATGCGGAGAGTCGGTGGGTTCGGTGTGGATTCGGTGGGCAAGTCTGGAGTCGCGACGTCGACAAATCGCCGCAGCGGCCGGCCAACCGCTGGGCACGATCGAGTAGTTCCGTCTGGAGGAAGTGACATGGCAAGCACCCGCACTGCAGCCGCCCGCATCTTCGCCGCCCTGACCGCCCTGCCGATGGCCGCCCTGCTCTTCGCCGGCGTCGCCACGGCCGACGACCACGGCCAGCTGGCCAACCGCGGCGCGAACGCGGCTGCCGCCGACATCGTGGGCAGCGGCGTCGGGGGGAGCAACCACGGCAACAGCACCACGACGCAGCAGCTCGCGACAGGTGCGGGCGCCACGGCACAGGCGAACACCGCCAGCATCCTCAGTCCCGGGCAGCACGGGCACAACGTGATCCAGCAGGAGAACATCAGGATCACCTTCACCAGAATGTGGTGAGCCCTGCGGCCCCCCGCGCCCCGGGGGTGACAGCAGGGTGATGTGGTGAGAGGGGACTGGGTCAGTACGAACCGCGCGGCGGCACTCCGGTGCCGCCGCGCGGCGTTGTGCCGGCTGCCCGCCCCGCCCGACCCCGCCCCTCACCCACGCCTTGACAGCCGCCAGCACCTGACGGACAGTCAGAACTCGTGAGCGACGACGACCTGTTCGCCCGCCTGCGGTCCTACGAAGGGTGCCCCGCCGCCTCCGGCACCGGCCGGTACCCGGTGAACACCGCCATGATCGGGCACTGGTGCGAGGTCATGGGCCACAGCGACCCCGGCCCCGCCCATGGCGGGCCGGCCGCCATCGCCCCGCCCGCCATGCTGCAGGCGTGGATCATGCCGGGCCCCGCCGGCGCCGATGCCCCGGGTGCGGGCCGCTCCGCCGCGTACGGCGAGCTGCTCGCCCTGCTGGACGCCGCCGGCTGCACCGCCGTCGTGGCCACCGACTGCGAGCAGGAGTACCTGCGGCCGCTGCGCCCCGGCGACGTGATCACCTTCGACTCCGTGATCGAACAGATCTCGCCGCGCAAGACCACAAGCCTCGGCACCGGCCACTTCGTCACCACCCGTACCGAGATCCGCGCGAACGGCGAGCCGGCCGCCACGCACCGCTTCCGCATCCTGAAGTACCACCCACAACCAACCGCGGACGCCTCCCGGCGCCCCCGCCCCGTCGTCAACCGCGACAACGCCGGCTTCTGGGAGGGCGTGGCCGGCAGCCGGCTGCTCCTGCAGCGCTGCACGGCCTGCGGCCGCCTGCGCTTCCCCTGGGGCCCCGGCTGCCCGGACTGCGGCTCGGACCGGTGGGGGACGGAGGAGGCGTCCGGCGCCGGCACGGTGCATTCGTACGTCGTCGTGCACCATCCCCCGCACCCGGCCTTCGCGCCGCCGTACGCCGTCGGCCTGGTCGAACTCGCCGAAGGCGTACGGATGATCAGCAATATCACCGGCGCCGGGCCCGCGGACCTGCGCATCGGCATGCCGGTCGAGCTGGAGTTCGCGCGGGCGTACGGCCCCGGGGACGCCCAGCAGCTGCCTTTTTTCCGCGCCCGCCGCCAGGACGCCCCGTGAAGCCCGGCGACGAGCTGCCGCCCCTCTCCGTCCCCGTCACCCGCACCCTGATCGTCGCGGGCGCGCTCGCCGGGCGGGACTTCAAGGACGTGCACCACGACGCCGAGGCCGCCCGCGCCGCGGGGGCGCCGGACATCTTCATGAACATCCTGACCACCCAGGGTCTGGTGGGCCGCTACCTCGCCGAGCGCCTCGGTCCCGGCGCCGTCCTGCGCCGCCTCGCCGTGCGCCTGGGCGTGCCCAACTACCCCGGTGACACCCTCACCTTGACCGGAATAATTACCTCCACATGTGACGACGAACGCACCGCCGACGTCACCTTCACGGGCACCAACAGCCTCGGCCGTCACGTCACCGGCACCGCCACCCTCGCCTTCGCCCTGCCCGCCCCCGGGGGTGCCCCGTGAGCGGCCGCCGCGTCGCCGTCGCCGGCATCGGTGCCACCGCCTTCACCAAGGACTCCGGCCGCAGCGAACTGGCCCTGGCCGCCGAGGCCGTGCGCGCCGCCCTTGCCGACGCCGGCCTCGCGCCGGCCGACGTCAACGGCCTGGTGACGTTCACCATGGACACCAGCCCCGAGATCGCCGTCGCCCAGGCCACCGGCATGGGGGAGCTGTCCTTCTTCTCCCGCGTCCACTACGGCGGTGGTGCCGCCTGCGCGACCGTGCTGCAGGCGGCCCTTGCCGTGGCCTCGGGCACGGCGGAAGTGGTCGTCTGCTACCGGGCGTTCAACGAGCGGTCCGGCCGCCGCTTCGGCGCGGGCCTCACGCGGCGCGCGCCCTCCGCCGAGGGCGTGGCGCTGGGCTGGGGGATGCCGTACGGGCTGCTCACGCCGGCGTCCTGGGCGGCGTTGCAGGCGCGCCGCTACCTGCACGTCCACGGGCTGGAACCGGAGGTGTTCGGACACGCCGCCGTCACCGCGCGCCGGCACGCGGCCCGCAACCCGGCGGCGTACTTCCACGGCCGGCCCCTGACCCTCGCCGAGCACGCGGCGTCCCGCTGGATCGTGGAGCCGCTGCGGCTGCTGGACTGCTGCCAGGAGACCGACGGCGGGCAGGCGCTCGTCCTCACCGGCCTCGAACGGGCCCGTACGCTGCGGCATCCGCCCGCCGTCGTGCTCGCTGCCGCGCAGGGCGCGGCGCGCGGGCAGGAGCAGATGACGAACTTCTACCGCGAGGACATCACCGGCCTGCCCGAGTCGCGCGTCGTGGCCGAGCGGTTGTGGCGCACGAGCGGGCTGCGGCCGGCGGACGTCGACGCGGCCGTTCTGTACGACCACTTCACGCCCCATGTCCTCATGCAGCTGGAGGAGTTCGGCTTCTGCGGCCCGGGCGAGGGCGGTGCGTTCCTCGCGGCGGACGCGCTGCCGGTCAACACGCACGGCGGCCAGCTCGGCGAGGCGTACCTGCACGGGATGAACGGCATCGCCGAGGGCGTACGGCTGTTGCGCGGCACGTCCGCGAACCAGGTGCCGGGTGCCGGACGCGTGCTCGTCACCGCCGGAAGCGGTGTTCCCACGTCGGGGCTCATTCTCGGCGCAGACGGATGAACGGCCGGGCGTGTCAGCGCGGGCCCGCCCCGCACGGCGCCCAGGCTCGCCGTTATGTACCGACGGAGAAAGATCATCGGATATCTCGTCGCCCTGTTGGCGGCAGTCGCCCAGGTGCCGGCCGCGGCCGCGCCGGGCGACGTCGTCCCGGACACCCGGCCCGTCGTCTACCGGGGCAAGGGCTTCGACACCTGCCAGGCGCCGCCGCTGACCACCCTCAGCGCCTGGGGGGAGACCTCCCCGTACGGGGCCGTCGGCGTCTACTACGCCGGGCGGGCCCGCGCCTGCCCGAACCAGCACTACCTCAGCCACCGCTGGCTCACCGGCGCCCGCGACCTGGGCTGGCGGGTGCTGCCGGTGTACGTCGGCTCGCAGTCGCCGTGCGCGCGGGCGACCAGCAAGCGGTACTACCCCATCGGCGACTACCCCGAGGACCAGGGCGTCGACGAGGGCCGCGACGCCGTGGACACCGCGGCCGACCTGGGCATCGCCCCCGGCAGCGCGCTCTACCTGGACATGGAGGCGTACGACTACAAGGACGAGGACTGCGGCGGCGCCACCTTGGACTTCATCCGCGCCTGGAGCGCGACGGTCGACCGCCACGGCTACATCCCCGGCCTCTACAGCAGCGCCGAGTCGGGCGTACGGCACATGGTGCTGGCGCGCCGGGACGGGCTGGACGACCTGCCGGACGTGCTGTGGTTCGCGCGCTGGAAGGTGCCGGCGTCCACCGATCACGAGCGCGTCCTGCCCCCGGGGGCCTGGCAGCCGCACCGCCGCATCCACCAGTACGCCGGGAACGTGAGCGAGACGTACGGTGGCCGGAAGCTGACCATCGACCGCAACGCGATCGACGCTCCCGTGGCGATCATCCACTGAATCGATTCCTCGTATCTTCGTACGATCTCCGTCCGGCCGCGCCTTACGTCGTTCGCTCCTCCCCCTCCAGGAGGTGGGGACACCCCCACGGCTACGACCTGAGGTTGACCGCGCTTCGGCACCTCCGGCCGATACGCCGGAGGCGCCCGCGCTCCTAGCGTTGAGGGCATGACAGTGACCTCGACGTCCGTGTGCACCAGCGCCTCCACCGCCGCCGTGTACCCGTCGTTCTCCTCCTACGTCCGGGCCCGCGGCCCGGTGCTGCAGCGCACCGCCCGTTCGCTGACCTCGAACCCGTGCGACGCCGAGGACCTGCTGCAGACGGCGCTCACCAAGACCTACCTGGCCTGGGACCGCATAGCCGACCACCGCGCCCTCGACGGCTACGTCCGCCGGGCGCTGGTGAACACCCGCACCTCGCAGTGGCGCAAGCGGCGCATCGACGAGTACCCCTGCGAGGAGCTCCCCGAGCGCGAGGCGACCGCGGCCGCGGACCCCGCCGAGCAGCAGGCGCTGCGCGACGCGATGTGGCGCGCGGTGCACCGGCTGCCGGACCGCCAGCGGGCCATGGTCGTCCTCAGGTATTACGAGGACATGACCGAGGTGCAGACCGCCGAGCTGCTCGGCGTCTCGGTGGGCACGGTCAAGAGCGCGGTCTCGCGGGCGCTGGGCAAGCTCCGCGAGGACCCGGAGCTGGCGTACGCCGCGTAATCGCAAAGGATCAGCGGCCTTCGTCAACGGAATGTGTCGGAGTCGTTGCTTCCGGCTAGTGACTTACCGCCGGACACCCCAGCAGAATCACCGGGAACTGCCCCTCGCGCGACGACGCGCGCACCAGTCGGGAGGCCCCGGTGCAGAGCACGATGCAGGACGTACCGCTCACGGTCACGCGGATCCTGGCCCACGGGTCGACGGTCCACGCCGGCGCGAAGGTCACGACCTGGACGGGTGACGGCGCACCGGAGCGGCGCACGTTCGCCGAGGTCGGACGCCGCGCCACGCGCCTGGCCCACGCCCTGCACGGCCTCGGCGTGCGCGAGGGCGAACCGGTCGGCACCCTCATGTGGAACAACGGGGACCACCTGGAGGCGTACCTCGCCATCCCCTCCATGGGCGCGGTCCTCCACACCCTCAACCTGCGACTGCCCGCCGAGCAGCTCGCCTGGATCGTCCGGCACGCCGCCGACCGCGTCGTCATCGTCAGCGGCTCGCTGCTGCCGCTGCTCGCACCCCTGCTGCCGCACCTGGAGTGCGTCGAGCACGTCGTCGTCTCCGGCGCCGGCGACACCTCCGTCCTGGCCGGCTGCCGGCCGCAGGTGCACGCGTACGAGGAGCTGATCGCCGGGCACCCGGACGACGCGTACCCGTGGCCCGAGCTGGAGGAGCGACAGGCCGCGGCGCTGTGCTACACCTCCGGCACGACCGGCGAGCCGAAGGGCGTGGTCTACAGCCACCGCTCGGTCTACCTGCACGCGATGGAGGTCAACGCGGCGGCGTCCTTCGGCCTGACGCCCGCCGAGGTGTGTCTTCCCGTGGTCCCGATGTTCCACGTGAACGCCTGGGGGCTGCCGCACGCGGCCTTCATGGCCGGGTCGTCGCTGCTGATGCCGGACCGCTTCCTGCAGCCGGCCCCGCTCGCGGAGATGATCGAGGCCGAGCGGCCGACCGTGACGGCGGGCGTGCCCACCATCTGGCAGGGGCTGCTGGCCGAGCTCGTGGCCAAGCCGCGGGACGTCTCCTCGCTGCGCACCGTGATCAGCGGCGGTTCGGCGTGCCCGCCCTCGCTGATGAAGGACTTCGAGGAGAAGCTCGGCCTCACGCTCGTGCAGGCCTGGGGCATGACCGAGACCTCCCCGCTCGGCACCGTCGCCTACCCGCCGGCCGGGCTGAACGCCGAGGAGGCCTGGCCGTACCGGATCACCCAGGGCCGGGTGCCGGCCTCCGTCGAGGCGCGGCTGGTGGGCCCGGGCGGCGAGGTGCTGCCCTGGGACGGCCGGTCGGCCGGCGAGCTGGAGGTCCGCGGCCCCTGGATCGCGGGCGCGTACCACGGGGGAGCGGACGGCGAACCGCAGCGTCCCGAGGACAAGTTCAGCCCGGACGGCTGGCTGCGCACCGGCGACGTCGGCGTGATCAGCCCCGACGGCTTCCTGACGCTCACCGACCGGGCCAAGGACGTGATCAAGTCCGGTGGCGAGTGGATCTCCTCCGTCGAGCTGGAGAACCACCTGATGGCCCACCCCGGGATCGCGGAGGCCGCCGTGATCGGCGTGCCGGACGAGAAGTGGGGCGAGCGCCCCCTGGCCGCCGTCGTCCTGCGCGACGGCGCCTCCGCCGACTTCGAGGGCCTGCGCGCCTTCCTCGGCGACCGCGTCGCCCGCTGGCAGCTGCCGGAGAGGTGGACGACGGTGGCTGCGGTGCCGAAGACGTCGGTGGGCAAGTTCGACAAGAAGGTGCTGCGCAAGCAGTACGCGGACGGGGATCTGGTGGTGACGGTCCTGGGCGGGTAGCCCCCGAAGGGCCCGGGACCTGGGGTTTCGCCCCGGGCCCCGGGCCCCTCGGTCAGGCGCGCACGCGCCGTTCCGCGAGCGCGCCGCCGGTCCAGCCGACGGTCACCCACAGCGCCGCGATCGCGCACACGCCCGCCCAGCCCCACCGGCCGAACGCCGGCCCGGCCAGCGCCGACGCCGCCGCGCCACCGATGAACGCGGCGACGACGTAGGCGGTGTTGGCCACCGCCGGGCGTTCCGTGGCGCCCAGGGCCCGCGTCTGGTTGGCCACCTGACCGGCCATCAGCCCGGCGTGGATGAGCACCGCCCCCGCGCACAGCGCCGCCATCATGTGCTCGCCGAGCAGGAACAGCGGTACGGCCAGCGCGCTCGCCCCGTACGCGACCGCGACGACCCGGCGCGGCCCGAAGCGGTCGACGAGGGTGCCGGAGACGGGCGCGACCGCGGTGGAGACGAGACCGAAGAGGCCGAAGAGCCCGGCGGTGCCGAGCGAGACGCGGTACGGACCGGACTCGTCGGTCAGCAGCAGCGTCAGCGAGGTCCACAGGGCGCTCCAGGACCCGAACAGCCCGGCCTGGCGCAGGCACGCGGCGCGCAGCTGCGGCGAGGAGAGGAAGAGGCCGGGCAGCGCGGCGATGCCGCGCAGCGGGTTGCCGGAGCGCCGCGGCCGGGTCTCCGCCGGCAGCATGAGGGCGGTGAGCAGGCCGACCGCCACGGTCAGTGCCGCGGCCCCCCAGAACACCGCCCGCCAGCCGAACGCCTGGCCCGCCAGGCCGCCGACCACCCGGGCCGCGACGATGCCGGTGAACAGGCCGGCCACCACGGCGGCCACGTGCCGCGCGCGCCGCTCGGCGGGGGCGCGCTCGGCGACGAGCGGGACGAGCAGCTGCGGGACGACCGTCGCGGCGCAGGAGACGAGGATCGCGGCGGCGAGCGCCGGCAGCCCGGGCGCGAGGGCGGCGGCGACCAGGGCCGCGCCGGCCACGGCGGACAGCCCGCCGACGAGCCGCCGCCGGTCGGCGGTGTCGCCGAGCGGGGCGAAGAGCAGCAGGCCGACGGCGTAACCGAGCTGGGCCACGGAGGCGATCCAGCCGGCCGCCTCGGGAGTGGTGCCGAAGTCGGTGGCTATGAGGCGCAGCAGCGGTGCAGCGAGGTAGATGTTCGCCGCGGTGACGGCGGTGCACAGCGCGATGACGGCGAGCAGCGTGCCGGAGCTGCGGCCCGGGCGGACGGGCGCGGACGGCGTCGTCCCCCTGGCTGTGGCTGTGGCTGTGGCGGTGGCCGGGGTGGTGGTCGGCATTGGGCGGCGCTCCCCCTGAGGCGTAACCAACTGGTTGGTTGTGACGGTCGACATGAATGTGGCAGGCACGTACAAGCGCTGTCAACCAAATAGTTGGTTACTCTGTTCCCATGGCAGGAGTCAGGGATCCCGAGGCCACCAAGGCCCGCATCTTCGAAGCGGCCACCGCCGAGTTCGCCGCTTTCGGCATCGCCGGCGCCCGCATCGACCGCATCGCCCGCGAGGCCCGGGCGAACAAGCAGCTGATCTACGCCTACTTCGGCAACAAGGCCGAGCTCTTCTCCCAGGTGCTCGAAAAGCGCCTGATCGAACTCGCCGCCGCCAACCCTGTCGACGCCGAGGACCCCGAGGGCTGGATCGACCGGCTCATGGAGTACCACGCCGCCCACCCCGAGCTCATCAGGCTCGTCTTCTGGGAGGGCCTGGAGTACGGCACCGGCGGCATACCGCACGAGGCCGAACGCCGCCGCCACTACGAGGGCAAGGTCGCCGCCTTCGCCGAGGCCCAGGCCAAGGGCGTCATCGACGACCGGATCCCGCCCGCCGACCTGCTGTTCATGATGATCGCGCTGGCCTCCTGGCCGACCGTGCAGCCGCAGATGCGCCGCATCATCGTCGGCGAACGCGACGAGGACGTCGAACGCCTGCGCGCCTCCGTACGGACGGCGGCCCACCGCATCACGAGCGGCACGGGCGGCTAGGGCGCCCCGTCAGGGGCGCCGTGGCGGTCAGTTGGTGCCGATCTTCGCCAACAGGTCGACGATCCGCCCCTGCACGTCCGCACTCGTCGAGCGCTCGGCCAGGAACAGCACCGTCTCGCCCGAAGCCAGCCGCGGCAGCTGCGCGGGGTCGATGTCGGCCGAGGTGTACACCACCAGCGGCGTACGGCCCAGCACGCCGTTGCCGCGCAGCCAGTCCACGATGCCGGCGCGCCGGCGGCGCACCTGCATCAGGTCCATCACCACCAGGTTCGGCCGGGTCTGGCCCGCGAGCTGTACGGCCTCCGAATCCGTCGCCCCGCACACCACGTGCATGCCGCGCCGCTCCAGCGTCGCCGTCAGCGCGTTCGCGATCGGCTCGTGCTCCTCGATCAGCAGCACTCGCGGCGGATGCATCTCGCTGTCCCGCGGCGCCAGCGCCTTCAGCAGAACGGCCGGATCGGCACCGTAGGCGGCCTCCCGCGTCGCATGCCCCAGCCCCGCCGTCACCAGCACCGGCACCTCCGCCGCGGTCGCCGCCTCCCGCAGCGACTGCAGCGCCGTCCGCGTGATCGGACCCGTCAGCGGATCGACGAACAGCGCGGCCGGATACGCGGCCTTCTGCTCGTCCACCTCCTCGCGCGAATGCACGATCACCGGACGGTAGCCGCGCTCCGTCAGCGCCTTCTCCGTCGCCTCGTCCGGCGCCGGCCACACCAGCAGGCGGCGCGGATTGTCCAGCGGCTCCGGCGGCAGCTCGTCGTCCATCGGCGGCCGCACCGCCTCCACGACCTCGACCGCACCGTCCGGACCGTCCAGCGGCTCCGGGCCCTCGGCACCCTCGTCCGGCGCCCCGACCGCGAACGCCTTGCCCTCCGGCGAACCCAGCGGCTGCGGCCGCACCGGCGCCGCCGCGGCCGCCGCCTGGGCCTGGGCCTCACGGTCGCCCTCGGCCGGGTTCGCCAGCCTGCGGCGCCGGCCCGAACCGGCCGTGGGCGTCCCCGCCGCCGGCGTGTCACCCGCACCCGGGCCCTGACCCAGCGTGCGCACACTGATCGGCCGCGCCGCGGGCGTCACCGCCGGCGGCACGGACGCACCGGGCTCCTCGGCGAGCGCCCGCCGCGCCCGGCGCCGCCCCGTGGGCTGCGCCGGCGGCACGGACGCCCCGGCGAGGTCGTACAACTCCGCCGGGTCCGCGCCGCCCTGCGCCGGGCCGTCGGCCGGCGGCATGGCGAACGCCGTGCGCTCCACCGCGGGTTCGGCCGTCGCCTGGCCGGGAATCTGCGCCTCCGGCACGGCCTCGGCCAAGGCCCGACGCGCCCGCCGGCCCGTCGGCGCCTCCGCCGCGTCCACGGCCTCCGGCGCCGCGTCCCGCCGCGCCCGCCGCCCGGTGGGCGCGGACTGCGCCGGCACGAGGCCGCTGCCGCCCTGCTCTTCCTCCACCTCGGGCCGCGCCGGCCCCCGCCGCCGCCCCGTGGGCCGCCCACCGGCGCCGGTGGCGCCGAATGCCTCGTGGTCCGCAGGACCGCTCTCCGGGCCAGGGGCCGGAGCCGGGGCCGCAGCCTTGCCGGGTACGTCGGCGTCGGTGCCGGTGGCCTGCGGCCCGTCGGAGCCGTTGTCACCGGCGGCCCGGACGTCGCCGGGCGCCGGAACGGGTCGCGGCGCGCCGGGCATTTCGAACGGAGCTGCAGCATCGTCGAACCCGCCGTGCGGGCCCGCGGCGCCGGGCAGCGCAATGGGGCCCTCGAAGCCGCCGCGCCGATCATCCCCGCCCGGGGCATCGCCCCCGCTGCGCCGCCGCCCGCGGCCGGCCGGACCGCCCTCCGGCGTACCCACGCCGTCGCCCGCGGGGTTCCCCGGAACGGGGAAGCGGTTCGGTGCACCGGCACCCGGGCCGGCGTCGCCACCTGCGGGGTCCGCCGGGCCGTTGCCGTGCCGGCCGGCACGCGGGACCGGGCCGCCGTCCGGCGCCCCCGCGCCGTCGGCCGCAGGCCCCACCGGGGCCTGGAAGCCGTTCGGGCCGCTGGCCGTGCCGTCACCCGCCGGCCCTGCCGGAACGGGGAAGCCGTTCGGTCCGCCCGTCGGGCCGTTGCCATGCCGGCCGGCACGCGGGGCCGGGCCGTCGCCGGGCGGAAGCCCGGGGCCGGGGAGGCCGGTACCGTGCCCGTCGGCCCCCGGGGCCGTG
Source organism: Streptomyces luteosporeus (assembly GCF_039532865.1). Taxonomy (NCBI): domain Bacteria; kingdom Bacillati; phylum Actinomycetota; class Actinomycetes; order Kitasatosporales; family Streptomycetaceae; genus Streptomyces; species Streptomyces luteosporeus. The sequence continues at coordinate 296,975 of NZ_BAAASL010000002.1, forward strand.
CCGTCGCCCGTGGGAATCCCCGGTACGGGGAAGCCGTTCGGGCCGGCCGCCGTACCGCGGCCCTGGCCTGCGCCGTCGCCTGTCGAGGCCGGGAAGCTGTTGCCGTGTCCATCGGCCCCCGGGGCCGTGCCGTCACCCGTGGGAATCCCCGGCAGGGGGAAGCCGTTGGGGCCGGCCGCCGCGCGGGGCGCCTGGCCCGCGCCGTCACCCGCCGGTACGGGGAAGCCGTTCGGGCCACCGACCGCACCGCGGCCGTGGGCCGCGCCGTCACCTGCAGGCCCCGCGGGAGCCGGGAAGCCGTTCTGGCTGCCGGCCGCGCCCGGGCCCTGGCCTGCGCTGTCACCTGTCGGGGCCGGGAAGCCGTTGCCGTGCCCGTCGGCCACCGGGGCAGTGCCGTCACCCGCCGCAACGGGGAAACCGTTCGGCCCGCCGGCCGCTCCGCGGCCCCGGCCCGCCTCGTCACCCGCCGGCCCCGCGGGCAGGGGGAAGCCGTTGGGGCCACCCGCCGCGCGGGGCGCCTGGCCCGCGCCCTCACCGGCCGGTACGGGGAAGCCGTTGGGGCCGCCGCCCGCACCGCGGCCGTGGGCCGCTCCGTCACCTGCGGGCCCCGCGGGAGCCGGGAAGCCGTTCCGGCCGTCGGCCGCGCCGTCATTCGCCGGAGCCGGGAAGCCGTTCGGGCCGCCCGCCGCGCCGCGGCCCTGGCCCGCGCCGTCACCCGCCGGCCCCGCCGGAGCCGGGAAGCCGTTCGGGCCGCCCGCCGTACCGCGGCCCCGGCCCGCGCCGTCACCCGCCGGCCCCGCCGGAGCCGGGAAGCCGTTCCCGCCGTCCGGCGCCGCGCCGGGGCCCGCGCCGCGGACCGCCTCGCCGCCCGCAGGGCTCCCGGCAGGGCCCCCCGCAACCGGGGTGCCGCCCGTGCCCGGCGCCGGGTCCGGCGCCTTCGGCGCCGACGGCGCCGTGCCGCGGCCCCGCTGGGTCGGCAGCGGCATGACCGTCGTCAGATTCTCCGTGTCGGGGCCGCGCCGGTCCGCCGGGGGCGGGACGGGGCCCGCCTCGGCCGAGAGGGGTACTTCGAGGACGTATGCGCGGCCGCCCGCCGCGCCCGGTACGTCGTGGGTCTGCAGGACGCCGCCGTGCCGGCGCACGATGCCGCGGACGAGGGGGCCGTGGACGGGGTCGCCGCCGGGGTGCGGGCCGCGGACCTCGATGCGGACGACGTCGCCGCGCTGCGCGGCGGCGACCACGATCGTGGAGTCGCCGGTGCGGGCGGTGCCGGCGGGGGAGTTGCCGGTGGCGTCGACGCCGGCGACGTCGGCGATGAGGTGGGCGAGCGCCTGGGCGAACCGCGTGGGGTCGATCTCGGCCTCGATGGCGGGTGCGTGCACCGCGAACTGTGCGCGGCCGGGGCCGATGAGGTCGACGGCGCCTTCGACGCCGGCGGAGACGACGTCGTCGAGGGAGACCCTTTCGCGGTCGAGGTCGTCCTGTCCCGCGTCGAGCCGCTGGTAGGCGAGGACGTTGTCGACGAGCGTGGCCATCCGGCCGTAGCCGGCGGCGAGGTGGTGGAGGATCTGGTTGGCCTCGGGCCAGAGCTGGCCGGCGGGGTCGTCGGCGAGGGTGCCGAGTTCGGCGCGGAGTTGCTCGAGGGGGCCGCGCAGGGAGGATTCGACGAGGCCGAGCAGCTGCTGGTGGCGGGCGGCGAGGGCGTCGTAGGGGCGCCGGTCGGTGAAGGTCATGACGGCGCCGACGAGCTGTTCGCCGTCGCGCACGGGTGCGGTGGTGAGGTCGACGGGGACGGCCCGGCCGTCCTTGGCCCACAGGACCTGTCCGCGCACCCGGTGCTTGCGCCCGGAGCGCAGGGTGTCGGCGATGGGCGATTCCTCGAAGGGGAAGGGCGTGCCGTCGGGGCGGGAGTGGTGGATGAGGGGGTGGAGCTCGCGGCCGCCGAGGTCGCTGGCGCGGTAGCCGAGGATCTGGGCGGCGGAGGGGTTGACGAGGACGACCTTGCCGGCGGTGTCGACGCCGACGACGCCTTCGGCGGCGGCGCGCAGGATCATCTCGGTCTGGCGCTGCTGGCGGGCGAGTTCGGCCTCGGTGTCGAGGGTGCCGGTGAGGTCGCGGACGACGAGCATGAGGAGTTCGTCGTCGTAGGAGCCGTTGGGTTCGGCGTAGGGGGTGCGGCCGTCCTCGAGGTTGGCGCTGGTGACCTCGACGGGGAACTGCGTGCCGTCGGTGCGCCGGGCGATCATGCGGGTGGGCTTGGTGCGTCCGCCGTCGGCTTCGGCGCGCGGGGGGCGCAGGCCGCCGGGGATGCGCCGGGAGTCGAACTCGGGGAGGAGGTCGAGCAGGCCGCGTCCGACGAGTCCGGTGCCGGGCACCTCGAAGGTTTCGAGCGCGATGTGGTTGGCGTTGACGACCGTGCCGTTGCAGTTGACGAGCAGCAGGGCGTCCGGCAGCGCGTCGAGTATGGCTGCGAGGCGAGCAGCGCCTCGGGATGGCCTGCTGCTCACGACGACGCTTCCTCCCTGGTTACCGCTGCTTGCCGACCGCTCGGGGCGGGTTCGTACCGCTTCGTACCGCGCCCGGGCATGTCATCGAGGGGAAGTCTACGGGCTGCCGTGGCGGGCGCTACTGCGGATGACGGGTGTGATGACGGGTGTGCCGAGGGGGTCCGGGGGACCCCTCAGGAGCGTTGCGGGCAGGCCGGACATGCCCCTCGTGTCCGCCTTCGTGGGGACGTCGGGGGCGTCGGGGTCACTTCCGGAATGTTTGCGCGGCGGTTTTCTTCGGCAAGCCCTTCGAGTCCCCGAACAGAAGGGAGAACCGGTTCCAGCGGGCGATCTCGCAGCCGTTGGTGCGGTTGAACTCGGCGTCGACCGGCCGCCCGGCCCAGGTGCCGGTGACGTGGGCGCGCTGCGTGCCGCCGTACATCATCGTGCACATCTCGCCGGCCGGTACGGGGGCGAAGGGGTCCTTGGCCCAGGTCGTCTGGCCGTCGAGCTGGTCGCAGGCCTCGCGGGCGCGCGGGTGGGTGCCGCCGGCGGGGTGGCAGTACAGCTCGTAGTGCGCGCCGTGCCGGACGCCGTCGGCGACGGTGATCGTCAGGTGGTCCTCGCGGTCGAGTCCGGCCGGCGGGAGCGGGGCGGCGGTGGCGCCGGGGGCGGCGAGGAGGGCGGAGGCCAGGGCCGGGAGGACGGCGGCGGTGCGGGCCGGGCGGCGGAGCGGGCGGAGCGACATGCGCGTACTCCTGGGGTGCGGGCGACGGCGGGGCCGGGCGGCCGGAACCCCGGCCGGACCCCTCACCCGCACTAACGCCCCGGAGCGCCCCGCGTTGCGCGCCGCGAACGCCTTTGCCCGAGGCACCCGTCGCCCGGTACCGTAGGGGTGCGATTGGTGGCGGGCCGCAAGGCTGTGTCATCATCTGCACGCGACATCCGTGTACGCGCGGGTGAGCTGGAGGCGTCGCCTAGTCCGGTCTATGGCGCCGCACTGCTAATGCGGTTTGGGCCTTAAAGCCCATCGAGGGTTCAAATCCCTCCGCCTCCGCAGCACACGGGAAAGCCCCGGTCGTCGATTCGACGGCCGGGGCTTTTTCGATCACCTGGGGCGCGTTTTCGCAGGTCAGGTGGGGTCCGGGCAATGGATTTCGTCTGGCGGCGAGGTTCATGTAATGTTGTTCCCGCAACGCCGACCGGCCAGGAAAACGGCCGGGAAGCCGAGCGCTCGTAGCTTAACGGATAGAGCACTTGACTACGGATCAAGAGGTTGCAGGTTCGAATCCTGCCGAGCGCACAGCCGAGTCGTCGGTCCCCAGTTTCTGGATCCGTCTTCTCGACCGTCGCGGGGTGGAGCAGCTCGGTAGCTCGCTGGGCTCATAACCCAGAGGTCGCAGGTTCAAATCCTGTCCCCGCTACTGTGGCCACAGGGCCGGTACGTTCTCGTACCGGCCCTGTGGCATTTCCGTATGCCCGGGCAGGCGGGGCGGCCAGGGCGGGCGATTCTCAGAGGATTCACAGAGTGCCGCAAGGCCACTCTCACCCGGCGCTCCCACCATCGGCGGTATGACCACCGCCTCGCCCACCGGGCGCACCCAGTTGCTGCACGACGACGGATCCCCCGTGCGCGTCCTGGTCGTCGTCGACGAGCCGGCGCTCACCGAACTGCTCTGCCTCGCCCTGCGCTACGAGGGCTGGCACGTGCGGTCGGCCGCTGCCGGTGCGGCGGCCGCGGCGGCCGCGGAGTTCCGGCCGGACGCCGTCGTCCTGGACGTGGCCCTCGCCGGCGCGGACGCGCAGGAGCTGCCGGCCCGGCTGCGCAGTGAACGGCCGGGGCTGCCGGTGCTGTTCCTGACCCCGAAGGACCCGGGCGGCGAGCGCTTCGCCGGGCTGACGGCGGGCGGGGACGACCGGGTGGCCAAGCCGTTCGGCATGGAGGAGGTCGTGGCCCGGCTGCGCGGGCTGCTGCGCCGTTCGCCCTCGCTGGCCGCCCGCGGCCGGTCGGTGCTGGTGGTGGGGGATCTGGTGCTGGACGAGGACAGCCGTGAGGTCTTCCGCGGCGGCCGGGAGATCCGCCTGACCGCCACCGAGTTCGAGCTGCTGCGTTTCTTGATGCGCAACCCACGGCGGGTGCTGAGCAAGCCGCAGATCCTCGACCGCGTGTGGTCGTACGAGTTCGGCGGCCGGGCCAACGTCGTCGAGCTCTACATCTCCTACCTGCGTCGCAAGATCGAGGCCGATGCCCCGCCGATGATCCACACCCGCCGCGGCGCGGGCTACCTCATCAAGCCCGCCGAACCCGTCCTCGCGGCGAGGCCCGCGGGGCCGGGGGCGAGGCCCGCCAAAAAAGCGATGTACAGCGTATAGCTCGGTCTTGTACGGTGTACGAGCAATCGCGCTCGTACACCGTACAAGGGGGACCCCGCATGCCGGCGCAGACCGACAGCCAGACCGAACGGACACCGCAACCCACCGCCGCGCCGCACCGGAACCCCACCCGCTGGGCCGTGCTCGCCGTCATCTGTCTCGCGCAGCTCACCGTGCTGCTGGACAACACCGTGCTCACCGTCGCGATCCCCTCCCTCACCAGCGAGATGGGGGCCTCGACCGCCGACGTCCAGTGGATGATCAACGCCTATTCGCTGGTCCAGGCCGGCCTGCTGCTCACCGCGGGCAATGCCGCCGACCGCTACGGGCGCAAGAAGATGCTGGTCACCGGCCTCGCCCTGTTCGGGCTGGGGTCGCTGGCCGCCGGTCTCGCGCAGAGCACCGGCCAGCTGATCGCCGCCCGCGCCGGCATGGGCGTCGGCGGGGCGCTGCTGATGACCACCACCCTGGCCGTCATCGTGCAGGTCTTCGACGACGAGGAGCGGCCCAGGGCCATCGGCCTGTGGGGTGCCGTCAGCTCCCTCGGCTTCGCCGCGGGCCCGCTGATCGGCGGCGCGCTGCTCAACCACTTCTGGTGGGGCTCGATCTTCCTGATCAACCTGCCGGTGGCCGTCTTCGGTCTGCTGGCCGTGCTCAAGTGGGTGCCCGAGTCCAAGAACCCCTCCGGCGACCGGCCGGACGTGCCCGGCGCGATCCTGTCCACCATCGGCATGACCGGTGTCGTCTTCGCGATCATTTCCGGGCCCGGCCACGGCTGGACCTCCGGCCGGGTGCTGCTCTCCGGCGCGATCGGCCTCGTCACGCTCGCCGCGTTCGCGCTGTGGGAGCGCCGCTGCCCGTACCCGATGCTGGACATGCACTTCTTCCGCAACAGCCGCTTCGTCGGCGCGGTCTCCGGCGGCATCCTGGTCGCCTTCGGCATGGGCGGCTCGTTCTTCCTGCTCACCCAGCACCTGCAGCTCGTCCTGGGCTACGACCCGCTGCAGACGGGTCTGCGCATGACGCCGCTCGCCCTGGTCATCGTCGTCCTCAACCTCACCGGCGTGGGCGCCCGGCTGCTGCCCAAGGTGGGCACCCCGCTCGCCATCGCCGGCGGCATGGGCCTGCTGGCCGGCGGCCTCGCGGCCATAGCGACCCTCGGGGCGCACGGCTACGGCGGCATGCTGCTGGGCCTGATCCTGATGGGCTGCGGCATCGCGCTGTCCATGCCGGCCATGGCCAACGCCATCATGTCGGCGATCCCGCCGGAGAAGGCCGGCGTCGGCGCCGGCGTCAACGGCACGCTGCAGGAGTGCGGCAACGGCCTGGGCGTCGCGGTCCTGGGCGCCGTGCTGAACTCCCGTTTCGCCGCCCTCGTCCCGGCCGTCGCCGCCGGCGCGGGCTCGCTGCCGGCCGCCCTCTCCCACGCCCGTACGCCCGCCGACCGCGCCGCGATCGCCGACGCCTTCGCCACGGGCGTGCAGACCAGCCAGCTGGTGGGGGCCGCCGCCGTCCTCGCGGGTGGTGCCCTCGCGGCCGTCCTGCTGCGCCGGGCCGAGCGCCGGCAGCAGGCCGGAGCGTGACAGCGGTGGGCACAGCATGACGACGCCCGCCCCGGGCGGGCCCTTCGGTCCGCCGGGGGCGGGCCGTAGCATTCCGGTACGGGGAGCGTTCCAGTGAAGAGGAAGAGGGCCGGCATGGCGGGCGGCAGCCGCAAGGACGCGGACACCTTGCGGACCAGCGTGTGGCTGGCCGGCAAGCAGGACGGTGCCCCCAAGCGCCGATCGGGTGGGCAGGGCGGCGAAGGCACCCTCGACCGGGAACGGATCGTGGCCGCCACGGTGCGGCTGCTGGACGCCGAGGGCCTGGCGAAGTTCTCCATGCGCCGCCTGGCGGCGGAGCTCGGCGTGACCGCGATGTCGGTCTACTGGTACGTCGACACCAAGGACGACCTGCTGGAGCTCGCGATCGACGAGGTGTGGGGCGAGATCACCCTGCCCGACCCCGCCGACGAGAGCGCCGACTGGCGCGACCAGCTGCGCGACCTGGTGAGTCAGTACCGCCGCACCCTGGTGGCCCACAGCTGGCTGCCGCAGCTGCTCGGGCAGTACCTCAACATCGGGCCGCGGGCCATGACCTTCGCGAACACCTCGCTGGCCGTCATCCGGCGCAGCGGGGTCGCGCCCCACGCCCTGACCGGGGCGATCTCGGCGGTGTTCCAGTTCGCGTACGGCTTCGCCGCCACGCAGGGGCTGTACGTGGAGCGCTGCCGGGCGGCGGGGGTCAGTGAGGACGAGTACTACGCCCGTGTGATGCAGGTCGTCACGGAACGGACGGACTTCACCGAGCAGTACCGGGAGGCCGCCGAGCTCGTCGAGGAGCGCGGCGAGCGCACCGTCGCCCAGATGTGGGAGCACGACTTCGGGATGGGCCTGGAGACGGTGATCGCCGGCATAGAGGTCCTGCGCGACCGCTCCGGGGCGGAGAGCCGGGAGAGCTAGCGGAACGCCCCGCAGGGGCGCGGGGAACTGCGCGACAAGCCACGACGCACCCGCAGACGAAGTGCCGTGCGTCGCCGGAAGGCGAAACGCAAAGTGCCGGGTACGTCCGTGGCGTACCCGGCACTTCGCATGCCCGGTGCAGGCGCGTGCAGGCCGTCCCCTGCCCTTGCGCACGCCCCCGCACCGGGAGCCCTCGTCAGCCGCGCTTGAGCGCGACCTCCTTGATGAACAGCGTCACGATGAACGCGATCAGCGCGCACGGCGCCGCGTAGAGGAACACGTCGCCGATGCCGTGGCCGTACGCGCTCTCCATGACCGTCCGCAGCGGGGCGGGCAGCGCCTTCAGGTCGGGGATGCCGCCGCCGGACGTACCGCCGTGGCCCATGGCCGCCGCGGCCTTCGGGCCGAGCTTGACCAGCCCGTCGCGGACGTAGTCCGGCACCCGGTTGGCGAGCACCGCGCCCAGCACGGAGACGCCCACCGCGCCGCCGAGGGAGCGGAAGAAGGTGACGACGGAGCTGGCGGCGCCGAGGTCCTTGGGCTCGACCTGGTTCTGCGAGGCGAGCACCAGGTTCTGCATCATCATGCCGATGCCCAGACCGGTGAGCGCCATGTAGATCGCCAGGTGCCAGTACGGGGTGTCGTAGCGCATCGTGCCCAGCAGGCCCAGGCCCGCGGTCAGCAGCACGCCGCCGCTGAGCAGCCACGCCTTCCAGCGACCGGTCTTGGTGATGATCTGGCCGGAGACGGTCGAGGAGACGAACAGGCCGCCGATCATCGGGATGGTCAGCACACCGGACATCGTCGGCGACTCACCGCGCGCCAGCTGGAAGTACTGGGAGAAGAAGACGGTGCCGGCGAACATCGCCACACCCACGAAGAGGCTCGCGAGCGAGGACAGCGCGATCGTCGGGTTGCGGAACAGCCGCAGCGGGATGATCGGCTCCGCGGCGCGCCTCTCGGCCAGGATGAAGAGCAGCGCGAGCAGCAGCGAGCCGCCGACCATGACGCCGGTCTGCCACGAGATCCAGTCGTAGTCCTTGCCCTTGCCGGCCCGGGTGACCCAGATCAGCAGCAGGGTGACGGAAGCGGTGATGAAGAAGGCGCCCAGCCAGTCGACCTTCACGTCCCGCTTGACCACGGGCAGCTTGAGGGTCTTCTGCAGCACGATCAGCGCGATGATCGCGAAGGGCACGCCGACGTAGAAGCACCAGCGCCAGCCCAGCCAGTCGGTGTCGGTGATGACGCCGCCCAGCAGCGGGCCGCCGACGGTGGCGACGGCGAAGGTCGCGCCGAGGTAGCCGGAGTAACGGCCGCGCTCGCGCGGGGAGATCATCGCGGCCATGACGATCTGCGCCAGGGCGGACAGACCGCCGACGCCGATGCCCTGCACGACGCGGCAGGCGATCAGGGTGCCGGTGTTCTGCGACAGGCCGGCCACGACCGAGCCCGCCACGTAGACGACCAGCGCCAGCTGCACCAGCAGCTTCTTGCTGAACAGGTCGGAGAGCTTGCCCCACAGCGGGGTCGAGGCGGTCATCGCCAGCAGGGACGCGGTGACGACCCAGGTGTACGACGACTGGCTGCCGTGCAGGTCGTGGATGATCTCCGGCAGCGCGTTCGAGACGATCGTCGAGGAGAGGATCGCCACGAACATGCCGAGCAGCAGTCCGGAGAGCGCCTCCATTATCTGGCGGTGCGTCATGGGCGCGGCGTCGGCGGTGGGGGAGGTTGCTCCGGTGGCGTCCCGTACACCGGCTGGTGTGGACTTGGCCATGGACTTCCTTTCGCGGTGGGGGGTGTCAGACGGGCGTACGGGTGGTGGCCGCGGGCGTACGGGGACGGCAGTCCCCGAAGCTGTTGCGCAGCCGCTTCATCAGGCCGATGAGGTGGCCGACGTCGTCGTCGGACCAGTCCTCCAGGGCGGTGGCCAGCGCCTGCGTGTAGCGCCGGCTCACCTCCTCCAGCAGCGCCTCTCCGCTGGGCGTGAGGCTCAGCAGCCGGGACCGCCGGTCGAGGGGGTCCGGCCGCCGGTCGAGCCAGCCGCGCTCGGCGGCGTGGGCGACGTGCCGGCTGGTCACCGAGGCGTCGACGGCCATCAGCTCGCCGAGGCGGCCCATGCGCATGTCGCCGTCCTGCTTGAGCAGGGCGAGCATGATCGCGGTGGCCGGGTGGCAGTCCTGGGGCAGGCTCCGGCCGAGGCCGCGCTTGACGGCGCCGATGGCACTGAGTTGGCGGGCCAGCTCTTCGTACTGCTCCTGTGCGGCCATGGGCCTGCTCCTCGGACTTTAGGTTGCTTGAGGCAACTGTAAGAAAGATTGGTTGCTGAAGGCAAACGAAAAGTAGGAAAATCGTGTAAAAGAAACCCCAAGGCTTGCCCGAGTGGCCGTAAAGCAGCAGCCCCGCGGCCCGGCGCCGCCCCGGCTTCGCTAGGGTCCTGGCCCATGGCCAACCCGCAGCATCCCCAAGCCCACCAGGACGGCCCCTACGACCCGGCGGGCAGTACGCAGATGTTCCGCGCCTTCGTCGACGAGGCCGCACCGGCACCGGGCGCGCCGCGCGCCACGGCGCCCGCGACGCACGGGCGCCGCCGTGACGGCGGCGGGGGGCGCGTGGGCGTCCTCCTCGCCGTGCTCGCCGCGATCGCCCTCGTGGCGGGCGCGGCCTGGCTGGCCCTGGCGTAGAGGTACGCCCCGCAGGGGCGCGGGGAACTGCGCGATCAGCCACTGACGGCCCGCAGCCGAAGCGCCACCGGCAGGGCCCGGGCGAAGCACGGCACTTCGTCTGCGGGTGCGTCGTGGCTTGTCGCGCAGTTCCCCGCGCCCCTTACAGGGCGCCGTGGCGCCGGGTCAATACACCTGGCACCCCCGGACCGGGTTGGCGCCCGGCTACCGCCAGTCGGCGGTGACGTCCCGGGTCTCGACCCACATCCCCGGCAGGACGCGCCACGCGTCCACGCACACCGTCCACTTCCCCTCCGCCGCCTCGCCGGCGGCGATCGGGGCGGGCAGGGGGCGGGTCGTGGTGACGGTCGTCCAGTCCGTGTCGCCCCACAGGCCCAGCACGTGGGTGCCCAGGGTGACCGTGCCCTCGGTGACCGGGCCGCCGCCCGTGTTCGTGAAGGTCAGCGCGACCTGCTCGCACCAGCGGTCGCCGGCTGGTTCGCGGCGTGGTGCGCTCACCTGCAGCGCAGGTGGGGCGGGCGAGGCGGAGGGGGACGGCGAGGGCTGCGGCGAGGCCGTGGGTGTGCGGCTGCCGCTGCTCCTCGTGGGGCTCGCGCCCCCGCTCGTGGCGGGAGTCGGAACCGGCCTGTGCGCGGGCGGGACGGCGCGGGGAGCCGGCACGGAGCGACGCACCGTGGGAGTCGGCGTCGGCGCCGGCGTTGCCGTACCGCGCACCGGCGACGGCGACAGGAACGGTGATTGCGACGGTGGTGACGTCGGCGTCGGCAGCGGTACGAGCCGTACGCCGTCCTGCGGCGGCACGTTGCCGCCGGGGCCGGCGTCCCCCGAGGCGGCGGCGACGTAGCCGTCACGGGTGGCGCTGTCGCAGCCGGCGGCGAGGGCGCCCAGGGCGCCCGCCGTACCCAGCCAGAGCGCGGCGGCCGAAGCGGAGACGAGCGTCTTCCGTCGCATCGGCCCAGTGTCGCTGACGGTACGTCAGCTGTACATGACTCAGTCGGAGATGAGTCCCTCGCGCAGCTGCGCCAGCGTGCGGGTCAGCAGCCGGGAGACGTGCATCTGGGAGATGCCGACCTCCTCGCCGATCTGCGACTGCGTCATGTTGGCGAAGAACCGCAGCATGATGATCTGCCGTTCGCGCGCAGGAAGCTTGGCGAGCAGCGGCTTGAGCGACTCGCGGTACTCCACGCCCTCCAGCGCCGTGTCCTCGTAGCCCAGGCGGTCGGCCAGCGAGCCCTCGCCGCCGTCGTCCTCGGGGGAGGGGGAGTCCAGGGAGCTCGCGGTGTAGGCGTTGCCGACGGCGAGGCCGTCGACGACGTCCTCCTCGGAGACGCCGAGGCACAGGGCCAGTTCGGGCACGGTGGGCGAGCGGTCGAGCTTCTGTGCGAGCTCGTCGCTGGCCTTGGTGAGGGCGAGCCGCAGCTCCTGCAGGCGGCGCGGCACGCGCACGGACCAGCTGGTGTCGCGGAAGAAGCGTTTGATCTCGCCGACGACCGTGGGCATGGCGAACGTCGGGAATTCGACCCCGCGTTCGCAGTCGAACCGGTCGATCGCCTTGATCAGCCCGATCGTCCCGACCTGGACGATGTCCTCCATGGGCTCGTTGCGGCTGCGGAAGCGGGCCGCGGCGTACCGCACGAGGGGGAGGTTGAGCTCGATGAGGGTGTCGCGCACGTACGCCCGCTCGGCGCTGCCGGGCTCCAGGGTGGCCAGCCGCAGGAACAACGAGCGGGAGAGGGTGCGGGTGTCGATGGCTTCGCAGTCGTCGAGCACGGTCTGCGGAGCCGCCTGCGGTGCGTCGTTGGCGAGCACCTTCGCGCTGCCCAGGTCTACGGACATGCCACCCCCTTGAGGTCGCGGACGGGTCACAGCGGCGCCCTCGCACGAGGGATTCAGCCTCCACCTGAATACCGGAGGCTGCGCTGTGGCAAACGCAGTTCCTGCAGAATGTCACATGTCGGCAACACGCTGTAGCGCCAAGTCGATATATCTTCCCCATGTCACCGGGGGGCTGTCACCCACAGGGGTTAGGCTTCGATTCGATTTGCGGAGCGCAGACGGGCGAAGCTCCGTGAGAGTAGCCGGGACACATGCATCTGCGACACCCCCAGCTCCGCGCTGATCTGCGACTGCGTCAAATTGCTGTAGTAGCGCAGCAGAAGGATGCGCTGCTCCCGCTCCGGAAGCTGTACGAGCAGGTGGCGCACCAGATCGCGGTGCTCGACCCCCGCCAGCGCGGGGTCCTCGTAGCCGAGCCGGTCGAGCAGTCCGGGCAGGCCGTCGCCCTCCTGGGCGGCCTCCAGTGAGGTGGCGTGGTAGGAGCGGCCGGCCTCGATGCAGGCCAGCACCTCCTCCTCGGCGATGTTGAGCCGTTCGGCGATCTCGGCGGTGGTCGGCGAGCGGCCGTGCAGCACCGTCAGGTCCTCGGTGGCGCCGTTGACCTGCACCCACAGCTCGTGCAGGCGCCGCGGCACGTGCACGGTGCGCACGTTGTCGCGGAAGTAGCGCTTGATCTCGCCGACCACGGTGGGCATGGCGAACGTCGGGAACTGCACGCCCCGGTCGGGGTCGAAGCGGTCGATCGCGTTGATGAGTCCGATGGTGCCCACCTGCACCACGTCCTCCATGGGTTCGTTGCGGCTGCGAAAGCGCGCCGCGGCGTACCGCACGAGCGGGAGGTTGGCTTCGATCAGGGCGGCGCGCACGCGGGCGTGCTCCGGCGTGCCGGGCTGGAGCTTCACGAACTCCTTGAAGAGCACCTGCGTCAGGGCGCGGGCGTCGGCTCCGCGGCTCTCGCGGGACCGGCCGGCGGGCGCGGCCGGCTGCGCGGAGTCCTCCCCGCGCTCGTCCGGCACCCCGTCGGCGTGCGGCCGCTCGGCGTCCCTTTCGCCGGTGGGCTCATCGCGCCGGAGGGGGGCTTCGGGCGCTGTACGGGCCGGCACGGTCACCACCCCTTCGCGGTCAAATTCGATCAACTCATCCGGCAAAAGCGGTCATAGCATCACAAGACATGTCCGTAGTGTGCAAGCACCGCATAAAGCCGTGTTGGCATCAAAAACCGCCCCCCACCGAGGCGGTGAGAGGCGGTGAAAGGCGGCGGACCGGCGCGCTCCGGTGCGGGGGCCGGGCGGACGCCGCGTACCGGGCCGGGTCAGAACACGTAGTCGGCGATCACCCAGGTCGCGAATTCGCGCCACTGGGCGACGCCCGCCTGGTGGGCCGGGTGGTCCAGGTAGCGCTGCAGCGCGTCGGTGTCCTCGACCGAGCAGTTGATGGCGTAGTCGTAGGCGATCGGCCGGTCCGAGACGTTCCAGCCGCACTCCCAGGAGCGCAGGTCCTCGATGGCCTCGCCCAGCCCCTCGAAGGCGCGCACGCCGGCGACGACGCGCGGGTCGTCGCGCTCCACGCCCTCGTCGAGCTTGAACAGCACCAGGTGGCGGATCACAGGCGTCCTCGTCCTCTCGGCTCGGCCGGTCGACTGATCAGCTGATCAGCTGGGTCACGAACTCGCCGATGTTCTTGGCGGCGTCCGAAATGCCCTCGAACCCTATCTGCACCAGCTCGGCCGAGCGGGCGGGGGAGTGGATGATCGTGTACGCCACGAAGATGCCCAGGCCCCAGAGCACGACCTTCTTCGTCTGCACCGCGCACTGCCTCCCCTGCTGCCGTCCCCTGTGCGGTCGCGTGAGTCTATCCGTGCATCCGTGCGAGGGAACGGATGGCCGAAAACTGGCGGCGTGTCGGGCTGTCGTGTCGCGTTTCACTCCCTTACGCGGCATTTAAGGACCTTCGACCCTATGGGCCGGGCCCTTCGCCGGGCTCCGGGACGCGGGCGCGGGCGGAGGATGGAGGCCGGTCCGGGGATCTGGCAGGAATCCCCCGGGCCTGGGATACGGCCTCACTGCGGGGCCGGGCCGCGCGAATCCCCCCGACCGCGGCCCGTGCCGGAGACCGTGTCCTCGTCGGGGGAGGCGGCTCGCCCCTTGCGCCGCCTCCCCCGTGCACCAACCGCCGGGAGCCCCGGCTCCGGACCATTTCGCGCACGGGTCCGGAGCCGGGGCTTCCGCGCTTTTCCCGGTGCGGCCGGACAGGTGAAATCCACCCACTGCCGGGGCACCACAAGGGCACACGATGTGCCCGATGAGGGAGGGCGGTGAGGTTCGCCATGGGCGTGCACGAGCTCGCCTTCACCATGCGGGAACGCGTGGTCGGAGGAGCGGTCGTCATGGAACTCGTGGGAGAGATCGACATCCTGGCCGAGCAGGTGCTCGGGCCTCGCATGGAAGCACTCGCGGCACGCTGCCGCGATCTGGTCGTCGACCTGCGCGCAGTGACGTTCCTGGACGCGAGCGGCGTCCGCCTGCTCCTCCGCGTCCGGGCACGGGCGGTGCGGGGCGGGGGGTGCCTGCGGGTGGTGCGGGGCGGGGCGATGGTCTCGAAGGTGATCCGCATCTCCGGTGTGGAACCGGCGTTCCGCTGGATCGACGACTTCCCGGCCCCGGTCGCCGGCAGCGTGCCGGCGTAGGCGGTACGGCTGGCCTCCTCGATCGCCGGACGGGCCGACAAGCCGGCCCGTCCGGGCACCGTCACCCCGCCGCGAACTCCTCCGCCAGCACCACCGCCACCTCCGCCGCCTCCGCCGCCCCCCGCCGCGTCAGCAACTCGTGCGCCTCCCGCAATGCCCCCCACGCAAGCCGCGGCTCACCCAGAGCAAGTTGCGCCCGCCCGCGCGCCGCCAGCGCCAGCGCACGGACGTGCGCGTCCCCCAGCACCGCCTCCGCCGCCAGCGCCGCGTCCGCGGCCGCGATCGCCTCCCGGTGCCGCAGCTGCGCCAGCCGGCACTGGGCCAACCGGGCCCGGACGAGGGCCTCCCAGCGCGGGTCGGTCCCCTCCGGTCCGGCCGTCTCCAATGCCTCCCGCATCCGGTCCGCCGCGGCGGCCGAGCGGCCGGCCCGCAGGTGGACACGGCCCGACTCGGCGAGCACCCGCGCCAGCGCGCCCGGCCCGCCGGCCTCGCGCGCCAGGGCCGTGGCCCGGTCGACGGCGCGCAGCGCCTCCTCGGTGCGCCCCACCGCCACGTACGCCAGGGCCGCCTCGGCCAACGCCTCGGCGGCGTCGGCCTGCGCGCCTTCCTCCCGCAGGCGCTCCTCGGCGCGCACCAGCAGGGGCAGCGCCTCCTCGGGGCGGCCGAGTTCCAGCAGGACGAGGGCGAGTTGGCGGCCCGTGAGCAGGGCCGCGAGGGCGTCGCCGGCCGCCTCGCCCCACCGCAGGGCCGCCCGCAGTTCGCGTTCGGCGCGCTCGTAGGTGTCGGCGCCGGGCCGGGGCGCGGCGACGAGCCGCAGCGCACGGGCCGCGCACACGTCGTCGCCGCCACGGCGGGCCCGTTCCAGGGCCTGCCGGGCGGGGGCCTCCAGGCCCGCGGCGGGGGCGAGTTCGCCCCATACGGTCAGCAGGTCGACGGCGAGGGGCAGCGCGGCGCCGGTGCCCGTGCCCAGCACCTGCCGCACGGTGGCGAGGACCTGCGGCTGAGCCTCGTGCACCCACCGACGTACGGCCGCGCCACCCGGCAACGGCAGACCGCCGCCGGCGGCCTCGTGCAGCAGGTGGCGGGGTACGACGTTGCCGGGCCGGAGACGCTGCAGGGCGCCGACGGCGGTGGCGAGCTGATGCCCGCCGAGCCGCAGCAGGGCGGCCTCGCGCAGGGCGGGACTGTCACTGCGTTCGCTCTGCCGCCGCACGAAGTCCTCGACGAGCGCGTGCCGCCGGTACCGCCCGGAGCACAGCGGCTCCAACAACCCCGAGTCGACGAGCGAGGCGACCACCCGAGCCGCGGCCTCGACCGCATCCTCCCCGCCGGCGGCCTCGGCGGCCTCGGGCACGCCGTGCCGGGCCGCGGCCGGGGTCCCGCAGGTCGGAGCCCGGCCTACGGCCGTCCCGACGACGTGGGTGCTGGCGCCCGGCATTCCGGCGGCGGGTGGTGCTCCGACGACCGGTGTGCCGCTGGTGGGTGTGGCCCCGGCGACGGGCGTTCCGCCGGCGGGCGGTGTCGCAACGGGTCCCCCGGCAACTGCCGGCGCCCCGCCTGCCGGCGCTCCGGCGAGCGGCGCCGCCCCCGACGCCGCCCGGGCCCCCGCCTCCGGCGCCCCGGCCTCCGGTGCCTCGCGCGGCCCCAGGAGCGCCGCGGCTGCCGCCGCGTCCGCGTGATCCGCGTCCGGGGTGCACAAGAGGCGCAAAGCCCCCGCTGTCGCCCTGTCCAGGGCCTCGTACCCGACGCACAGCGCCGCCTCGACCGCCACCTCCGCCGCGCCCGCGCGCGCACCGTGGTGATCCAGCCGGGCCCGCTCCTCGCCGAGGCGTGCGGCCACGTCGGCCAGCGTCCAGGCGGAACGTTCCGCCAGTCGTCCGCCGGCGATGCGTACGGCCAGCGGGAGGCCCTCGCAGGCAGCGATCACGGCGGCTGCGGGGGCGGGCGGGCCCGTCGTGTCGCTGCCGCTCACTGCAGCCAGCAGCCGGAGGGCGTCCTTCTCCTCCAGGGGGCCCACCTCGACCGTCTGCGCCCCGGGCAGCTGCAGGGGGGCGCGGCTCGTGACGAGGACGGCGCAGCCGCCGGCGCCGGGGAGCAGGGGGAGGACCTGCTGTTCGTCGTGGGCGTCGTCGAGGAGGAGCACGGTGCGGCGGTCGGCGAGCAGGGAGCGCAGGAGGGCGGCCCTGCGGTCGGTGCCGTGCGGCAGGGCGGCGTCGGTGACGCCGAGGTCGTGCAGGAGGTGGGCGAGGATCGCGCCCGCGTCCGGCGGCAGTGCGCGCGTGCCGCGCAGGTCGGCCCACAGCGGCCCGTCGGGGTGGCGGGCGCGCAGCGCCCGGGCGACGTGGACGGCGAGGGCGGTCTTCCCGGCCCCGCCGGGGCCGGTGAGGACGACGACGCGGGCGCCGTCGCCGGTGAGGGCGGCGCGGATCGTGGCGGCGAGTTCGTCGCGGCCGGTGAAGCCGCAGGGCGGCTGCGGGGGCAGCCGGTCCGCGCCGTGCCGCGGGGCGGGGCTCACCGGGCCCGGTCGGGGCGGGGCGAGGGCCGGGTCCCCGGCCAGGACCTGCTCGTGGAGGCGGACGAGTTCCGGTCCGGGCCCGGGGCCGCCGCCTTCGGCGAGCAGGCGCGCGGTCTCGGTGAAGACGGCCAGGGCCTCGGCCTGCCGGCCGGCGCGGTGCAGGGCGAGCATGAGCAGGGCGCGGGTGCGCTCGCGCAGGGGGTGTTCGGTGGCGAGGGCCCGCAGCCCGGTGATGGCGTCGGTGTGCCGGCCGAGGGCGATGGCGCAGTCGTGGAGGTCTTCGCGGGCGCCGGTGTGCAGGGCGCGCAGGCGTTCGCGTTCGCGGTCGACGCCGGGTCCGGGCAGTCCGGTCAGGGCGTTGCCGCTCTCCCACGTGGCGAGGGCGGCGGCCAGGTGCTCGTGGGCGCCGGTGAGGTCGCCGGCGGCGCGGGCCTGTGCGGCGGCGGCCAGACGCTGGTCGAAGAGGGCCGCGTCGAGGGCGTCGTCGGGGACGTGCAGGGCGTAGCCGGCGCCGGTGGAGACGAGGACCTTGGCGCGGGCCCGCGGCGCCCGCTCGGGTTCGATGACGGCGCGCAGGCGCGTGACGTACTCGCGCAGGGTGTCGGTGGCCCGGTGCGGCGGGTCCTGGCCCCACAGGGCGTCGATCAGCTCGGGGGTGCTCATGGTGCGCCCGCGGCGCAGCAGCAGGAGGGCGAGGGCGGCCCGCTCCTGGGGGGAGCCCAGCTTCAGGGGCTGGCCGTCCCGGTCGGCCCGTACGTGGCCGAGGACGTGGAAGCGCAGGGTCATGGGCCGGCTGCTTTCCGGTGCGACACTGCCCGCGAGGCTGCCCACGACGCTGTCCGCGGTGGTGCAAATGATCTGAAATGCACGTACTCGTACATAACCCGACAGGCCGTCAGGCAAACGCAGCCGCGCAAACGCAGATCACCCCCGGTCCGCTCGCGCGGTCCGGGGGTGATCCCTGGCGGTAGCGGTGGGATTTGAACCCACGGAGGAGTTGCCCCCTCACACGCTTTCGAGGCGTGCTCCTTCGGCCGCTCGGACACGCTACCGAGAGGAAGCTTAGCGGACGGGGTGCCGTCTTCCGAAATCGGTTCCCCGATCGCCTCCCCGATCATCTCCCCGGAAGAAGCGCGTGAGGAGCCCGGCGCACTCCTCGTCGAGCACCCCGGAGATCACTTCGGGGCGGTGGTTGAGGCGGCGGTCGCGGACGACGTCCCACAGGGAACCGGCCGCGCCGGCCTTCTCGTCGGCCGCGCCGTAGACGACGCGGTCCAGGCGGGAGAGGACGATCGCGCCCGCGCACATCGTGCACGGTTCGAGCGTGACGACCAGCGTGCAGCCCGACAGCCGCCACTCGCCGACGGCGCGGGCGGCCTCGCGGATGGCCAGCACCTCGGCGTGGCCGGTGGGGTCGCCGGTGGCCTCGCGCTCGTTGCGGCCCCGGCCGATCACGGAGCCGTCGGGGCCGAGGACCACCGCGCCGACCGGTACGTCGCCGGTGTCCGGCGCCCGCTCGGCCTCGGCGAGCGCGGCCCGCATCGGGGCGAGCCACGGGTCGCATACGGGGTCGCGTACGGGATCGGGGGCGGGCTCCGGCGCGAGGGGCGCACTCCGGTCGGCACTCCGGTCGGCGGCTTCGTTCATGGCACCAGTGTGGGCGAACGCGCCCGGGCTCCGGGCGGCGGGCCGCCGGGGCGGCGGCTCACCGCCCGGCGGGCCGGGTCGTCAGCGCACGGCCTCCAGGATCTCGCTGCAGCCCAGGGAGTCGGCGATGTCGCTGAGCGCGTCGCTCTCCAGGGCCAGCAGCTCCTTCGCGCTCACTCCGAGGTCGGCCAGGAGCTCGGCGTCGCCCAGCGGCCCGTGGGGGACGACCTCGCCGGCGGCCTCGCCGTCCTCGTCGTCCTCCTCCGGCTCCGGCTCGCCCTCCTCGGTGCCGTCCAGGTCCAGGGCGTCGAGGTCGTCGGAGCCGTCCTCCTCGCGGCCGGTCAGCTCGTCGACGAGCATCGCCCCGTACGAGCTGCGGGCGGCGACGGCGGCGTTGGAGACGTAGACGCGCGGGTCGTCCTCACCGTCCACCCGCACGACGGCGAACCAGGCGTCCTCCTGCTCGATGAGGGCGACGACGGTGTCGTCCTCGACCGCGTTCTCCCGGGCGAGGTCGACGAGGTCGGCCAGGGTCTCCACATCGTCGAGTTCTGTGTCGCTCGCTTCCCAACCGTCTTCGGTGCGCGCGAGCAATGCGGCGAAGTACACCGTGACTCTCCCACTGGTCATAGGCGGTGCCGGGCCGGACGGGGAACCACCCCGCCCACTCGGAATCGTGGCAGAAACCGGGGCGTTGCGAGAGGTCTTCCGCGCTGCGTCGTGCAGCAGTCCGAGAGATGTCGCTCACGTGGGGCCCGGGAGGGCGCCGTACGGGCGTGACCTGGGGGTGGCCGGCCGGTGGCGGGCTCACCACCGGAAGGTCCGCATCCGCATCTGCTGGCGCATCCGGGCCGCCCGGGCCCGGCGCGGCTGCACCCGGTCGCGCAGCTCCCTGGCCTCGTTCAGCTCTCGGAGGAACTGCGCCCGGCGCCGCCGGCGGTCCTCGGCGCTCTCCGGGCCGGCGTCCGCCCCGCCCGGGTCGTCCCCGCCCGGGTCGTCCCCGTCCGCGGCGCCCGCCCGGGGATCTCTTCGCCCCTCCGGCAGCCCGCGCTGCGCCCGGCGCCGCTCCAGGACTTCCTCGCGACGCGGTTCGCCCGCGCCGTCCCCGCGCGCCGCGCGCCCCGTGCGCGCCCCGCTCTCGTGTCGTTCCCGTCGTTCGCCCGGGCCGCGTCGCGGCCCGTTCCCGGGCTCTATGGACTCCCGTTTCTCAACGCCAGCCATGGACAGCACCACCTCGTGCCGAGGTCCTCGCCCGGCGACAGACCGGGCGTACGTGCCCACTTTCCCCCTTAGTGGTGGTTTGATGCCTCCGGGCCGGCAGACCACCGACGGGGTCCGGGCGGGCGCCCGGGCCGTGAAGCTCGGTTAATGTCGATGTCATGCGGATCCACGTCGTCGACCACCCCCTGGTGGCGCACAAGCTCACCACCCTGCGCGACAAGCGCACCGATTCCCCCACCTTCCGGCGCCTCGCCGACGAGCTGGTCACCCTGCTCGCCTACGAGGCCACGCGCGACGTGCGGACCGAGCAGGTCAACATCGAGTCCCCGGTCACCGCGACCACCGGCGTGCGGCTGTCGCACCCGCGGCCGCTGGTGGTGCCGATCCTGCGGGCCGGCCTGGGCATGCTCGACGGCATGGTCCGGCTGCTGCCGACGGCCGAGGTCGGCTTCCTCGGCATGATCCGCAACGAGGAGACCCTCAAGGCGGAGACCTACGCCACCCGCATGCCGGACGACCTCTCCGGCCGCCAGGTCTACGTCCTGGACCCGATGCTGGCCACCGGCGGCACCCTCGTCGCGGCGATCCGCGAGCTGATCGACCGCGGCGCCGACGACGTCACCGCGCTGTGCCTGCTGGCCGCCCCGGAGGGCGTCGAGGTCATGGAGCGCGAGCTCGCCGGTGCGCCGGTGACCGTGGTCACCGCCTCCGTCGACGAGCGCCTCAACGAGAACGGCTACATCGTCCCGGGCCTGGGCGACGCGGGCGACCGCATGTACGGCACGGCTGGCTGACGCCTCTGCCGCAGGCAAGGCACTGCGGAGCCCGGTCGCCGTGCGTCAGCACTTGGCGGCCGGGCTCGCCTTCTTCTCCGCCGGGGCGGAGGAGGGGGCCGGCGCCGGGGACGAGGGCGCCGGTGCCGGCTGCCCCGACTCCAGCGCGGTCAGCGCCTTGTCCGCCTCCTCCTTCGGCGCGAGCGCCTGGTAGCCCGCCCCGAGGACGAGGTCGACGTCCTGGCCCTCGCGTTCGTCCGTGTGCACCTCGGTGCCGGCGAGTTGCGTGCCCAGGACCTTCAGTGCGCCGTCGGCGGCGGCCTGGGAGCCCACCAGCACCCCGGTGCCGGGCACCTTCTTGTCGTAGTCGGCCTGGGCGTTGCCCACCTGGCCGATGCGGAAGCCGCGGCGTTCGAGTTCGTCCGCCGTGATTTTGGCGAGGCCGCCGCGTGGTGTGGCGTTGTAGACGTTGACGGTGATGTCGCCGGGTTTCGGCAGCGGCTTGGGGTCGGCCCGTTTGACGGGTGGGGCGCCGGCGCCGGGTTTGCAGTCGCCGCTCTTCTTCTCCTTGGCGGCCGTCCGGGCGGCAGCGTCCTGGCTGCTGCCGGAGAGGCCGCCGTAGACGCCGACGAGCTGGAGCGTTCCCCATCCGGTGAGCCCCAGCACCACGGCCGCGGCGGCGCTGACGAGCACGATCCGGCGGCGGTTGGGCGGCCGGCGCATGTGGGGAAACCTGTTGCCCGTGATGCGGTACTTGCCCCCCATGCCGGGGGGCGTGAGCATGCTCATGGACGCAGCGTAGTGCGGGGTGCGGTCGCTGCCTACTAGATGATCAATGGGTTGCGCGGACCCCTACCCGAAAGGGCCAACGGGGCGGCGGATGCGTCAGTCCAGTTCGAGGACGCGCGCGTGCAGCACCTGGCGCTGCTGGAGGGCGGCGCGCACGGCGCGGTGCAGCCCGTCCTCCAGGTAGAGGTCGCCCCGCCACTTCACGACGTGGGCGAAGAGGTCCCCGTAGAACGTCGAGTCCTCGGCGAGCAACGTCTCCAGGTCGAGCTGCTGCTTGGTTGTCACCAGCTGGTCAAGGCGTACCGGGCGAGGGGCAACATCCGCCCACTGGCGGGTGCTTTCCCGGCCGTGGTCGGGGTACGGCCGCCCGTTTCCGATGCGCTTGAAGATCACACGGAAAGCCTACCGGGCGAGCGGCTCCGAGCGCAGCCACGGCGCGGGAGTGCGATGGTGACAATCAGCCGCATACCGGGAGTGATGGATGGAACCCCTGAGCGAAATCGCCGCGGGATACGCCTTCTCCGGCCCGGCCCTGGAGCTGGGCGCCGTGCTCTGGGACGGTGCCTGCCATCCCGAGGTCCCCGTCCGGGTGCCGCTGTCCGTGCTCAACCGGCACGGTCTGGTCGCCGGCGCGACCGGTACGGGCAAGACGAAGACGCTGCAGCTGATGGCCGAGCAGCTCTCGGCCCACGGGGTGCCGGTCTTCCTCGCAGACATGAAGGGCGACCTCTCCGGCGTCTCCGCTCCGGGCGCCGAAGGGGCGGACGGCGAGAAGGCGCGGCAGCGGGCCGCGGAGGTGGGCCAGGAGTGGGCCCCGGCGGCCTGCCCGGCCGAGTTCTACGCGCTCGGCGGCCTCGGCGCGGGGATTCCGCTGCGGGCGACGGTCACCGACTTCGGGCCCGTCCTGCTGGCCAAGGTGCTGGGGCTGAACCGCACGCAGGAGCAGTCCCTCGGCCTGATCTTTCATTACGCCGACGCCAAGGGCCTGGAGCTGGTCGACCTCAAGGACCTGCGGGCCGTCGTCGCCTTCCTCACCTCCGACGAGGGCCGCCCGGAGCTGCGGGACATCGGCGGGCTGTCCACCCAGACCGCAGGCGTGATCCTGCGTTCGCTCACGGCCTTCGAGCAGGAGGGCGCGGGCGCGTTCTTCGGTGAGCCGGAGTTCGACAGCGCGGGCCTGCTGCGCACGGCGGCCGACGGGCGGGGGATGGTGTCCGTACTGGAACTGCCCGCCGTCCAGGACAGGCCGCGGCTGTTCTCCACGTTCCTGATGTGGCTGCTCGCCGACCTCTTCCACGGCCTGCCGGAGGTCGGCGACCTCGACAAGCCGAAGCTGGTGTTCTTCTTCGACGAGGCCCATCTGCTCTTCGACGGCGCCTCGAAGGAATTCCTGGAGTCGGTCACGCAGACCGTCCGGCTGATCCGCTCCAAGGGCGTGGGGGTCTTCTTCGTGACACAGTCGCCCAAGGACGTGCCCGGTGACGTCCTCGGCCAGCTCGGCAACCGCGTGCAGCACGCGCTGCGCGCCTTCACCCCGGACGACGCGAAGGCCCTGAAGGCGACGGTGCGGACGTTCCCCGTCTCCCCGTACGACCTCGAAGAGGTGCTGACCGGGCTCGGTACGGGCGAGGCCGTGGTCACCGTGCTGGGCGAGCAGGGCGCCCCCACGCCGGTGGCGGCCACCCGGCTGCGCGCCCCCTGCTCGCTGATGGGCCCGGTGGACGCGACGGCCCTGGCGGGGGCGGTGCGGATGTCGCCGCTGTACGAACGTTACGCACAGCCTGTGGACAGGGAATCGGCGTACGAGAAGCTCACCGCCGCGCAACCGCAGCCGCAAGCGCCGGCGCCCGCGCCGGAGCGGCCCGCGGAGGGCCCCGCGCAGCGCGCGGAACCCTCCGTCCTCGAACAGGTCGTCGGCAGCGGCATGTTCAAGTCCCTGGCGCGCTCCATCGGCACGCAGCTGGGCCGCGAGATCACGCGATCGGTGTTCGGAACGACGCGCCGCCGTCGCTAGCGGGCCGCCGGCTACTCGGCGATCTCCGTCCGCTCGAACCACTCGAAGACCTGAAGCCGGCCTTCGGCGGTGTCCGTGTGCCGCGGCGTGACCTTGAAGTGCTCGTACCCCGCGCGGTGCGGGATCTTCAGCTCGATGCCCGGGGGGACGATGGGGACGATCCGCGACGGCAGGTCGTCCGGGCCGCCTTCGAGGAATGCTTTGGGGCTGCTCATGGGGCCCAGTCTCCCGGCGGCCGGTGCCGACCCGCGGTGCGACGCGCCGTCGGCCGCGGTCGGCCGCTCACGCCTTCTTGACCCCTGCCTTCTTGGCGGCTCTTTTCACTTCCTGCTTGTAGGCACGGACCCTCTCCAGCGACTCCGGCCCGGTGATGTCGGCGACCGACCGGTACGAGCCCTCCTCGCCGTACGCCCCGGCCGCCTCGCGCCAGCCCCGCGGCCGTACCCCGAACTGCTTGCCCAGCAGCGCGAGGAAGATCTGGGCCTTCTGCTTGCCGAAGCCCGGGAGGTCCACCAGCCGCCCCAGCAGCTCCGGGCCGCTCGCCGCGTCCCGCCACACGGCGCTCGCCTCGCCGTCGTGATGCTCGACCAAGTACTGGCACAACTGCTGCACCCGTTTGGCCATCGACCCCGGGTACCGGTGCACGGCCGGCTTGCGCGAGAACAGCTCGACGAGGGCCTCGGGGTCGTACGCCGCGATCTCGTGCGCGTCGAGGTCGTCGCGCCCGAGCCGCTGCGCGAGGGTGTACGGCCCGGTGAAGGCCCACTCCATGGGGATCTGCTGGTCCAGCAGCATGCCCACCAGCGCGGCCAGCGGGCTGCGTGAGAGCAGCTCGTCGGCCGCGTCCTGCTGGGCGAGGTGCAGCGCACGGTCCATGCCCCGATGATCGCCCCTCGCGACGGTCACCACCACGCGACTCACTCCGGGTCGGCGACGAAGTCCTGCACCAGCTTGACGAACTCGTCCGGCCGCTCGAAGAACATCACGTGCCCGGCGTCGATCTCGGCGTACGTGCTGCCGGCGATGGCGGCGTGCAGCGCACGGCTGTGCTCCGCCGGCACGGTGGCGTCCTGGGTGCCGGCCACGACGAGCGTGGGGGCCTGGATGCGGGGCAGGTGCGCGCGGACGTCGACGCGGGTGTCGAGGTCGACGTGGCGCAGGGTGCCGGGGGTGGGCGGCAGGTTGGGCACCATCTCCTCGACCTGCTCGCGGCCTATCGCGTTGAGGAATCCGCGGCTGAAGCCGGTCATCGTCACGTACCGCCCGAACGCCTCGGGGTCCAGGTCGCCCAGGCGCTGCCACACGGCGAAGAAGTTGCGCAGGTATTCGTCGCCCTCGGTGTGCGCCCACCCGGCGACCAGGATCAGCCGGCGCACGAGGTCGGGGCGCAGGGCGGCGGCGGCCGCGACGACGGGGGCGCCCATCGAGAAGCCGAGCAGGTCCACCGGGCCCTCGCCGGCGTCCTCGATGACGGCCAGGACCTGCCGGGCGAGGCCGTCGACGGTCAGCGGCGCCCCCGCGTCCGTCGTGGCGCCGGCCCCGGAGAGGTCGGGGGTGATCACCGTGCGGTCGGTGGCGAGGCGCGGGGCGAGCTGCCCCCAGGTCAGGGCGGCCCCGGCCGAGCCGGTGCCGTGGACGAGGACGAGCGCGGGGCGGTGTGCGCCGGCGGTGGCGGCGGGGGTGCGCTCGTAGTGGACGAGGGCGTCGGCGACGGGGACGACGGGCATGGCGCTGCTCCTAAGACCGTGGTGGGAGGTGATGCCGCCGGGCGGTCGGTCGCCGCGGCACCACCGACATTGCCGCCTGCGGAAGGGTGCCGTAAGAGCCCTGCCGAACCTGGGACCGGCGGTCCCTGGTTCGCCGCGGGCCCGCCGTGCAGGATGATCACCATGACGATCGACCGCCCCCAGCTCTCCGCCTTCCTGCGCCGCTGCCGCGACCGGGTGCGCCCGCAGGACGTCGGCCTGGCCGCCGGGCCCCGCCGCCGTGCGCCGGGGCTGCGCCGCGAGGAGGTCGCCCAGCTCGCCGGGATGTCCGCCGACTACTACGTGCGGCTGGAGCAGGCCCGCGGCCCGCAGCCGTCCCCGCAGATGCTCGACGCCCTCGCGCGGGCGCTGCGGCTGACCGCGGACGAGCGCGACCACCTGTACCTGCTGGCCGGCCACCGCCCGCCCGCCGGCGCCGCGGCCGGCGACCACGTCGCCCCGGGGCTGCTGCACCTGCTGGACCGGCTGACCACCACCCCCGCCCAGGTGCTGAGCGACCTCGGCGACGTCCTGGCCCAGAACGCCGTGGCCCAGGCGCTGCTGGGCGGGGTGTGCACGGTCTCCGAGCACGGCCGCAACGTCGTCTGGCGCTGGTTCGCCGACCCGGCCGTACGCGCCGCGTACCCGGCGGACGACCACGACCGCTACAGCCGCATGCACGTCGCCGACCTGCGCGCGGCCACCGCCCGCCGCGCCGGCGACCCGGCCGCCGTACGCCTGGTGGCGCGGTTGCGGGAGGCCAGCGAGGAGTTCCGTGAGCTGTGGGAGCTGCACGAGGTGGCCGTGCGCCGGCACAGCCGCGTCCGTGTGCTGCACGACCTGATCGGGCCGGTCGAGCTGGACTGCCAGGTCCTGCTGGCGCCGGAGGGCGACCAGCGCCTGGTGCTGTACACGCCGCCGCCGGGCAGCGACACGGCGAGCCGGCTGGCGCTGCTGGAGGTCGTGGGGACGCCGCAGTTCACGAATGTCCCGTAGGAGATCTGGCATCACTTCACTCCCGGCCCTACCGTCGGCGCGAACGAGCAATTGTCATGTACAGCAGTCGCGTTGATCCGCCGAGAGGTGACGATGCACCCCCGAAGCAGACGCACCCCCGTTCCCACCCGCACCCGCACACGCCGGCGATTACTCGCCGCGCTCCTCGGCCTCCTGGCGGCCGCCGTCGCCGCCGGGCCCGCCGGGGCCGCGCCCGGTGACCAGGGGCGGGGCCGGCCACCGCTCGTCCAGCCGGTCGACCCGCAGCACTGGCGCAACCCGGACGCCATGACCTGGTCCGAGTACCGCGCCGTGCCCGGCACCGACTGGGCGAACCCCGCGACCAAGCCCACGCAGCGCACCTTCCGGGGCGCGCTGGTGCTGCTCGACTACCCCGACGAGGACTTCTCCGTCACCAAGGCCGCGGGCGCCGCGAAGTTCGGCAATCCGCTGCCGAGCGCCTCCGGCATTCCGCGCGCGCAGGTGCCGAAGTTCTACGAGGACTTCCTCAACAAGCCGGGCACGCTCAACCACGGCCACACCATCAACGAGTACTGGATGGAGGACTCCGGCGGGCGCCTCGGCGTCCAGCTGACGTCCTTCGGCGTCTACCGCATGCCGTGGAAGTCGTACCAGTACGGCATCGAGCCCGGCATGAACCCCGGCGCCTGCCCGGTCGGCGACACCTGCGGCAAGGACATCCGCGCCGACGGCAAGCGCGCCTGGGTCGCGGACGTGGGCGCGGAGAAGGCCGGCTCGTTCGACTTCGTCTTCTACCTCACCGCCGGCGTCGACGAGTCGTCCGCCTGGCAGGAGTTCGGGTCGATGCGCTTTCGCAGCGCGGCCGAGGTGCCCGCCACCTGGGGGCCGCCCTCGCCGCTGGCCTCCGGCCTGAACGCGGCCGCCACCCGGTACGTCCCGTGGACGTCCTGGCAGGCGGCGGCCCGCATCTGGCCCAACGCCGCGAACGGCTCCTCCACGCAGGCCGAGAGCTCCGGCATGGCCACCTTCGCCCATGAGCTCAGCCACATCCTGGGCATCGGCGACAACTACAACAACCCCTACGGCACGCCGCTGAGCCGCTCGTACACCGGCATCTGGGGCATGCTCTCGCGCGGTACCTTCAACGGACCCGGCGGCCCGCACACCCGCTGGCGGATCCCGGCCACCGCGGGCGGCTCGATGGGCGCCCAGCACGTGCTGCGGGACAAGATGAAGCTCGGCATCGTCGACGAGAAGAACGTCCTGCGCCTGGACCGCGACGCCCTCAAGGACTCCGGCCTCGTCGTCGCCCGCGTCACCGCCCGCTCCGCCCCGCCCGGCGAGAAGGGCCTGACCGGCATCAACGTCACCATGGGCCGCGACCTGTCGCCGTCCTGCGACCGCGCCACCGATCCGCTGTGCGACGGCGGCGGCTACGACAACTACACCGTCGAGGTCGTCGACCGCATGGGCATGGACTCCTTCACCCCCGACAACGGCGTGCTGATCAGCAAGACCAAGAACGCCGACCGCGCCCCCTTCGCCTGGGTGATCGACGCCCACCCGGAGGACATCGGCATGCTCGACTTCATCCGCCCCGACGGGACCCCGCAGAAGATCACCATGGGGGACTACCGGCAGCTCAGCGACGCCCTCTTCCACGCGGGCGCGGACTCCGGCAGCTCGTACGAGTACGTGGACGCGGCCAACCGCCTGCACTTCTACGTGCTGAACATCCAGCGGGACGCGCGCGGCGTGCTCTCCTACGACGTCGGCGTGAAGTCCCTCGACGGCGCCGGCCCGCAGGCCCGCGGTGTCGCCCTGGCCAGGGGCACCGCCCGCGGCCGCCCGGCCGGCGGCCGGGCCCTGTGCACGTTCGCCCTCGCCAACACCGGCCGCCCGGCGGCGGACGACGTCTACCGCCTGTCGGCCACCACGGCCGGCCGCGGCTGGTCCGCCTGGCTGCCCAACCGCCTGGCCACGGCCAAGGGCGGCGCGACCGTCCCGGTCGACGTCGCGGTGCAGGCCCGCTCCGACGCCGCCCGCACGGGCACGATCACCCTGACGGCCCGCTCGGAGAGCGACCCGTCGCGCACGGCTACTGCTACGTGCGCGGTGCGCAAGTAGGGAGCACCTTGGCGAGCATGAGGTCGAGGAACTGATCCGGGCGCCGGAAGGACGCGAAGTGACTGGCGTCCCGGATCAGTGCGAACTCCTTGACTGGCGCGGTCACGTCGTCGAACAGCCGCTTCGCCGGCCCGGGCGGGGTCAGCACATCCGCATCACCCTGGAAGACGAAGAAGGGAATCCGGAACTCGGTGCCTTCCTCCCACTCGTCGACCGCGACCGCTGCTAGCGCGAGCGGCTCGGAGAAGGCCATGGCCTTCAGGTAGGCCCGCAGGCCGCGCAGCGTGTGCAAGGGGGAGAACCACAGCGAGCGGATCACCACCGTCTTCATGGTGTCGTACGACAGCGCATCCGTGGTGAGGACGAGCTTGTTGTACGCCGAAAGCTGCTCGACGCTCCACTGCGCCTTGTCGGCCCCCATGGCGGTGACCGCGGCCAGTTCCTTCCGCTTCCCCTTTCCGGCGTGGCGGAGCCTGGCCACCAGCCCGTCGTACGCGGAGCGTTCGCGTCCGCCGGCGATGACGTTCTGGTCGGTGCCGACGTAGGCGGAGTACAGCTCGGGGTGGCTGCGGGCCAGGCGCAGCCCGAGGACGGTGCCGAAGGAGTTGGCGACGAGCACGACCCGGGGGACGCCGAGCCGGGTGCGGACGTACTCGGTGACCTCCAGGGCGTCCCGGTGGAGCTGTTCGAGGCTCATCTCCCCCTGGCCGGCCGGGCCGGTGGCGGCGAAGGTGCGCCCGGCCCCGCGCATGTCCCACCGCACGATCGTGAAGTGCCGCTCCCAGGCGCGGGTGCGGGGCAGGAAGACGAGGTTCGAGGCGCCGGGGCCGCCGAGGATCTCCAGGACGACCGGGTTGCGCAGGTCCTCGCCGCGGATGGACACCCACTGGTCGATGCCGCCGATGCGGACGAACCCGGACTCGTCGATGCCGTTCGGCGTGGTGATGCGCAGCCGCTCGGCGAGTGCGGCGCGCCGGAGCGCGCGGTGCCCCAGCAGACCGGCGGCGGGCGCGGCGAGGACGGCGGCGGAGGCGGCGAGGACGGTGGCGAGCATGACGGATCCCCCAACTGTTTACGGCGTCAGCAGTTGTGTTTACGGTATATACAATTGCGGGAGATGTCGAGGGGACGACTGGAGGACCCGATGGCCAAGGACAAGCCCCGTGATCTGCGCACGGCCATGGCGCTGCTGTGGGGCGAACAGGACAGGCCGACCCGCGGCCCCAAACCGAGCCTGACCCCGCACCGCATTGCCGGGGCCGCCGTCGCCCTCGCCGACGCCGAAGGCCTGGACGCCGTCTCCATGAGCAAGGTCGCCGCCGAGTTCGGGGTCTCGGCGATGGCGCTGTACCGCTACGTGCCCGGCAAGACGGAACTGGTCGAGCTGATGGTCGAGTACGTCCTCGCCGAAGCCCCCGACCTTTCGGCGGCGGGAAGCGGCTGGCGCCCGCGGATCGCCGAATGGGCCCGCCGCTCGGCCGCCGTCCATCACGCCCACCCCTGGCTCCTCGCCGCCACCGCGGCCCGCCGCCAGCTCATGGGCCCGCATCAGCTCGCCTGGCTGGACGCGGCCCTCGCCGCCCTGGAACCCACCGGCCTGTCCGCATCCGAACAGCACCGCGTTTTCGTCCTCGTCGCCGGCCTGGTGCGCACCCACGCCCAGGAACAGGCCGACTTCGACGAGGAGCGCGCCCAGGAGTGGAACGCCCTCACCGGCGACCTCCTCACCCGGCACGCCCCCCGCTTCCCGGCCCTGACCCGCGCCATAGCGGCAGGAGCCTTCGCCGCGGAAGGCCCCGACCCCCTGGAATTCGGCCTCGCCCGCCTCCTCGACGGCGTCCAGGCCCTCATCGACGCCGATCGGACGGCGGGCCGCGTGGCCCCGTGAAGGACCTGGTGGTCCGGGCCGGACGGTCGGGCTCCACCCAAATGATGGTAACGGTTTTCATCTAGAGTTGATATGACAATCGTTTCCATTTACCTTCGGGGCGAGTCCCCGCACGCCGGTATGGGTCGCAGAGCCACCGGCACCGCCCGAAGGAGCCCCCCATGCCCACCGCCGCCACGTCCCGATCCCACCGGCCGTCCGCGCGGGCCGTCCTCGTCGCCGCCGTGGCGGCCCTGACGGCCGCGACTGCCACCGCCTGCTCGACCTCGTCCTCGACCGACGCGAAGGCAAGCGGCAGCGCGTCGGCCGCGAGCGGATCCGGTTCCGGCAAGAAGATCGAGGTGGTGGCGGCGGAGAACTTCTGGGGCAGCATCGCCGCGCAGCTCGGCGGCGATCGTGTGCACGTCACCAGCATCATCGCCAGCCCCGACGCCGACCCGCACGACTACGAGCCCAAGGCCGCCGACGCCCGCGCCGTGGCCGGTGCCCGGTACGCGATCGTCAACGGCATCGGCTACGACGGCTGGGCCGACAAGCTTCTCGCCGCCAACCCGGCCGGCGGACGCACCGAGCTGAAGGTCGGCGACCTGGTGGGCGTCAAGCCCGGCGGCAACCCGCACCGCTGGTACTCGCCGGACGACGTCCACAAGGTCATCGAGAGGATCACCGGCGACTACAAGAAGGCCGCCCCCGCCGACGCCGCCTACTTCGACCAGCGGAAGACCGCCTACGAGAGCAAGGACCTCGCCCCGTACACCAAGCTCATATCGGAGATAAAGAGCAAGTACGCGGGCACGCCGATCGGCGCCTCGGAGTCCATCGTCGCCCCGCTCGCCGACGGGCTCGGGCTGAAGATGCTCACCCCCGAGACCTTCCTCGATGCCACGAGCGAGGGCACCGACCCCACGGCCAAGGACAAGGCCACCATCGACGACCAGATCAAGAACAAGCAGATCAAGATCTACGTCTACAACAGCCAGAACTCCACGCCCGACGTGCAGGCGCAGGTCAAGGAGGCCAAGGACGCGGGCATCCCGGTGGCCACCGTCACCGAGACCCTGGCACCCGCCGGTGCCACCTTCCAGCAGTGGCAGACCGCCCAGCTCCAGGGCATCGCAGAGGCCCTGGCCAAGGCCACCGGGCGATGATCGGGGCCATGGAGCCGGCAGTCCGGGCCGCCGAGGCCCGGCTCCCTGCCTCTCGGCAGGCGGCCGAACCCGTGCTCGAACTGCGCGACGCCGCCGTGCGCGTGGCGGGCCGCACCCTGTGGGCGGGGGTGGATCTCACCGTCGGGGCGGGGGAGTTCACCGCCGTCCTCGGTCCCAATGGAGTCGGCAAGTCCACCCTGGTCAAGGTGGTGCTCGGGGCACACCCCCTCGCCGCGGGCGAGGTGCGCGTCCTGGGGGCCCGTCCCGGTCGGGCCGGCCACCGCATCGGCTATCTGCCGCAGCGCCGCAGCTTCGACGCCTCGATGCGGATCCGCGGCATCGACGTGGTCCGCCTGGGTATGGACGGCGACCGCTGGGGTGTGCCGCTGCCCCTTCCCGGCCCGCGCCGCCGGGCCGCCCGCGACCGCGTCGCCGAGGTCATCGAGCTGGTGGGGGCGACCGCCTACGCCGGCCGGCCCGTCGGGGAGTGCTCCGGCGGTGAACAGCAGCGGATCCTCATCGCGCAGGCCCTCGTCCGGCGTCCGCAACTCCTGCTGCTGGACGAACCCTTGGACAGCCTCGACCTCTCCCACCAGGGCGGAGTCGCCGCGTTGATCGGACGCATCTGCCAACAGGAGGGTGTGGCCGTGCTGATGGTGGCGCACGACGTGAATCCGATACTGCACCACCTCGACCGGGTCGTGTACCTCGCCGAGGGCGGTTCCGCCACCGGCACTCCACAGGAAGTGATCACGTCCGAGACCCTGACGGGACTGTACGGCGCTCCGGTCGAGGTGCTGCGCGCATCCGACGGGCGACTGGTCGTGGTCGGGCGGCCCGAGTCCGCGGTGGGCGGTCATGGCACCTGCTGACCCGCTCTGGACGTGGAACCTCGCCGACGACATCCGGCAGATGTGGTCGTACCCGTTCATGGTCAACGCCTTCCGCGCGGGCGCGATCGTGGCCGTGGTCTCCGCGGCGGTCGGGTGGTTCGTGGTGCTGCGGCGGCAGACGTTCGCCGCGCACACCGTCTCCGCCGTCGCCTTCCCCGGCGCCGCCGGGGCCGTGCTCCTCGGAGTCGGCGCGGTCTGCGGCTACTTCACGCTCTGCCTCGCCGCGGCCCTGGTCATCGCGGCCCTGCGCGGCAGCGGCGACCGTGAGGAATCCGCACTGACCGGAACCGTGCAGGCCTTCCTCCTCGCCTGCGGGTATCTCTTCACCGCCCTCTACAAGGGACTGCTGGAGGGGCCGCAGACGATCCTCTTCGGCACGTTCCTGGGCATCACCACCACCCAGGTGACCGTCCTGCTCGGCGTGGGCGTCGCCGTGCTCGCGGCGCTGGTGCTCATCGGCCGGCCGCTGCTGTTCGCCTCCGTCGACCCGCGGGTGGCCGCCGGGCGCGGCGTCCCGGTGCGGGCGCTGTCCATCGCGTTCCTCGTGCTGCTCGGGGCGGCGACCGCCGAGGCGAGCCAGATCACGGGCACGCTGCTGGTCTTCGCCCTGATGGTGATCCCCGCCGCCACCGCGCAGGCGCTCACCGCCCGTCCGGCGGCGAGTCTGCTGCTGGCCGTGGTGCTGGCCCTCGCGGCCACCTGGGCGGGGCTGATCGCCGCGTACTACTCGCCCTATCCCCTGGGGTTCTTCGTGACCTCGTTCGCCTTCGCCGGATACGTCCTCGCCCGGGGAGCCGGTCTGGCGCTGCGTGCGCTGCGCGCGGCCCTGCCGGGCCGGCCGACCGGGGAGGTCGCGTCATGACGCCGCTGTCCCAGCCGTTCTTCCAGCACGCTCTCCTCGCCGGGTCGCTGGTCGCGGCCGCGTGCGGCCTGGTCGGCTACTTCCTCGTGCTGCGTGCCCAGGTGTTCACTGCCGACGCGCTGAGCCACGTCGCGTTCACCGGCGCCATGGCCGCGCTCGCCGTCGGCTTCGACCTGCGGCTGGGGCTGTTCGCCGCGACGATCGCCATCGCGCTGCTCTTCGGCGCGCTCGGCCGCCGGGCCCGCCCGGACGACGTCGTCATAGGGAGCGTCTTCTCCTGGGTCCTGGGTGTGGGCGCGTTCTTCGTCACCCTCTACGCCACGTCGCGCAGCACGGCCGACGGCACCGCGGGCGTCAGCGTCCTGTTCGGCTCGATCTTCGGCATTTCCGCGGCGCACGCGGTGACGTCCGCTCTGCTGGCCGGAGTTGTCTGCCTGGTGATGCTGACCGCTGCCCGCCCGCTGCTGTTCGCCACGGTGGACGAAGCCGTGGCCGCGGCCCGTGGCGTTCCGGTCCGGCTGCTCGGTTTCGGCTTCCTCGCCGTGGCCGGGGCCAGTGCCGCCGAGGCCACCCAGGCGGTCGGCTCCCTGCTGCTGCTCGGCCTGCTCGCCGCCCCCGCCGGCGCCGCGATCCGGCTGACGGACCGTCCGTACCGGGCGCTCGCCCTCTCCACGGGCCTTGCGGTGGCGGAGATGTGGGTGGGATTGTTCGGCTCGTACGCGGTGCCGCAGATGCCACCGAGCTTCGCCGTCATGGCCGCTGCCACCGCCGTCTACGCCGCCACCTTCCTCATACGGCGCCCTGTCCCGCGTATTCGCTGAGGCATGAGCGGAGGAGCACCGCGATGGCAGACAACCGACCGCAGGCACCTGTCCACGACGTGGCGCTGATCGGTCGCGCAACACAGCAGCGCGCCGTGGTGCTGGGAGCCCTTGTCGTGATGGAAGGTTTCATCAGTGCCCAGGCCCTGCACAAGCGGCTGGTGAGCGACGGTTCGCCCGTCGGTCTCTCCACCGTCTACCGCACCCTCACGGCGCTGGCCGAGGCCGGTCGCGCGGACGTCGTCCGCGACACCAACGGCGAGCGGCTCTTCCGCCACCGGCCCGGCCCCGACCACCGCCACTACCTGATCTGCACCGAGTGCGGGCTCAGCCTGCCCGTCGAATCCGGCCCCGTGGAGAAATGGGCGAACCGGATCGCCCGGACCTCGGGGTTCGCCGACGTCCGGCACGCCCTCGAACTCTCCGGCGTCTGCCCGGACTGCGGCCGGAGGGAGGACCAGCCGCCGGCACCCTGAAGGTCACAGGCACCTGGAAGGCTCAGTGGTCGTCCCAGTGCCCGTCGTGCTGGGCATGACGGTGCCCGTCGTGGACGTAGTCCACGTGGTCGCCGTGCGGCACGGCGACGTGCCCGCATCCCGGCTGGTGCTGGTGGGCGTGGTCCTGGTGAACGGTGTGGCCGGTCGGCTCGCACTCGTCGGTGTGGTCCTCGTGGATCCGGTGCAGGTGCCCGTCGTGGGCGTAGTCGACGTGGTCGCTGTGCGGTACGGCGACGTGTCCGCAGCCGGCACCGTGCTGATGGGTGTGGTCCGCGTGAGAAGTGTGAGTGCCAGTCGGCATGACGACCCCTTCCCTTCGTTCCCCCGCCTGGTCGGTTTCTTTCCGACGGGAGAGCCTGCCCCTCCAGTCTCGACCGTGCCGGGGAATCACAAAAGTCGTCACAGGTCGGCCGGAAACCTTCCACGAATCCGGCGACCGGCGGGCTGCTTGCGCCTCCTCGCCGTCACTATCCGCGTCCGGCCCCTTGCGGACGGGAACCGGTCGGGTGTTCGCTCGGATGGAGAGCCGTACGACCCAAGAAGGAGCGCTGATCATGACCGTTCACACGCCGGCTCCGACATGCGGGGCGGACTGCACCTGTGGTCCGGGCTGCAGCTGCGGATGCCAGTCCGGTGGCTCGTGCCAGTGCGGCGGTTAGCCGACACCACCCGCTGTGCCGAAGGCCACAACGTGACAGATACCGGCGTCCTTTCGCCGAGTGCCGTCCCGCCGGGTCGACCCCGGCGGGACGGCTGACATCGGGACGGCTGACGTCCGGGCCTCGTGCGGGAGCGCTCAGGCGCGGGCGTGCTCCGGCTCATGGTCGTGCTCGCATGCGGCGCCCTCGTCCAGACCGTGGACGTCCCAGGCGGGGAACGGATCGGACCAAGACGTTCCCGCCTCGTCCGGCCGTACGAGGCAGGCGGACAGCGCCTGTCGCAGCGCCTCCGGGCGCAACTCCGTACCGATGAAGGCGAGCTCCTGGCCCTGCCCGCCGTGCTCGCGGGTGCCGGCGGGCTCGAACCGGGCCACGGCTCCGGCCTGCGACCACAGCCCGGTCACCCGGTCGCGTCCGGCCAGCCAGAAGAACCCCTTGGAGCGCAGCACGTGGCCGTAGGCCCCGGAGTCGAGCCCTTCGGTGACGAACGCCCACAGCCGCTCGGGATGGAAGGCCCGCTCGGCCCGGAACACCATCGAGGAGATGCCGTATTCCTCGGTCTCGGGGGTGTGGTCGCCGTTCAGCTCCTTGACCCAGCCGGGAGCCTGCTGGGCGCGGTCCAGGTCGAAGAGGCCGGTGCCGAGGATCGCCGACGGATCCACCCGGCCGTGCTCGGCCGGCACGACGCGAGCGGCCGGGTTGAGGCGGGCGAGCACCGCCCGCAGCCGCTCGGCGTCCGCCTCGGCGACCAGGTCGAGCTTGTTGACCACGATGACGTCGGCGAACTCGACCTGGTCCATGAGGAGGTCGCTCACCGTCCGCTCGTCGTCCTCGTACTGGTCGAGGCCGCGCTCCGCCAGGCCGTCGCCGTCCGCGAGCTCGATGAGGAAGTTCGCGGCGTCGACGACGGTGACCATGGTGTCGAGCCGGGCGAGGTCGCCGAGCGTCGCGCCGTCGTCCCTGGGGAAGGCGAAGGTGGCGGCGACGGGCATCGGCTCGGAGATCCCGCTGGACTCGATGAGCAGGTAGTCGAAGCGGCCTTCGCGGGCCAGCCGGTCCACTTCCTCGAGGAGATCGTCCCGCAGGGTGCAGCAGATGCAGCCGTTGGTCATCTCGACCAGGCGCTCCTCGGTCCGCGACAACGCGCCCTCTCCGCCCCGCACCAGCGCGGCGTCGATGTTGATCTCGCTCATGTCGTTGACGATCACGGCGACGCGCAGTCCGTCGCGGTTGGCGAGGACATGGTTGAGCAGGGTCGTCTTGCCCGCGCCGAGGAACCCCGACAGGACGGTCACCGGCAGCCGGTGGTGGTCGGCCATGGCCCGTCAGCCCTCCGGGCGCAGCAGCCCGCGCTCGTACGCCTTCAGCAGGCGCTGTGGCACCAGATACACGGAGCCGTCGACGGTGAACGGCACCAGCTGGGGCGTGCTCGACTTCCACTGGGCGCGGCGGTGACGGGTGTTCGAGCGGGACATCTTCCGCTTGGGTACGGCCATGGGAACGGGACCTCCGTCGTCGGGTGGGTGCCCGGCACGCTACATGAAAACGGGAACCATTACCAAGGAGGGGGCGAACTGCAGCCGGGAACGCAGAAGGCCCCGGCCGGTTTCCCGGTCGGGGCCTTCAAGTGCCCGGTGAGGCACTGGCGGAGGATACGAGATTCGAACTCGTGAGGGGTTGCCCCCAACACGCTTTCCAAGCGTGCGCCCTAGGCCTCTAGGCGAATCCTCCGCCGCAAACAATACAAGACTCCGGGCAGTGCTCGCGAACCTGTTCCCGGCGAGGGGGTCCCGAGGGGGTCCGGCGGGGTCCTCGGGAGGGTGGGGGTGGCCGAGCATGCCCCGGCATCCGCTAGGCTTGGGGCCAAGCCCCTCACGTGGCGCTATCTCACCCAACTCCCCCAGGGCCGGAAGGCAGCAAGGGTAAGTGGGCTCTGGCGGGTGCGTGAGGGGCCCTTGTATTTCCTGGGGCCGTCCGCGGCCGTTGCGCCCCGTGTGCCGGTGAGCGAAATCTGTGACGGAAGCCACTTGTCAGTGGGGCCCGATATCGTCGTAGGTGTGTCGTCCCTCGCGCTCTACCGCCGCTACCGCCCCGAGTCCTTCGCAGAGGTCATCGGGCAGGAGCATGTCACCACCCCGCTGCAGCAGGCGCTGCGGAACAACCGGGTCAACCACGCGTACCTGTTCAGTGGGCCGCGCGGCTGCGGCAAGACGACCAGTGCCCGCATCCTCGCCCGCTGCCTGAACTGCGAGAACGGGCCGACGCCCACCCCCTGCGGCGAGTGCCAGTCCTGCCGTGACCTGGCGCGCAACGGCCGGGGCTCCATCGACGTGATCGAGATCGACGCCGCCTCCCACGGTGGTGTCGACGACGCCCGCGAGCTGCGCGAGAAGGCCTTCTTCGGCCCCGCCTCCAGCCGCTACAAGATCTACATCATCGACGAGGCCCACATGGTCACCTCGGCGGGCTTCAACGCCCTGCTGAAGGTCGTCGAGGAGCCGCCGGAGCACCTGAAGTTCATCTTCGCGACCACCGAGCCCGAGAAGGTCATCGGCACCATCCGCTCGCGCACCCACCACTACCCGTTCCGGCTGGTGCCCCCGGGCACCCTGCGCGAGTACCTGGGGCAGGTCTGCGAGCAGGAGAAGATCCCCGTCGAGGACGGCGTGCTGCCCCTGGTCGTGCGCGCCGGCGCCGGCTCCGTGCGTGACTCCATGTCCGTCATGGACCAGCTGCTCGCCGGCGCCGACGAGGCCGGTGTGACATACGCCATGGCGACGTCCCTCCTCGGCTACACCGACGGCTCCCTGCTGGACGCCGTCGTCGACGCCTTCGCCGCCGGCGACGGCGCGGCCGCCTTCGAGGTCGTCGACCGCGTCGTCGAGGGCGGCAACGACCCCCGCCGCTTCGTCGCCGACCTGCTGGAGCGCCTGCGCGACCTCGTGATCATCGCCGCCGTGCCCGACGCCGTCGAGAAGGGCCTCATCGACGCCCCCGTCGACGTCGTCGAGCGCATGCAGGCCCAGGCCTCCGTCTTCGGTGCCGCCGAGCTCAGCCGCGCCGCCGACCTCGTCAACCAGGGCCTGACGGAGATGCGCGGCGCCACCTCGCCGCGCCTGCAGCTGGAGCTGATCTGCGCCCGCGTGCTGCTGCCGGCCGCCTTCGACGACGAGCGGTCGGTACGGGCCCGGCTCGACCGCCTGGAGCGGGGCATGGGCCCTGCCACCGCGATGCCGCCGGTGGGGTACGTCCCCGGTCCCGACGCCCACGCGCCGCTGCCCGCCGGCCTCTCGGGCCGGGCGGCGGCCCGCGCGGCCGTGGCGGGCACGCAGGGTGCGAACGGTGCGAACGGCGCGCAGGGCGCGCCGCAGACGGCGGGTGCGGGTGGCCCTGCGGCGCACGGCGGTGCGGACGCGGGCGCCGGTGGCCCGGCGGGCCAGGCGCCCGCAGGCGCGCCGTCCGGCGCCTGGCCGGCGGCCGGTGGGCCGGGCGCTGGGGCCAGTGGCCCTGCAGGCCAGGCTGCTGCGACCGCGCCGTCCGGCGCCTGGCCGGCGGCCGGTGCGGCCTCGGGCCAGGGCGCCGCGGCCTCGCCGCAGCAGCCGGCTCCGTCCCCTGCCGGTGGCGGCCAGCCTGCCGGGGCCTGGCCCACCGGGGCCTCACCGGCCCCTGCGGGCGCCCCCGCGCAGCCGCCCGCCGAAGGCGGCGGCGGCTCGCGCCCCGGCGCTTGGCCGGCGGCGGCCGCGCCGGGTTCGGGCCCCGCCCAGGCCCCTGCGCAGGCTCCCGCAGGTGCGTGGCCGACGGCAGCCGCGCCCGGTTCCGGCCCCGCCAAGCCGTCCGCGTCGTCCGCAGCGCCTGCCGGCGCCTGGCCGACGGCGGCCGCGCCCGGTTCGGGCCCCGCCGCAGGCGGCGGGGCGCCGGCCGCCGCGCCCGCACCCGCGCCCGCCACGGGCGCCCCGGTGCCCGTTCAGGGCGACGCCACCCAGGCCCGCCAGCTGTGGCCGAACATCCTGGAGGCGGTCAAGAACCGTCGCCGTTTCACGTGGATCCTGCTCAGCCAGAACGCCCACGTCTCCGGCTTCGACGGCAGCACCCTCCAGGTCGGCTTCGCCACCGCCGGTGCCCGCGACAGCTTCGCCAACAGCGGCAGCGAGGACGTCCTGCGCCAGGCCCTCGGCGACCTCGGCCTGCAGTGGCGCCCCGAGCTGCTGGTCGACCCCTCCGGTGGCGCCGGCGGCGGCGCCCCCGCCCCCGTAGCGGCAGCGCCGTCGTACGCCCGTCCCGCCGCCCCCGCCGCCCCCGCGGCCCCCGCGCCGCCTCCGGCGGCCCCGGCTCCCGTGCGGCCCCAGGCCGCCCCGGCGGCCCCGCCCGCGCAGCCGTACCGGGAGGCGGAGGCGGCTCCGCCGCCGGTGCCGATCGAGGAGGACGTGCCCGCCGAGGACGATCCGGACCTCGACGACACCGCCCTCACCGGTCACGACCTGATCGTCCGCGAGCTCGGCGCGACCGTCATCGAGGAAATCCCCCACGAGTAATCGCGAGCGAAACCGCAGGTGAGCGGGGTGCCGGGGTCGTCCCCGGCGCCCGGTTCGCACGGCGTGGGGCGCGCCGCGCGGCGAGCACGTAGGCTCGGCTACGCAGTAGCAGTACGCCGTAGTCGTCGACAGTGCAGGAGCCGATCGTGTTCCCCGGTGGTGGTCAGCCCAACATGCAGCAGCTGCTCCAGCAGGCCCAGAAAATGCAGCAGAACCTCGCCGCGGCCCAGGAGGAGCTGGCCCGCACCCTGGTCGAGGGCACGGCGGGCGGCGGGCTGGTCAAGGCCACCGTCACCGGTGCCGGTGAGCTCCAGGGCCTGGTCATTGACCCGAAGGCCGTGGACCCGGAGGACACCGAGACCCTGGCCGACCTCGTCCTCGCCGCCGTCCGCGACGCCACGGCGAGCGCCCAGGAGATGCAGGAGCAGAAGCTGGGCCCGCTGACCCAGGGCCTGGGCGGCATCCCCGGCCTCCCCTTCTGACCCTTCTGACAACCCCATAACCACATCCCGAGAAGGAGCACCGATCCGTGTACGAAGGCGTGGTCCAGGACCTCATCGACGAGCTGGGCAGGCTGCCCGGCGTCGGTCCCAAGAGCGCGCAGCGGATCGCCTTCCACATCCTCCAGGCCGAGCCGGCCGACGTCCGCCGGCTCGCCCACGCACTCACCGAGGTCAAGGCGAAGGTGCGGTTCTGCGTGGTCTGCGGCAACGTGGCGCAGGAGGAGCGTTGCCGCATCTGCCAGGACCCGCGCCGCGATCCGGCCGTGATCTGTGTGGTGGAGGAGCCCAAGGACGTCGTCGCGATCGAGCGGACCCGAGAGTTCCGCGGCCGGTACCACGTTCTCGGCGGGGCGATCAGCCCCATCGAGGGCGTCGGCCCGGACGACCTGCGCATCCGCGAGCTGCTGGCACGGCTCGCGGACGGCACGGTCACCGAGCTGATCCTGGCCACCGACCCCAACCTCGAGGGCGAGGCGACGGCCACGTACCTCGCGCGCATGGTGAAGCCCATGGGACTGAAGGTCACCCGGCTGGCCAGCGGTCTTCCCGTGGGTGGGGACCTTGAATACGCCGACGAGGTCACGCTGGGGCGTGCCTTCGAAGGGAGAAGACTTCTCGATGTCTGACGCAACCCTGCACGACGCGAAGCGCGACCCCGACGACTTCGTCGTCTCCATCGCCGACTCGGTCGAGAGCTTCATCGTCGCCGTCACCGAGGTCTCCCGCGGTGACGAACCCGACAGCGCCGTGCCTTTCCTGCTCCTGGAGCTCTCCCAGCTCCTGCTGACCGGCGGCCGGCTCGGCGCCCACGAGGACTTCGTCCCCGACGAGCGCTACGAGCCCGACGTCGGCCCCGAGCCGGACGTCGACGAACTGCGCGAGCGCTTCGCGACCATGCTCGACCCCATCGACGTCTACTCCGAGGTCTTCGACCCGTACGTGCCGCGCAGCGCGCCGGTCGCCTCCCGCATCTCCGACGACCTCGCCGACATCATCACCGACCTGCGCCACGGCATGGCCCACTACCGCAACGGCCGCGTCAACGAGGCCCTGTGGTGGTGGCAGTTCTCCTACCTCTCCAACTGGGGCCCCACCGCCTCCGCCTGCCTGCGCGCCCTGCAGTCCCTCGTCGCCCACGTCCGCCTCGACCAGCCCCTCGCCGAACTCGACGGCCTCGACACCGACGCCATCGACCCCGAGGAACAGCTCGCCGAGGAGGCCGGCCGCGTCATGGCCGCCGAGATCGGCGGCCCGCACCTGTCCCGGCGGGCGGCGCGGGAGGGCTGAGCCGCCCGTCGAGCAACACGTCGAGCAGCACCTCCGGCTCGACGAACGGCGCCACCCGCGTGGGCGGCGAGCACCAGCTCAGCGGCCACGTGTTGCCCGCGCCCGGCAGTGCCGGTACGCCGACGTACGCGATCGTGCGCGGCCCGCTCAGCCGCTCCACGTCCGCAGGCCACGTGTAGTCGTCGGCGCTGTTGGGCGGCAGGAGGAAGTACGTCCAGCCGCCCCCCTTCTCCTCGTACACGACCGCCCCCGCATCCCCGGGCGCGACGAGCTCACGCAACCGCGCGGCAACGGCCCGCCCGTACGGACCGGGCATGCGGACGACGTCGAAATGCACTCCGCAACGCCACAGGTGGTGGCCGCGGACGGGTACCCAGTCGGGGCGGTAGGCGGGCACGGCGCCCGTGGGGGGAATTTCTTCTGTCACGCCCGCCACGATCTGTGATCGCACCTAGTCTGCTCAGTGACATCGCCTGTACGGATCCGGGGTGTACGACGCCGCCGGGGGAGCGGTACGAGGGCGGGTGTCGAACCGCGGCTACCGGGGAAAGCCGGAGGAGAAGACATGTCGGGCGACAGGCAAGCGCAGTCCAGGTCGGCGACGATGCGGATGTTCGGCGTACTGCTGCAGGGCCTGCGCAGACGCGCAGGCGTCAGCCGCGAGCAGCTGGCGGAAGCGGCGCGGTACTCGGTGGACCTGATCTGTTCGGTCGAGCAGGGACGGCGCAGGCCGTCGGCCCAGCTGATCGAAGCGGCGGAGGAACTCCTCGACGCGGGCGGGTTGTTGCGGGATGCGGCGCGGCACATTGTGCAGAGCAAGTTCCCCGACTGGTTCGAGGAGTACGCGCGGTATGAAGCGGAGTGCGCGTCGCTGGGGATCTACCAGAATCATGTGCTCCCTGGTCTGTTCCAGACCGAGGAGTACGCGCTGGCGGTGTTCCGCAGTGGCCGGCCAGTGCTCGATGACGAGGAGATCGAGGAGCGGTCGTTGGCTCGCATGGAACGCCAGCAGCTGCTGACGCGTACTCCGTCCGCGATGATCAGTGCTGTCCTTGAGCAGGTCACGCTGGAACGTTGGATCGGGGGCAAAGAAGTC
Organism: Streptomyces luteosporeus; assembly: GCF_039532865.1. Lineage (NCBI taxonomy): Bacteria > Bacillati > Actinomycetota > Actinomycetes > Kitasatosporales > Streptomycetaceae > Streptomyces > Streptomyces luteosporeus. Next base: position 339,536 of record NZ_BAAASL010000002.1, read on the forward strand.
ATGCGCGGTCAGCTACGACGGCTGATTGAGCTGTCCGAGCTTCGCAATATCGACATCCAGGTCATGCCGACCCGCAGGGAGACGCACGCCGGGCTCGCTGGGCCGATGTATGTGCTGGAGTCTCGGGATCACCAACGGATCGTGTACTTCGAGGGCCAGAAGGGCAGCGTGATGCTCTCTGACCCGAAGGATGTCTCAGACCTGAACCTGCGCTATGCCATTCTGCGATCACAGGCGCTCACCCCTGAGGACTCGGTGAGTTTGATCGAGAAGATGCGGGGAGAGTTGTGAACACCAAGTCGCGAATAGCCGACTGCGAAGACTTGGACTGGTTCAAGTCGAGCTACAGCGATGAAGGCGGGGAAGCGTGCGTCGAGGTTGCCTTCGACTGGCGTAAGTCCAGCTACAGCGGCAACGGCGGTGAAGCGTGCGTCGAGGTAGCCGCCACGTCCCCCCACACCATCCACGTTCGGGACTCGAAGCTCGGGGCTCAAGCGCCGAGGGTCGACGTGCCGGCTGCCTCCTGGGCGGCGTTCCTCGGCTTCCTCGTCGGCGCTTGAGCTTCGGGAAGACCCGAGCTCCGAGATCCGAGCGCTGCTTTCAAGGAATGGGCGGTGGGGAGTTCTCTCCCACCCACCCGCCCAAGTAACTTTCCGTGATCCGCTTGCGACACGCGGTACGGACGCCCTAGCGTGCGCAGCAACAAACAACCCCGGCCGGTGCTACCAACACCGAACCGGGGTCTGACCTACAAGATCGAAGTGGACTCGATCCGTGGCTACTGCCAACTCTAGTGTCGTCCTGCCTGCCCCGTCACACCCCATGGCGAACCCCGGCTTCGGGAAGCACAGCGCGCCGGACCGGGCGCCGCCGGGCGCGCACGACTTCGTACATCTGCCCAAGCGTGAGGCGGCGATTGCCGCGTTCATCGACCGGTTGCCCGAGGGCGCGGCGATGGACGTGAAGACGCTGGCCAAGGTGCTGCCGGACTACGGGCAGCAGGCGTGCCGGACGGCGATCCGGCGGTTGCGCGAGGCCGGACACGTGTTCCTCCGTCAGGTGGCCGCGAAGACCGCGGCCGGGGTGCGGTGGGTGACGCTGACGTTCTTCTCGCGGACGGCGCGTTCGCAGGCGTGGTGGGAGGAGCGGGTGGGGGAGCACCCGGAGGCGCGTCCCGCCCCCGAGCCGGAACCCGTACGGCCGCAGCCGCAGCCGCAGCCGCAGGCGCTGCCGTCCCGCGCGTACCAGGTGCTGGCGCGGCTGCGCCACGCCGAACCCCGCCTGACCCTGTCCGCCGCCGAGTGCGAGGCACTCGAACCGCTCGCCGCGCAGTGGCTGGACCGCGACGCGACAGCCGAACAGCTGACGGCGGCGGTGACGGCCGGCCTGCCGCAGCACGTACACCACCCGGCCGGACTCGTGGGCAAACGCCTGGCGGTCAAGATGCCCCCGGTTCCGATCAGGCACCTGGTGCCGGCACCCCCGGCCCCACGCGCCGTACCGGACACGTTCCGTGCCGCCGACGACGCGAAGCCGGTGGCCCACAGCCGCCACGCGGACAAGTGCCGCGCGGCAGCAGGCTTCCCGCTGAAGAACCGAAGGAGCCAACCGTGACCAGTGAACCCGTTCCCCGACGCGTAGTGCAGCTGCTGTGCACCGGTTGCGAGGAGCCGGGACGCTCGGATGCCATGCCCGGCGGCCTGTGCCGGAAGTGCCGCCTGGAGGACGTCCCTTCCACGTTCCGACCGGCGGCAAATGACGCCGACGTCAGCCGTACATGACCACTCGTAGGCCGCAGATGTCGGTGGAGGAGTTCGAGGAGTTCTCCCGCAGGGCGCCGGAGAACGTACGGCTTGAGTTCATCGACGGAAGGGTTGAGGTCAAGCGGCCACCGGACGGTAATCACGGTGAGATCACCATGTGGCTGCTGACGCAGTGCATGCAGCAGCGACCGGATCTTGCCCTCTATCCGGAGCGGGGGCTGAAGGTCGAGACCTACCGCAAGGGGCGGGCGCGCACGGATGGCGCCCTCGCGCCTCGGAAGTACTTCGCCGGGCAGGGGGAGTGGGCCGACCCCGATGGCGTGCTGATGACGGTCGAGATCACGTCCCACGATTTCGACACCGAGCGTCGGGACCGCATCGAGAAGCCCGACGGCTATGCGGCTGCGGGCATCCCGGTGTTTCTGCTCGTCGACCGCGACCGCTGTGAGGTCACCGTGCACACGGAACCGGCGAAGGGGAAGTACTGCCGCGTTGCGACGCACCCCTTCGGCGCCCGCGTCGAGATCCCCGACCCCGTCGGCATCGTCCTGGAGACGGAGGCGCTGAAGGAGTTCGCCGACTAGGACGGGTCCGGCGGGGCCGTCCCGGCGTTCACCCGGTGGAGGTGGGGACGAACTTCACCGTCCGGAAGTGGACGGAGTCGGGCGCCTCTTCATCGGGGGCGAGGACGGTCTTGGGGCCCCCGCAGCCGTCCTCCGGGTAGATCTCGGCCCTGGCGTTGGTGCTGACGTTCTTCGCGGCGTAGGCGTACGCGGTTTCGGCATTCTCGATGTCGGGGATGGCGATGCATTCGTTCAGGGGCTGTTCCACCAGGGAGGTGTGTGGATCGGTCGCCTCTCCGCTTTGGGTGTAGCGGTAGTTGATCCCGCCCTCCGCATCCGCGTGCGCGGTCGTGGCGACCGAGGTGACCAGGACGAAGGCGCTCGCGAGGGCGAGCAGCGCGGGGCGCAGACGCATGGGGGTCCCTTCGGGGAGGGGTGCGGATCGGGGGGTGGTACGCCCATGGTGCCGACCGCCGGAGGGCAAAGGCGCCGATGACGCCATTCGTGGATTTACTCCACCCCGGCGGGTGAACTCCCGGTACATACAGGTCAGTTGAGGCCCGAGTGCGGCCTTTGATCACTCCTTCGTGGCGTGACCGACGGTCCTCTTATCGGGTTACCAGCCCGAAGTGATCGGAACCAGATGTTCCGGTCTCCAGCTTCGGCCTTTGCCCCCACTCAAGTGAGGACACCCCCCATGACCGGAAGCATCCGCACCCGCCTCGCCGCCGCCCTGGGCACCCTTGCCCTGGCCGCCGGAGGAGCGGTCATCGCGGCCCCGGCCGCCCACGCCACCCCGGCCTCCTGCGCCAACTACCTCGCGGGCTCCAACCCGGCCCGCAACACCTCCGTCGGCGACCTCGCGTGCGCGGTCGGCGGACTCGGCCTCCCGAAGCCGGGCCCGGGCACGCTGTGCAACGCGCTGCTCACCAAGGCCGCCGCGATCTCCGCGACAAGGTCCGACAGCGCCTGCACGATGGCAGGCAACTGACGCCTGCAGCGGGCCCGGCCCGGCTGGCCCCGGCTCGTCAGCAGTGGATGCGCAGGTGGACGACCATGACATCCGGCGGCAGGCCGTCCAGATACGCGTCGACGAAGTCGGAGTAGCCGGTGCCGGGCGGGCCGGGCACGGTGTTGGGGCAGCCCCACGCCCCGTCCAGGGTGAGCAGGTGGTCCGTGACGAGCGCACGCGCGTCGCGGGCCCGCATGCCGGCGAAGTCGAGCAGCCTGCGCGGGCCGCCGTCGCACTGCCCGGGCGTCCAGTGGCGGGGCCTGCCGTAGGCGTCGAGGGGTGCTCGTACCAGGCGCGGGTCGTCCTCGTGGCCGGGGAGTACGGCGAACTCCTCGCCCGGCCGGCCGAGCCACCACAGGTCCCATTCGCCTTGGTAGGGCTCGTGGTCACCGTTCATGTCGAAGGGCGCCAGGGCCGCCTCGACGGCGGAGTGCAGGGCGTGGTGCGCGTCCGGCGGCAGGCAGACGGTGACGATCTCGTGTGCCACGGGCTACTGCTCTGCCTGAGGCGTGCGGAGGATTTCGCGGGCCTGGTTGGCGGCGCGGGTGGTGCTCTCGGAGACGAAGTCGAGGAAGCGGGCGATGTTTTCGAGGCGGGTGGCCGCCGGGGTGCCGGGGACGAGGACGCCGACGCCTTGGCGTGCGGTTTCGGCGATGGCGGCGGTGCCGCGGGCGGCGGCCATCATGGACTGGTACCAGACGTCGTCGTCGACGATGTAGCGCTCGCGGCGGCGTTCGTCGCGTTCCCGGCGGACGAGGCCCTGGCTTTCGAGGAACGCGACCGCCTTGGACACGGACGCCGGGCTGACCTGCAGGTGCCGTACGAGTTCGGACGCGGTGAGGCTGCCCGTGTCGCTGATGCACAGGCAGGACAGCACCCGGGCCATCATCTTGGGCGTGCCCGACTGCATGAGCATCGTGGTGAACGCCTCCTCGTACTCGCGCACCGCCGCGGCATCGCGTCCGTGGGCCTGCGGGGGCGCGTCCGTGGCGCGGGGCGCGGCCTGCGGGCGCCGTTGGGCGCGGCGTTCGGTTGCGCGGTGGGCGAGGTCGGCGCGGTAGGCGGTGGGGCCGCCGTTGCGCATCACCTCGCGCGTGATGGTCGAGGTGGGGCGGTCGAGGCGGCGGGCGATCTCGGCGTAGGCGAGGCCGTCGGCCAGTCCCAGCGCGATCTTCTGGCGTTCCTGCTGGGTGAGCCTGCCTCCCGGCATCGCGGTTCTCCTTCGTCGTCCTCGTCGTGGGTGGCCAGGGTAGCGTTTACGGTCGGTTCATTGCAACGAGCGGGGTGCGGTGGCGTTGCGTTGCCGTCCAGGGCATTGCAACGATTTATGTGCGCTGAGCTGCAAGAATGACGCTTACGCGCAATGAATCGATTGCCTGATCCGCGAACGCAACGTAGCGTTTCTGGTGTCGGAAACGACGCCCACGACTCGCCTCGAAGGAGCGCACCATGCAGAAGTTCGCCACCCCCGCCCCGGTCTCCGCCGTCCTCGACGTCCCCGCCGGGCGCATCCAGCTCATCGCCGCCGACCGCACCGACACCACCGTCGAGGTCCTGCCCGCGAACCCTGCCAAGAGCCGCGACGTCCAGACCGCCGAGCAGACCACCGTCGCCTACGCCGACGGCGTCCTGCGGATCGCCACTCCCGAGCCCAGGAACCAGCTCTTCGGCGGCTCGGGCTCCGTGGAGATCACCGTCCAGCTGCCCGCCGGATCCCGCGTCGAGGCGAGGACCGCCGCCTGCGAGCTGCGCGGCGTCGGCCGCCTCGGTGACGTCGTCTTCGACGGCGCGTACCGCCAGATCAAGGTCGACGAGGCCGCGAGCCTGCGCCTGACCGCGGTCGACGGCGACGTCGAGGTCGGCCGGCTGGGCGGCCCCGCGGAGATCAGCACCGCGCGGGGCGACATCCGGATCGGCGAGGCCGTACGCGGCGCGGTCGTGCTCCGTACCCAGTCCGGCGACATCTCGGTGACCGCGGCGGCAGGCGTCTCGGCCGCCCTGGACGCCGGCACCGGCTACGGCCGCATCAGCAACGCCCTCAAGAACGACGGCACCGCCGAACTCGACATCCGCGCCACCACCCCGCACGGCGACATCACCGCCCGCAGCCTCTGAACCGGAACCCGTACACGACACACGACACGACCAGGGGGAACGCATGAAGAAGAACAACTCGGTCGCGGCCGCCGCGCCCTGGACCGGCATGGTGCCGGTGGACGACACGGCCCTGGCCGTCACCGACACAGGCGGCCCCGGCATCCCCGTGGTCTACCTCAACGGCCAGTTCGCCACCCAGGGCTACTGGCGACGGACCGTCGCCGAACTGGGGCCGGGGTGGCGGCACATCACCTACGACGAGCGGGCCCGCGGAAGGAAGTCGAAGACCTCGGCGGACTACTCCTTCGAGGCCGCCGTCCGGGATGTGGATGCCGTTCTCACGGCCAGGGGCGTGGAGCGGGCGGTGCTGGTGGGCTGGTCCTACGGAGCGGTCGTCGCGGCGCACTGGGCCGCCCGGAATCCGGACCGTACCGTGGGCGCGGTCCTGGTCGACGGCGCGTTCCCGTACGACTGGCTGGACGAGGCCATGGAGCAGCGGATCCGGAAGCTGTTCCGGCGCCTGGCCTGGTTCGCGCCGCTGCTGCGCCCGACGGGCCTGGTCCCGCGGATGACCGCCGCACAGCAGGCGGACAGCAACATCGAGCTCGGCAGGCTCTCCCGCGAGAGCGAGCTGGGCCCCGTGCTGGACGACATCACCGTCCCGGTGCGGTACGTGGTGGCGTCGGGGGCGTCCTTCGGAAGCCGCGGCGACGAGCAGGAACGAATCCGCGCCGGCCTCGACGCGGCAACCGCCCGCAACGCGAACATCCGCATCGCCGCGAAGGTGGCGAGCAACCACGGCGCGATCCTGCGCAAGGACTTCCGGGCCATCGCCGAGGCCGTACGCGAAGTCGGCGGTCTCGGCGGCGAGTGACGGTGAAGTTTCCCGTGACGTCTCACGATGTGACACCGGCATGGTCCATTCCGCCCCCTCGTTAGACTGAAGCGGACCGCATTACGTATAGCTGCGAGGAGCGCACGTGGGCCTTGTCGTGCAGAAGTACGGAGGCTCCTCCGTTGCCGATGCCGAGGGCATCAAGCGGGTTGCCAAGCGAATCGTCGAAGCCAAGAAGAACGGCCACCAGGTCGTTGTCGTGGTTTCCGCGATGGGTGACACGACGGACGAGTTGATCGATCTCGCCGGGCAGGTCTCGCCGATGCCGGCCGGCCGCGAGTTCGACATGCTGCTGACCGCCGGAGAGCGGATCTCCATGGCGCTGCTGGCCATGGCGATCAAAAACCTCGGTCACGAGGCGCAGTCGTTCACGGGCAGCCAGGCCGGAGTCATCACCGACTCGGCCCACAACAAAGCGCGGATCATCGACGTCACGCCGGGCCGGATCCAGCAGTCGCTCGATGCGGGCAACATCGCGATCGTGGCCGGCTTCCAGGGTGTGTCCCAGGACAAGAAGGACATCACCACCCTGGGTCGTGGCGGCAGCGACACCACCGCCGTCGCGCTGGCGGCGGCGCTGGACGCCGAGGTGTGCGAGATCTACACCGACGTCGACGGCGTCTTCACCGCCGATCCGCGGGTGGTGAAGAAGGCCCGGAAGATCGACTGGATCTCGTTCGAGGACATGCTGGAGCTGGCCAGCTCCGGTTCGAAGGTGCTGCTGCACCGCTGCGTGGAGTACGCGCGCCGTTACAACATCCCGATCCACGTCCGCTCGTCCTTCTCCGGGCTGCGCGGCACCTGGGTCAGCAACGAACCGCAAGGGGACGAGCCGATGGAGCAGGCGATCATCTCGGGCGTCGCGCACGACACCTCCGAGGCGAAGATCACGGTCGTCGGGGTGCCGGACAAGCCGGGCGAGGCCGCGACGATCTTCCGCGCGATCGCGGACGCCGACATCAACATCGACATGGTCGTCCAGAACGTCTCCGCGGCGTCGACCGGTCTGACCGACATCTCCTTCACCCTCCCCAAGACCGAGGGCGCCAAGGCGGTCGAGGCGCTGGAGAAGACGAAGTCCCGCGTGGGCTTCGACTCGCTGCGCTACGACGACCAGATCGCGAAGATCTCGCTGGTCGGCGCGGGGATGAAGACCAACCCGGGCGTCACGGCGACCTTCTTCGAGGCGCTGTCCAACGCCGGTGTGAACATCGAGCTGATCTCGACCTCCGAGATCCGCATCTCGGTGGTCACCCGTGCCGACGACGTGAACGAGGCCGTCCGCGCCGTCCACACGGCCTTCGGCCTGGACAGCGAGACCGACGAGGCTGTCGTCTACGGCGGCACCGGCCGATGACCGCCGCCCACCCGGAGGGCCGTCCGGGCCCGACGGGTGGTCCCTGGGTGCGGACCGTTGCCCCCACGCTGGCCGTCGTCGGTGCGACGGGCGGCGTGGGGGCGGTGCTGCTGGAGATCCTGTCCCAGCACGCGGACATCTGGGGCGAGATCCGGCTCGTCGCCTCGCCCCGCTCGCACGGGCGGAAGCTGATCGTCCGGGGCGTGGAGACCGAGGTCGTCGCGCTGGACGAGGCGGCGTTCGACGGCGTCGACGTCGCGCTGTTCGCCGTACCCGAGTGGGTGGCGGCGCGCTGGGCACCCGTCGCGGCCGCCAAGGGCGCGGTCGTCGTGGACAGCTCGGGCGCCTTCCGTTCGGAACCGGACGTACCGCTGGTGGTGCCCGAGGTCAACGCCGGCGCCGCGCGCCTGCGCCCCCGCGGCATCATCGCCAACCCCGGGTGCACCACGCTGTCGATGATCGTCGCGGTGGGTGCGCTGCACGCGGCCTTCGGGCTGCGCGAACTGGTCGTCTCCTCCTACGAGGCCGTCTCCGGCGCCGGCCGGGCCGGCGTCGACGCGCTGCGCGCCCAGCTCGCCGTGGTGGCGGGCGGCGGCCGGGAGCTGGGTACGCACCCGGGCGACGTACGGCGCGCGGTCGGCGACCGGATGGGGCCCTTCCAGGCGCCGGTCGCGCTGAACGTCGTGCCGTGGGCCGGGGACCGGGAGCCGGCCGAGGGCGGCTGGTCGTCGCGCGAGCTCGCGATCCGCGAGGAGACCCGCAGGATCCTGGGGCTGCCGGAGCTGCCGGTGAGCGCGACGTGCGTACGCGTACCGGTGGTCGCCACGCACTCGGTGAGCGTGCACGCGCGCTTCGAGCACGAGGTGGACGTCGAGCGGGCGCACGAGGTCCTGGCCAACGCGCCGGGCGTGGTGCTGTGCGACAGCCCGGAGGAGGCGGAGTTCCCCACTCCGGTCGATGCGGTGGGCACCGATCCGACCTGGGTGGGGCGGGTGCGGCGTTCCCTGGACGACCCGTGCGCCCTGGAACTCTTCGCCTGCGGGGACAATCTCCGCAAAGGCTCCGCGCTCAACGCCGCGCAGATCGCGGAACTCGTGGCGGCCGGGCTGACCGCTCGGTAATACTTGCTGATTACTTGCTGACCGTCGGCCGAACGTGTGAAGGTGCTGTGATCAACTCGTTGGTCCAGACCTCTTGAATCGGTGGCCGGATCCGTTCGACCATGCGCTCCGGCGTGCCGGCGCCGGCGAATCGCCGCGGAGCCGCCGCGGAGTCGCCGCAACCAGGACGTCGGCGGGGCGCGTCTACGTCTCCCACGACGGGTGGGTGGGATCGGCGGGTGGCGCTGGGACCACGGCAGACAAACCGGGGCATTGAGGGAAGAGCTGGTACGCATGAGGGCACCTGACGCCGCGTCATGCGGCGTGGCGCACGGCGCGCGGGGGAGGGCGCTGCCCCGCGCGTACAACCCTGACGGGGGGAAGCGTGTCCAACAGGCGTGGCAGAGGTCATCAGCATCGCAACCGTCCCACGGCGCGGCAGCGCCGCGGTGCGCCCGCGTGCCGGCACAGCGGGCGGTATGCCGGTGATCGCGCCCTGGCCGGCCGCCCGCCCCGGACAGTCCCCGGCACCCGCCCCCGTACCCGCCCAGGACCGGCCCGCCACCCCGGCCGCCGTACGGACGCCCGCGCCGGCGACGCCCCGCACCGGGGACGCTGACGAGGCAATGGCTGCGGGCACCACCGTCGACCACCTCACCGAGACCTACCGCGCCCACTACCGGTCGCTGCTCGGCCTCGCCGCCCTGCTCCTCGACGACACGGCCTCCTGCGAGGACGTGGTGCAGGAGGCCTTCATCCGGGTGCACTCCGCCCGCGGCCGCGTCCGCGACCCGGAGAAGACCCTCGCCTATCTGCGGCAGACTGTCGTCAATCTTTCCCGCTCCGCGCTCCGTCGCCGCATCCTCGGGCTGAAACTGCTCTCGAAGCCGATGCCCGACATGGCGAGTGCCGAGGAGGGAGCGTACGAACAGCTGGAGCGGGACCAATTGATCAAAGCCATGCGTGGACTGCAGCGCCGACAGCGCGAGGTGCTCGTCCTGCGCTACTTCGCCGACATGACCGAGGCCCAGGTCGCCGAGACCCTCGGCCTCTCCCTCGGCTCGGTCAAGGCGTACGGCTCGCGCGGCATCGCCGCCCTCCGTGTCGCGATGGAGGCGCCGGTATGACCCACCACTACCCGCAGGAGCCGACGGGGGAGGAGCCGGAGGCTCCCGCACCTGGCACCGGCGCCCACGGTGACGGCGCCCCCGGCACCGGCGCCCACGGTGACGGCGCCCATGGCGCAGGCCGTGGTGACGGCGGTCGCGCCGCAGGCCGCAGCGACGGTGCGCACGGCGCAAGCCCCGGCGACAAGGGCCGCCTCGACGGCGGCGGCGAGGGTGCGCACGGCGCAGGCGGGGGTGACGGCGGTCGCGCCGGCCTTGCCGGCGACCCCCTCGCCGGCAGCCGGGACGGCAACGGCTCCCCCGACTCCCTCGACGAGGACGCGCTGCGGCGGATGCTGCAGGGCGCCGTCGGCGACCTCGAACCGCGCTCCGACGCGCTCGAGCGGCTGCGGCACGCCGTGCCGGCCCGGCGCACCCGGCGCCGTCAGGCCGTCGTCGGTGCCGCGGCCGCCGTGATCCTCGCGGCCACGGCGCTGCCCGCGCTGATCCACGCCGCCACCACTGCCGCCACCGGCGACGACCGCGCCGCCAACGCCGCCAGCAGCCGGCAGCGCACCCACCAGCTCGCCGACGGACGGCACGACGACGGTCGCGCGGCCGACGGAGCCGACGAGGGCACCTCCGCCGGCCCCGACACCGCCCGCAAGGGCGAGGAGAAGGGCACGGACCGCCCGGGGAACGGCGACCGCACCGCCACCCCCGGCCCCGGCGGCAGCACGGCAGCCGGCGTCCCCGCCCCCGGGCCGACCCTGATCGCGTCCTCGCCGACCTGCGACCGGGACCAGCTCGGCCAGGGCAGCAGCAGCGTCGAGAACGCCGACAAGGACGGCAAGATCTACGGCGCCTTCCGCGTCGTCAACGTCTCCCGCACCGTCTGCGCCGTCGCCGGCTCCGGCGTCGTCGCCGCACACGCCCAGGGCGGTGCCGACGGTTCGCGGGTCTCCGTCGTCGACCACACCTCCGGCGACGCGGCCCCCGGGCTGCCGGACCCCGGCACCGTGCCCAGCCAGGTGATCCTCCAGCCGGGCCAGGCGTACGAGATCCGGTTCGCCTGGGTGCCGGCGGCGGACGGCGGGCAGAGCGGCTGCAACCGGCCGGAGCCCTCGCCCACCCCGGCGGGCGGCGCCTCCTCCGCCCCGTCGGCGGCCGCGGCGGAACAAAAACCGCAGACCGCCCAGCAGGTCGCCGCCCGGAGCGGCAGCACACCGGGCAGCGTCGTCCTCTCCCACGTCCCGGACGCGGGCGAGCCGAAGGCGGCCGACGCCACCATCCGGGAGGCCTGCGCGGGCACGGTCTACCGGACGGGCCCCCTGGCGACGACGACTCCGGCGAAGCCCTGAGCGACGAGGCCGACCGACGGCCCGGGGCCGCCCCGGCGGACGGCAACCGCTCCCGTGCCCGTACCGTGGTGGTGTGTATCGGTTCCTGCTGACTCCCCGCTGGTGGGCGATCAACGTCTTCACCGTGCTGGCCATTCCGCTGTGCCTGTTCATGGGCAGCTGGCAGCTCGGGCGGTTCGAGACGCGCGTCGACTCGCACCGTGAGCAGCAGACCCAGGCCGACGACGCCCGCACGGCCGCCTCCGCGCCGCTGCGCGACCTCCTTCCCGTCACCACGGAGACCTCCGGCCGCCAGGTGACCGCGACCGGCCGGTACGACACCGGGCACCAACTGCTCGTGCCCGACCGCGACCTCGACGGCCGCAAGGGCTTCTACGTCCTGACCATGCTGCGCACCGACGGCGGCAAGGCCCTGCCGGTGGTCCGGGGCTGGCTGCCCGGCGACGCCGGCTCTGCGGCCGACGCCGCCAAGGTGCCGGCGCCGCCCGCGGGCGAGACGAGCGTCACCGGCGCCCTGCAGCCGTCGGAGAGCCGGACCTCGAAGGGCGTCGGCCCCTCCGGTGGGCTGCCGCAGGGACAGCTCGGCGTGATCAGCGCCGCCTCGCTGGTGAACCTCGTGCCGTACGAGGTGTACGACGCGTGGGTCACCGTCGCGAAGGCCCCCGCCCCCCTGACCCCGGTGCCGCCGGCCGCCGCGCCCAACACCGGCCTGGACCTCAAGGCGTTCCAGAACCTCGGCTACACCGGTGAGTGGTTCGTCTTCGCCGGCTTCGTCGTCTTCATGTGGTTCCGGCTCTTTCGCCGCGAGGCCGAGGCCGCGAAGGACCTGGCGCTCGGCATCACGCCCGAGGAGACGCTGCCCCAGCAGCCGCAGCCCGGGGCAGATGGCGCTGGGCAAAAGCGATCTCCAGCCGGAGCTGCTTGATCCGCTCCTCCACCACCAGCGACCCGTGCCCGGCGTCGTAGCGGTAGACCTCGTGCGGGTGGCCGCGCCGCTCCAGCCGCGCCACGTAGTTCTCCACCTGGCGTATGGGGCACCGGGGGTCGTTCACGCCGGCCGAGATGTAGACGGGCGCCCGCACCTGGTCGACGTACGTCAGCGGTGACGAGGCGGCGAAGCGCTCCGGCACCTCCTCGGGCGTACCGCCCAGCAGCGTGCGGTCCAGGGCCTTCAGGGCCTCCATCTCGTCGTGGTAGGCCGTGACGTAGTCAGCGACCGGCACCGCGGCCAGGCCGACGGCCCAGGCGTCGGGCTGGGTGCCCAGGCCCAGCAGGGTCAGGTAGCCGCCCCAGGAGCCGCCGGACAGCACCAGCTGCCGCGGGTCGGCGAGCCCCGAGGCCACGGCCCACTCCCGTACGGCCGCGATGTCCTCCAGCTCGATCAGCCCGACGCGGTGCTTGAGCGCGTCCGTCCAGGCCCGGCCGTACCCCGTGGAGCCCCGGTAGTTGACCCGTACGACGGCGAAGCCGTGGTCGACCCAGGCTGCCGGGCCGGCCGCGAACGCGTCGCTGTCGTGCCAGGTCGGGCCGCCGTGGATGTCGAAGACGGTGGGGAAGGGCCCCTCGCCCGCCGGCTTCTGCACCAGGGCGTGCACCTTGCCGCCGGGCCCGTCCACCCACACGTCCGTGACCGGCACCGAGCTCGGCGCCCGGTCGATGCCGTGCGGCGTCGCGGGCGTCTCCAGGACCACGTGGCCGGCCGTGGAGCGCACGACCGGCGGCTCGGCGGCCGACGACCACAGGAACTCCACCGTCCCGTCCGGCCGGGCCAGCGCTCCCGAGACCGTGCCCTGCGGCGTCTCCAGGCGGGTCAGCTCGCCGTCGGCCAGGTCGTAGCGCCACAGCTCGCTGCGGGCGTGGAAGTTGTGGTCGATGAGCAGCGCGGTGCCGTCGGGGAACCAGTCGGCGTCCAGGTCGCCGGGCAGATCGACGGCCAGGTGCGTCTCCTCGCCCGTGACGGCGTCCCACAGCATCGGCTCCCAGCGGCCCCGGCGCTGGTGGCCGACCAGCAGCCGGTTGTCGCCGTCCATAGGAGCGAAGCCCATCACCGACAGCCCCAGCTCCCGGGTGCCGCCCTCGCTGTCGTCGAGCTCGCTCACGGTCGTGCCGTCGAGCCGCACGACGCGGATCGCGGAGTGCATGGCGTCCCCGTGCTCGGTGTGCTCGATCGCGACGAGCGAGCCGTCGTGGGAGAGGTCGCCGACGCCGGCCGACTGCTCGTGGCGGTAGATCTCCACCGGCTCGGCGCCCGGGCGCACGACGTGCACGGAGGAGCCGCCCTTGTCCGTGGACCGGCCGATGACGGCGGTGCCGTCCCGGCCCAGGGCCAGGCCGTCCGGATAGGCCGGCGCGAGACCGGGCGCCGCCGGCTCGTCGGGGCCGCCGTGGAACGGCTGGCGGACCCACACACCGAACTCGTCGCCGTCGGTGTCGGAGAACCACCAGATCCACTCGCCGTCCGGCGACAGCACGCCGCCGGTCGTGCCGTTCGGCCGGTCGGTGACCTGCCGCCGGGTGCCGGTGGCCCGGTCCCAGGCGTACAGCTCGAAGGTCCCCGTCGCGTTCGAGGTGAACAGCGAGCGGTCGGGGGCGTCTTCCGCCCACCGGGGCAGGCCTGTGCGCGGCGCCCGGAACCTCTTCTCCCAGTCCGGCATGGATGCGGTCGAGTTGCCCTGCGAGGACCCCTTGCTCTCAGTCATGCCCACCATTCTGCGCTGCTGGTCCGACGTCGTGGCCGGGGCCGCCGGAGTCTGTGGAGTACTCGCCGGTTGTGGACAACTCCGTCACCCACCAGGGCCTTCGCTCATCCGGTTGACACACGCCCCCCGCACTCTTGATCATCCTCGCGCCGACACCGGGCAACAGCAGCCCGGGCGGCGTCGACCACGTACAGGGGGAGCCCAGAACCGTGAAGAACACCAGAATCCTCATCTCCGGCGCCAGCATCGGCGGCCCCGCCCTCGCCTACTGGCTCGGCCGGTACGGCTTCGACGTCACGGTGGTGGAGCGCTCGCCCGGCCTGCGCCCCGGCGGCCAGGCCATCGACGTGCGCGGCCCCGCCCTCGGCGTCGCGGAGAAGATGGGCATCCTCGACGACATCCGCGCCCTGCGCACCGGCGTGCGCGGCATGTCGCTGGTGGACGAGGCGGGCAAGGAGCTCTACCGCAGCGAGGACCGCACGCTGACCGACCTCGACTTCGCCGGCGCCGACGTCGAGATCATGCGCGACGACCTCAGCCGCCTGATCGTCGACGCCGCCGGCGGCACGGACGGCCCGGAATACCTCTTCGGCGACTCCATCGCCTCCCTCGAACAAACCGAGAACGAGGTCGCGGTCACCTTCGAGAACAGCGCCCCGCGCACCTTCGATCTCGTCGTCGGCGCCGACGGTCTGCACTCCAACGTCCGGCGGCTCGTCTTCGGCCCGGAGGAACGGTTCATCCGCCACCTCGGCACCTACCTCGCCGTCTTCACCGCCCCCAACTTCCTCGGCCTCGACCACTGGCAGACCATGTGCGTACGGGCCGACGGCTCCTGGGGCGGCGCCATGAGCGTCCGTGACAACACCGAGGCCCGGGTCTACCTCGGCTTCGAGCCCGAGGAGCCGCTGGCGTACGACTACCGCGACACCGATTCCCACAAGAAGCTCCTCGCCGACCGCCTCGCGGACGGCGGCTGGGAATTCCCCAACGCCCTGACCCACATGTGGAATGCGCCCGACTTCCACTTCGACTCCATGAGCCAGATCCACATGGACAGCTGGTCACACGGCCGGGTGGTCCTGCTGGGCGACTCCGGCTACTGCGGCTCGCCGATGTCCGGCCAGGGCACGAGCATGGCGATGGTGGGCGCGTACGTCCTGGCCGGCGAACTCCGCGCCGCCGACGGCGATCACCGCACCGCATTCGCCGCGTACGAGAGCGAACTGCGCGAGTACGTGAGCCTGAACCAGCAACTGGCCCTGGCCAACAAGGCCCGCTGGGAGTCCGAGGTGGCCGCGCTCAACGGGGAAAGCGTCTCCGGCGATGCCGAAAAGGATCTGATGGACTTCGCAACAGTAGTCAACTCCTTCAGCCCCAAGGACTACCAGTGACCCACCCCTCCCCGGCCGAGAAGGTCCGCGAGTTCCACCATGCCTTCGGCCTGGACGCCCGCACGACCCCCACGGAGATCCCCCCGGAACTGGCCGCCCACCGCCAGGACCTCCTGGCCGAAGAGGTGGCCGAGGTCGCAGAAGTAGCGGTCGACGGCCCCCTCGACCGCCTGGCCCACGAACTGGCCGACGTGGTGTACGTCGCATACGGCACGGCCCTGGTGCACGGCATCGACCTGGACGCCGTGATCGCCGAGGTCCACCGCGCGAACATGAGCAAACTGCCCCCGCACGGCCACCCGCTCCTCCGCCCCGACGGCAAGGTCCTCAAGGGCCCCCACTACCAGCCCCCGGACATCACCGGAGCCCTCCAAGCCCAGGGCTGGCAAGAACCGACGACGGACTGATCCGCCCCCGGGAGGGCAGGGCACCCGCCCGCCCTCCCGGCACCCACCCCGGGTTCCATGCCCCGCGGGCTGGGGCTGCGCATCGATATGCCCTACTGCGGCCCAGCGAGTCAACGGTATTCAGTCAACCTTGCACAAGCAGGCTTTATGGGGTCATTGTCACCTTTGCGATCTGGCGTATCTACAGGTTCACCGTGAGGATGCCCGCCGTATCAGCGAACCGGGGGGCGGGCATGGGGTTCGGCAAGGGGCTGCGCGTTCGGGAAGGTACAGCGCAGGGGGTGGTCGACGGGCCGGCGGTGCCGACTCCGTCCGGGACTGTCTCCACCGTCGATCACCGTTTCGACGAGGTGGAGCCCACCTCGTCGGACGTCACCAGGCTGCTGTGCCAAGCCGTCTACGTGCGTCCTGACCAGATCGCAGCCGTCAAGACGTGGTGGCGCCGTGTCCGGGGAAAGGACAAGCGACCGAACAAGCCCCGGCGTAGCACTCGCAGACGTATCTACCTGGAGGGCCATGACGAGTGCCCTCCTTTGGGCGAGCCCATGGCGCAGTGGGTTCTGGACCATGTCCTGCACGGACCGCCGTTGCCTGTTCCGTCGTATGGCTTCGATCTGGTGCCCGTAGTCGAGCACAGTCTTCGTGCACGCCGACGACGTCGGCTGCGGCGGGTGACAGTGATGCTGCTGGTCACTGCAGTGGCGTACGCGGTCCCCCGAGCGGCCGCCGTGTGGGGCGGGACCATCTTGCTGGCGCTCTTGATGCGGTGGGCGGCGCTCCGGGCGTCGAGGAAGGGCAAGAGGTCGAAGCTGGCACCCACGCCGCGTGTGGCGTATTTCGTGCTGTGTGTGCCGTGGTTGCTCGCGGTCGTGCCATACGAGCCGGTTCGCAGCGAGGTGGTGAACCTGCGGGCCGGGCTGCTTCTGCTCCCGTTCGCCTTACTGTCCGTAACTGCACTGGTTTGTATAGGCGATCGGCTCGCCGCGAGGGCGGGATTGGCCGGAATCCTCAGGGACGGCGTCGGGGACGCCCGCATGCCGCGGGTGGCGGCAAGGACCGGTCGGCGGATGGAGGAGATCAGCAGTAAACAGACGTGGCGGGAGCTTCCCTACGACCACCCGGAACGATTCGTCGGCGCCGGTCGGGACGTATGGGGAGCGGCCGACATCGGTATCCCGCTCAAACCCAAGGATCCGGAGGAGCCGGTCAAAGATTTCGGCGAGGTGGAACTGCTGCGCCGGATGGGCGCGGACCTCAGGGACCTGGGGCGTGGCGCCCGAGAGATCACCGATCCACTGCCCGGTTTCTCAGTCAATGAGGTCCTCGGCCTGCCTTCCGATTTGTGGCTGCAACGGACTCGCGCAACGAAGCTGGATATGCCCGATCTCCGCGGTCGTGGTCGTCGTTCACCGTCCAGTGTGCCCGATCGGCTGTACCTGCGGGCGCAGTGCATCAGTTGGTCCGGGCAGGTCGTAGTCACCGTTTTTGCACACGCCGCGTTGGAAGCAGGCGAGTTGCGAATGACCTTGCGCCCCCACGTCATGACGCCGCTCTACAACGAATTACGGGTGACCGATGCACCAGTGACCAGGCGCGGGATGAAGCTGTTCGGCTGGGTCGCGGTGCAGTCCCTGCTGGATGCCGTCAACGGGCCGCTCGTGCTGTGGCGGTTGATGGCCCGGATTGCGCTTGGTGTGCAGTCGGATGACAGCCGGGCCGAGGAGAAGGACCCGGTCAGCCTCCGTGATCGGTACTCCATCGAGGAAATTCTCGACATGCACCAGGCCGACGACGCGAAACGGCACGTCGTCCTCATGCAGACCTGCATCTTTCGCACAGTCTCCGAGTACCTCAAGGAATTGGGGATCGACACTGCTCCGTACGAGCGTCAGGTGGCTGCTGTCATCACCAACATTCAGGTCTACGGCGACAACAACGCGCCCATCCAGAACGTTGCCGGCAGCGGGATCAACAACGTGGGCCAGGACAATAAGGCCTAGGTGGAAAGGAGTGGCAGGTGGTAGGACGACGCCCGGAACCGGATCCGGGGTACGGCTCAGGTATCAGCATTGGTGGCAACAACAGTGGTCCCCTGCAGAACGTGGTGGGGCAGAACATCACTGACGTCCACCAGTCGGCGTCGGCCGACGCTCCTGCGGCGAGTGTGGAAGCCGTGCGGGACCTCCTTTCGACATTCCGCACGGAGGTGGAACGGAACCAGGACGGCTTGCCGAACGCGCAAGTGCTCCGGGCCATGGCCGACTCCATCGACATCTCACTGGCAGCCGAGAATCCGCAAGCCGTTGGTGCACTGCGCGGGGCCATTCAGGCGTTGCCGGCTCTGGTAATGGGGACCGCGGTGCAACAGGGGGGTGAGGCCCTTGCTCATGCCATTGCCGAGTGGTTGGGCTGAGGCGGGATGCTATGCGTGAGCGGCCACCCTACCTCCGGACCGCTGATGTGCTTCGACAACGAATCAAGGAGCAGGAGTGGTCGCCGGGTGACCGCCTTCCGTCGCGTACGCAACTGGCCCAGGAGTGCGAGGCGACCGAAGCTGTCGTCCGCCGGGCCCAGGAGCTGCTCATAGCCCAAGGTGTGCTCGTGGGGCGGGGCGGCTCCGGGACGTACGTCGCCGAGCCCCGTGAGCGGGTGTGTTTGCTGCGTTCGCCGGAACGTGAGCGAACTGAGGGTTCGCCGTTCTATGCCGGCACGGTGGAGCTCGGGAAACACGGATCCTGGGATAGCCGCAGCGACCCCCTGATACCGGCGCCGGCGGACATCGCCGAACGGCTCGGCATCCAGGCAGGTGCCTATTGCGTGCGTACGTCGTACGTGTTCCTGGCTGACGGAAAGCCGGTGCAGCTGTCGATCAGCTGGGAGCCCTACGAGATCACCTCCGGCACGCTCGTGGTGCTGCCGGAGGCGGGACCTCATGCTGGTAGAGGCGTCGTCGGGCGTATGGCGGAGATCGGCGTCACGGTGGTCCGCGCGGTCGAGCGGCCGGAGCCCGGACATGCCAATGCCGGAGAAGCGAACCTCCTCGGCATCCAGCGTGGCGCTCTGGTGACGCGGATACAGCGGACGTACTTCAGCAACGACGGTAGGGCGGTGGAAACGGCCGACATCGTCGTGCCGACCTCGCTCTGCGAGATCGTCTACGAGGTGCCGGTCACCTAGTGGGGTAAGGAAGCGGGGCTTCGTGCTCGGCTGGAGGTGCGTCCCAGGTCACCTTTGGCTGTGCTCGACAGGCTGCTGAGGGCGCTGCACAGGACCGGCCGTGTGGATTCCTCCCCGCGGGGGGGGCTCCCGGGCACTCCACAAACAGGTCAGGCCCGGTCTTCCATCACAGAAGACCGGGCCTGACCTGGTGTTTCACCTGTCGGGGTGGCGGGATTTGAACCCACGACCTCTTCGTCCCGAACGAAGCGCGCTGCCAAGCTGCGCTACACCCCGATGTGCGACCGGCCCCCGTTTTTGCGGGCTCCGGAGCAACGAGGACTACTTTAGCCGACCGGAGGCCGTAGGTGAAATCCGGTTTCGCCGGGGCTGCAGATGGGGGCGTATGCGGTCGAGGAGGACGAGGGTGAGAGCCAGGGCGTAGAAGGCCAGGCCGAAGACGACGGCGTTGGTGGCGATGCCGGCGTAGCCGTGGAGGTCGACGTCCAGGAAGGGGTAGGGGTAGCGGCCGTCGGTGCCGGGGGCGAGGAGGGCACCGCGGACGAGGGCGAAGGGGAGGTAGAGGAGGGGGTAGGCCAGCCACTGCCAGGCGTGGCGGAGCAGGAAGCCGCCGGGGGTGGTGAGCAGGAGCCAGTCGAGGGCGGCCGTGAGGGGGGTCACGGTGTGCAGGAGCTGGTTGGCGACCGATTCGAGGGGGGTGCGCTGGCTGGTCATGGCGAAGCCGCTGGCGTCGTTGGACAGCACGAAGTGGAAGACCAGACCCGTGATGGAGATGTAGAGCAGTGCTGCGCCGGTGATGCGGGGGGAGAGTGCGGGGCGGGCGGTCCAGGCGCGGTGGGCGGACCAGGCGCAGGCGATCGCCAGCAGCAGGTTGGACTGGATCGTGAAGTAGCTGAAGAGCCGGCCGAGGTCGTCGGAGTCGATCGTGTCCAGGACGACGCCGGTGAGCGCCGTCAGGGCGATGAGCGCGCGGAAGGCCGCTGCGTAGGGGCGGCGGCCTGTGGGCGCCGGCGCCTCCGCCGTGTCGGGCAGGGCGGGGCGCGCGGTGGTGGGGGATGTCGGGTCGGTCATCCCCCCACCGTATGCGGGTGCTCTGTGGGGCCCCTGGTCAGCTGTGGGGGACGAGGGTGAGGAGGGTGGCCTCCGGGGGGCAGGCGAAGCGGACCGGGGTGTAGCGGTTGGTGCCGCAGCCGGCGGAAACGTGCAGGTAGGAGCGGTGTCCGCCGGCGGTGTGGGTGGACAGGCCCTTGACCCGGTCGGTGTCGATGTCGCAGTTGGTGACCAGGGCGCCGTAGAAGGGGATGCACAGCTGGCCGCCGTGGGTGTGACCGGCGAGGATCAGCGGGTAGCGGTCGGCGGTGAAGGCGTCGAGAACGCGCAGGTAGGGGGCGTGGACGACGGCCATGGAGAAGTCGGCGCCGGCCTCGGGGCCGCCGGCCACCTGCTGGTAGCGGTCGCGCTTGATGTGCGGGTCGTCGAGGCCGGTGAGGGCGATCTCCATCCCGTCGATCTTGAGGGTGCCGCGGGTGTTGGTGAGGTTGACCCAGCCCGCCGCGTCGAAGCCGTCGCGCAGCTCCTCCCAGGGGTTGTGGATCGCGCCGACGACGGGGGTGTTCCCGTTGAGGCCGTGCCGGCCGGTCATGCGCTCGACGAGGTAGCGGGCGGGGTTGCGCAGCTTGGGGCCGTAGTAGTCGTTCGACCCGAAGACGTAGGCGCCCGGGAAGCGCATGAGGGGGCCGAGGGCGTCGAGGGTCTCGGGGACGCCCTGCGGGTCGGAGAGGTTGTCGCCGGTGTTGATGACGAAGTCGGGGCGCAGCCCGGCCAGCGACTGCAGCCAGCGCTGCTTCTTGCGCTGGCCGCCGACCATGTGGATGTCGGAGACCTGGAGCACCCGCAGCGGCCGCATGCCCTGCGGCAGCACGGGTACGGTGACCCGTCGCAGCCGGAAGGAGCGGACTTCGAAGCCGGCGGCATAGGCGAGGCCCGCCGCGCCGACCGCGGTGATTCCCAGGGGTACTCCGTATCGCGCACGCATGTCGTCCATCGTCCCAGACCGCGGGGCCGCCAGCGCACGTAGGGGAGTTGGGTCCCAGGGGGGCGGCCCGGGCCTTGCCGGGACCTTGCCCGAGCCTTGCCGGGGCCTTTAATACGGGGCGTCGGCCGGGGTGGGATGCGAAGATTGCGCCATGACCACGCTGAAGTCCAGGCTCCAGGACGACCTCACGACCGCCATCAAGGCGCGCGACGAGCTGCGCGCCTCCACGCTCCGCCTCACCCTCTCCGCGATCGGTTACGAGGAGACCGCCGGCAAGCAGGCGCGCGAGCTCTCGGACGACGAGGTGCTCAAGGTGATCGTGCGCGAGGCGAAGAAGCGCAAGGAGGCCGCGGAGGCGTTCGACAAGGGCGGCCGGGCGGAATCGGCGGAGCGCGAGCGCGCCGAGGGCGAGGTGCTCGCCTCCTACCTGCCGGAGCAGCTGTCCGACGAGGAGCTGGACGCGATCGTGGCGGAGGCCGTGGCCGAGGCCGCGGCGGCCGGTGCCGAGGGGCCGAAGGCCATGGGCGCCGTCATGAAGATCGTGAAGCCGAAGGTCGGCGACCGTGCTGAGGGTGGCCGCGTGGCCGCCGCGGTCAAGCGCCACCTGGTCGGCTGAGGCAGGCAGCACCGTACGTAAAGAGCACCACCATACGTAAAGAAGGGGGCGCCCCCGCCGTCACGACAGCGGGGGCGCCCCCTTCTCTCAGGTTCCGGATCCTTGATCAGCCCTGGTCCGGAGTGCCGCCAGGGGTGCCGCCAGGAGTGCCGGCCGGGGTGCCGCCGGGCAGGGCGTCGCCGCCGGGCAGGGCCGGCGTCCCGGGCTTGCTGTCGAGGGTGTCGGTGGCGGGCTTGCCGTGGCCCGGCTTGCCGGTGCCGGGCTTGTTGCCCTGCTTGCCGCCGCCCGCGCCCGTACCGCCCGTACCGTTGCCGGGCTTGCGGCCGCCGCGGCCCGTGCCGCGCTTGTCACCGGTGCCCGGGTCGCCGCTCGCGTTGTCCCCGCCGCCGACGGCTGCGCCGCCGAAGGAGGGGGCGTCCTTGCCGTCCAGGGCGCCGTTCATCGCGTCGCGCCAGATGGGGCCGGGGGTGTCGGCGCCGTAGACCTTGTCGTGGTAGACGCCGCCGATGGTGATGTTCTCCATCGAGACCGCGTCCTCGGGCCCGCCGACCCACACGGCGCCCGCCATGTTGGGGGTGTAGCCGACGAACCAGGCGGCCCTGCGCTCGTCCGTCGTACCGGTCTTGCCCGCGCTGTCCCGGCCGCTGAGGCCGGCCTCCTTGCCGGTGCCGTCCTCGACGACGCCCTTCAGCAGGCTGTTGATCGTGTCGGCCGTCTGCTCGGACATCGCCCGGGAGCACTTGGTCTGCGGAACCTTCAGCGACTTGCCGTCGGGGCCGGTGGCCGAGGCGATCAGGACGGGGGAGCAGTAGGTGCCGTGGTTGGCGAAGGTCGCGTAGGCGGAGGCCATGGTCAGCGGGGACATGCCGGCCTCGGCGCCGCCGAGGGTGAGCGAGGGGTTCTCGTCGAACTTGCCGCCGCTGGCCGGCTTGATGCCCATCTTGCCGGCCATCTTGATCACGGGGCACAGGCCCAGGTCGCCGACCATCTGCACGAAGTAGGTGTTGACCGACTTCGCCAGCGCCTCGCGCATGCCGTACGGGCCGACTTCGCTGCGGTTCTCGTTCTGGACGGTCTCGCCGATGCTGTTCTTCCACGGCTTGCCGCAGGTCTCGACTTCCTCGGGGTACGGCATGCGGTACGGCGAGGAGTACGTCTGGTACGGCGAGGTGCCCTGTTCGAGGGCGGCCGCGGCGACGATCGGCTTGAAGGTCGAGCCGACCTGGAAGCCGTAGGTCGAGCCGCCCATGGACTTGTCGGCGGAGAGGTTGATCTGCGTCTGGTGCTCGCCGAAGCCGTACGGGCGGGACTGCGCCATGCCGAGCACCTTGCCGGTGCCGGGCTCGACGATGGTCACGGCGGTGGCCACCGAGTCGCTCTGGTAGACGTGATCGCTGATCGACTTCTGGATGGACTTCTGGGTCTGCGGGTCGAGGGTGGTGCGGATGACCAGACCGCCCTCGTTCCAGCGCTTGGCCCGCGCCTCCTTGGTCTTGCCGAAGACGGGGTCCTGCAGGAACGTCTCGCGCACGTAGTCGCAGAAGAAGCCGGCGTTGTCGACGGCGGTGATGCAGCCGCTCTTGGGACGGGAGACGTTGAGCTTGACGGGCTTGGCCTGCTCGGCCGCGACCTCCTCCGGCTTGATGTACTTCAGGTCCGCCATGCGCTGCAGCACGGTGTTGCGGCGCTTGGTGGCCTCCTTCGGGGCGCGCACGGGGTCGTAGCGGCTCGGCGACTGGACGATGCCGGCCAGCAGCGCGGACTCGCCGAGGGTGAGGTCCTTGGCGTGCTTGCTGAAGTAGCGCTGCGAGGCGGCTTCGACGCCGTAGGCCTGCTGCCCGAAGAAAGTGATGTTCAGATAGTTGTTGAGGATGCGGTCCTTGCCCAGTTCCTTCTCGACCTGGATCGCGTACTTCAGCTCCTTGACCTTGCGGCCGAGGGTCTGCTGGGTGGCGACGGCGACCTTCTCGGGGTCGTCGCCGGCCTCCTCGACGAAGACGTTCTTGACGTACTGCTGGGTGAGCGTGGAGGCGCCCTCGGAGACGCCGCCGGACTGTGCGTTCTTGTTGACGGCGCGCAGGACGCCCTTGAGGTCGATCGCGCCGTGCTCGTAGTAGCGCGCGTCCTCGATCGCCACTATTGCCTCGCGCATGTAGGGCGAGATGTCGTTCAGCGGCACCACGGTGCGGTCGCGCGAGTAGACCTTGGCTATCTCGCCGCCCTGGGCGTCGAGGATGGTGGTGCGCTGGCTGAGCGGCGGCGTCTTGAGGTTGGCCGGGATCTCGTCGAAGCCCTCGACGGTGCCCTTGGCCACCAGGCCGAACGCGCCGATGCCCGGTAGGGCCAGACCTGCCAGCACGACTCCCGAGAGCACGCTGACGCCGAGGAATTTCGCGGCCTGTCGGGTCCTGGAGGGACCCTCGCCCGAGCGCTTCATAGCCATGTGCGAAGCCTACGTTCTCATTCCGAGGACAGGCGCAGGTGTGTTCGCCTACGCTGTTTCACGCCAGTCACTTCAGGCACTCTCCCACCTCACCTTCACGCTCACTCTTGTGAGTGATGAGAGGTGTCCGTATTGCCGCCTCTGATGGTGGTTGCCCGTCGCTCCCCGGGTGGACTGCCCCTCTATGGAGGGAAAGGTCCCGCATGTCGCCAGCTCACTCCGTTGGGTGATCTGCCGCGTACGCATAGTCCGTTCGGGCCATTCAAGATTGGGCCCGCAGGGGGTGTTGCCCCCTGTCGGGCTTCCGTAACGTCCTCAACTGGCAACGGTGAATATGCCGCTGCCGCCGTGGGGGAGCCTCGATTCGGGAGAGGACGGCGCCAGCATGGGCTGGGTAACCGACTGGAGTGCGCAGGCCGCCTGCCGCACGACCGATCCGGATGAACTTTTCGTTCAGGGCGCAGCGCAGAACAGGGCGAAGGCGGTCTGCACCGGCTGTCCGGTGCGCACCGAGTGCCTCGCCGACGCGCTGGACAACCGCGTCGAGTTCGGCGTGTGGGGTGGGATGACCGAGCGCGAGCGGCGGGCCCTGCTGCGGCGCAGGCCCACGGTGACGTCGTGGCGCCGGCTCCTGGAGACCGCGCGTACGGAGTACGAGCGCGGCGCCGGGATGCTGCCGCTGGGCGAGCCGGGCTACGACGAGTACGCCGCGGTCGGGTAGGCCTGCGGGCACCTGCACGCTGTCGCGTTGACGCGCCTGACGTACGGCTACGGCGCCCACGGTTGACGTATGGCCGACGTACGGCCGGCGTACGGCTGGTGTACGGCGCCCAGGGCACGGCTCCGCGTCCTGCGTACGGCCGATGCCGTACTCACGTACGGCCCGTGCCGCGGCCGCCCTCCCACACCCCTGCGGCTCCCTCCGCGGTGACGGTCAGGGGCCCGGCGCCACGAGCCTGCGCGTGTCAGCTCGGATCGGCCGATTCCCTCGCGTCGGTGGCCGCCCGTTCCCCGGCTGTCGTCTGGTCGGCGGCTGTCGTCTGCTGGGCGGCTGTCGTCTGCTGGGCGAGCCGGTCACCGATCGAGCGGAGCCCGGCCAGGTCGTGCACGTCGCCGGGCAGCGCAGCCACCTCCGCCACCGGTACGTCGGGGTGCAACGCGGTGAAGCGGTCGCGGGTGCGCTGCTCTCGGGCAATGACCTGCATGCGGTCGGCGTGCAGCCGCAGCAGCCCCGCCGCGAGCTCCGCGGCACTCGGTCCCGTGGACGTGGGCTGGGGGAAGCCCCTCTCGGGGGAGGGAGAGGACGTGTCCGTGGGAGTGAGGGTGCCAGGGTCGTCAGCGGTACGTGAGCCAGCTTGCCCGCTGCCACGATCCACAATGCCGTCGCCGTCAAGATTTTCTGTGTATTCCCCTGGGCCGTTCACCAGGCCGCCCTCCAGGGCCTCGGCGGCGGCCAGCGCCCGTTCCGCCGACAGCCGGTCCGCCCCGCTGCCGTGGACCCGGTTGAGCACCACACCGGCCAGCGGCATGCGCTCCGCCGCCAGGCGCTCCACGAAGTACGCCGCCTCCCGCAGCGCGTCCCGCTCGGGCGCGGCGACGACGAGGAAGGCCGTACCGGGCGCCTGCAGCAGCCGGTAGGTGGCGTCGGCCCGGGTACGGAAGCCGCCGAACATGGTGTCCATCGCACCGACGAAGGTCTGTACGTCCTGCAGCAGTTGGGCGCCCATCAGTTTGTTCAGGGGGCCGCTCATCACCGACATGCCGACGCCCAGGAACTTCATCCCGGCCCGCCCGCCGACCCGCGCGGGCGCCATCAGCAGCTTGATGAGCTTGCCGTCCAGGAACGACCCCAGGCGGCTGGGCGCGTCCAGGAAGTCCAGCGCCGACCGGCTCGGCGGGGTGTCGACGACGATGAGGTCCCACTCGTCGCGGGCGCGCAGCTGGCCGAGCTTCTCCATGGCCATGTACTCCTGCGTGCCCGCGAAACCGGCCGACAAGGACTGGTAGAAGGGGTTGTCCAGGATGGCCCGTGCGCGGTCCTTGTCGGCGTGCGCCTCGACGATCTCGTCGAAGGTCCGCTTCATGTCGAGCATCATGGCGTGCAGCTCGCCGCCGGCGGAGCCGTCGATGCCGGGGACGCGGCGCGGTACGTTGTCCAGCTCGTCGATGCCCATGGACTGGGCGAGCCGACGGGCCGGGTCGATGGTCAGGACGACGACCTTGCGGCCGCGCTCGGCGGCCCGCAGGCCCAGGGCGGCCGCGGTGGTGGTCTTGCCCACGCCGCCGGAACCGCAGCACACCACGATGCGGGTGCGCCTGTCGTCCAGGATCGGATCTATGCCGAGCGGCTCCGCCGCCGGATCGAGGCTCACCCGCTCACTCCTTGGTGGTGCTGCCGTGGGTGTCGGTCGTGGTGTCGTGGGCGGCTGCCGCGCCCGTACGCGCGCCGTGCGCGCCGTCCGCGTCGGGGCCGGGCGCGCCGCCCCCGGGCGTACCGTCCGCGTGCCGCCGGTCCCGCGGTACGGGTGGCGACTGCTGTCCCGGCTGTGCCCGCTGCCCCTGCGGGGTTTCCTGCGGCTGCCTCTGCGTCTGCGCCGGTGCCTGCGCCTGCGTCCACTGATGGCGCAGGGCGCGGGCCATGCGGTACAGACCGGCCAGGTCCATGCCGTCGCCCTGCAGCGGCAGTTCGTAGGTGGGCAGGCCCAGGCCGGCGACGTCGGCGCGGACCCGGCGCTCGAGCGCGAGGCGCTCCGTGTGCTCGCGCGCTTCCTGCAGCAAGGGTTCCACGAGCGGCTCGCCGCGGCCCGTGCGCCGTGCGCCGCCGGAGCCGGTGCGCTCCAGGGCGTACTCCAGGGCGCGGACCACGTCCGGGCGCCGGCTGTGTGCGGCGGCGTCCACGGCCTGCTCGTCGAGGACCTGCGGCCGCACCATGTTGACGACGACACCGCCCACCGGCAGCCCGGCCGCCCGCAGCTCGGCGACGCCGTCCCGGGTCTCCTGGACGGGCATCTCCTCCAGCAGCGTCACGAAGTGCACTGCCGTCTCGGGGGACTTGAGGACGCGCATGACGGCCTGCGCCTGGTTGTGGATCGGCCCGATCCGGGCCAGCCCGGCCACCTCGTCGTTGACGTTGAGGAAGCGCGTGACGCGACCGGTGGGGGGCGCGTCCATGACCACGTAGTCGTAGGCGAAGCGTCCGTTGCGGTCCTTCCTGCGCACCGCCTCGCACGCCTTGCCGGTCAGCAGGACGTCCCGCAGCCCGGGCGCGATGGTCGTCGCGAAGTCGATCGCGCCGATCTTTCTCAGCGCCCGTCCGGCGGTGCCCAGCTTGTAGAACATGTGGAGGTAGTCCAGGAGGGCCCGTTCGGCATCGATGGCGAGCGCGTACACCTCACCACCACCGGGCGCGACGGCGATCTTCCGCTCCTCGTAAGGCAGCGCCTCCGTCTCGAAGAGCTGCGCGATCCCCTGCCGGCCTTCGACCTCGACCAGCAGAGCGCGCTTTCCTTCGGCCGCGAGGGCCAGTGCGAGGGCCGCGGCGACCGTCGTCTTGCCGGTACCGCCCTTGCCGCTGACGACATGGAGCCTGCTCATGAAGCGGAGCCTAATTCGTTGGTAACGGCCGGGCGGAACCAGGTGGGCAACATCCGGTCGTTCGAGTGCTGAGGGCCGTCACGCCTTAGTGGAGCGGGGCTTGTGAGGCCTCTGGTTAGACCGTGCGGTCGGTCCTCGTGCTCGAGGTGGTGGCGGTCGCGTGGGCGCCGGCCGGATGCCTAACACTGGCCGGGCGCTCGATGCCTCGCATGAGACCGGCGGCGTTCGGCGTCCTCGTGGCCGCCACCACCCGATGCTGCATTCGCTCGTTGATCTTCGTGGTGCGAGCCCGCCGCGCGGTGACCTCTTGTTACGCCCGAGCCTGTCCGAGCTCCCGTATAGACCGAGGCCCGCGCGGTGCGCTGGTGCCACGAACGGCTAGTGAGGTGGCGGACCAGCCCCGTGCTGAGTCCTGGAATTAGGTCGCTGCGTGGCCCGCATGCGCTCGTGACCAGCGCAAATCGTCCATGCTCAGGGGAGGAGCAACTTGATCTACTGCGGTATCGACTGGGCGGAACGGTCGCACGACGTGGCCCTGGTCGACGACTCGGGCCAGCTGCTGGCCAAGCGGCACATCACCGACGACGCGGCCGGCTACCGGATCCTGCTGGACCTGCTCGCCGAGTACGGCGACACCGAGGACACCCCGATCCCGGTGGCCATCGAAACGTCCCGCGGTCTGCTGGTCGCCGTGTTGCGGACTGGCAAGCGGAAGGTCTTCGCGATCAACCCGATGGCCGCCGCCCGCTACCGCGACCGGCACAGCGTCAGCCGGAAGAAGTCCGACCCCGGCGACGCCCTCGTCCTGGCGAACATCCTCCGCACCGACATGCATGCCCACCGGCCCCTGCCCAACGACAGCGATCTCGCCCGCGCTGTCGCGGTTCTCGCGCGCGCCCAGCAGGACACCGTCTGGAACCGCCAGCAGATCTCCAACCAGCTCCGTTCCCTGCTGCGCGAGTACTACCCAGCCGCCCTGGCCGCCTTCGAGCCGTGGAAGAACGGCCTATGCCGCCCCGAGGCCCGGGAGGTCCTCAAGGTGGCCCCGACCCCGTCGCGGGCGGCCCGGCTGACCCGCCCCCAGCTGGCCGCAGCGCTCAAGCGCGCCGGCCGCCAGCGCGGCATCGACGCCGAGGCCGAGCGGCTCCGCGAGGTCTTCCGCGCCGACTGGGCTCACCAGCCGCCCCTGGTCGAGGAGGCCCTCGGCCGGCAGATGCTCGCCCTCCTGGTCCAGCTCACCGCGGCCTGCACCGCCGCCGACGACCTCGCCGAGGCGGTGGAGGCGGCTTTCCCTCAGCACCCGGACGCTGACATCCTCCTCAGCTTCCCCGGACTCGGCGTCCAGCTCGGCGCCCGGGTGCTCGCCGAACTCGGGGACGACCGCGACCGCTTCGCCGACGCCCGCGGCCTCAAGGCATACGCCGGCTCCTCGCCCATCACCCGGGCCTCCGGTAAGAAGTCCAGCATCACCCGGCGCTGGGTGAAGAACGACCGCCTCAACCACGCAGGCTACCTCTGGGCCTTCTCCGCGCTGACCAACTCACCCGGCGCCAAGGCCCACTACCGACACCGTCGCGCCCAGGGAGACTGGCACGCTGCCGCCCAGAGGCACCTCTTCAACCGCATGATCGGACAGCTCTACCACTGCCTGAAGAACCGTGTCCTGTTCGACGAGGAGACGGCCTTCCCGACCGCCCTCGCGGCCGTAGCTTGACACCTTAGGAGCGTGAGGTGTCTAACCAGTCGCCGGGCGGGCTACGCACGAGGCCGTCGGTGCGAGGCATTACAGTCAGGCCATGACCAAGTGGGAATACGCGACGGTGCCGCTGCTCGTCCACGCGACCAAGCAGATTCTGGACACCTGGGGCGAGGACGGCTGGGAGCTCGTCCAGGTCGTGCCCGGGCCGAACAACCCCGAGCAGCTGGTGGCCTACCTCAAGCGGGCGAAGCAGTGACCGCGGCAGCGGGTGCCGTCGAGGCGCGGCTCGCCGAGCTCGGCCTGAAACTGCCGGCCGTGGTCCCGCCGCTCGCGGCGTACCAGCCGGCCGTGCGCTCCGGCGCGTACGTCTTCACCGCGGGCCAGCTGCCCATGGTCGAGGGCGCCATCCCGGTGACCGGCAAGGTCGGTGCCGAGGTGAGCCCCGAGCAGGCCAAGGAGCTGTCCGCCACCTGTGCGCTGAACGCCCTGGCGGCCGTGAAGTCGGTCATCGGCGATCTGGACAAGATCGTCCGCGTGGTGAAGGTCGTGGGCTTCGTGGCCTCCGCCCCGGACTTCACCGGTCAGCCCGGCGTCATCAACGGTGCGAGCGAGCTGCTGGGCGAGGTCCTGGGCGACAAGGGCGTGCACGCGCGCTCCGCCGTGGGCGTGGCCGTGCTGCCGCTGGACGCTCCGGTCGAGGTCGAGATCCAGGTGGAGGTCCGGGACTGATCCCGGTCTCCCGGGTCAGCGGTGTGCGCCTCGGACCCGCGCCCGACCCGGTGCTCTCGAACATCCGCACGTGAGCGCATAGCATCCGGTCATGTCGACTTCGAACGGCCAGTGGTACCCGCCGGAGTGGCCGGACCGGATCAGAGCGCTCGCCGGCGGCGAGCTGCGGCCCGTGGCGCCGCGCCGTGCCGCGACCGTCCTGCTGCTGCGCGCGGCGGCCGGCGGGCTCGCCGTTCACATGCTGCGCAGACGCGCCTCCATGGCCTTCGCCGGAGGCGCGTACGCGTATCCGGGCGGCTCCGTCGACCCGCGCGACGAGCGGGACGTGCCCTGGGCCGGGCCGGCGCCCGAGGAGTGGGCACGCCGGCTCGGTACCGACAGCGCCGGCGCACAGGCCATCGTGTGCGCCGCCGTCCGGGAGACCTTCGAGGAGGCGGGCGTCCTGCTGGCCGGCCCCGCCCCGGACACGGTCGTCGCGGACACCACGGGCGAGGAGTGGGAGGCCGACCGCGCGGCCCTGGTCAGCCGGGAGCTGGCATTCGCGGACTTCCTGGAGCGGCGCGGCCTGCTGCTGCGCAGCGACCTCCTGGGCGCCTGGGCGCGCTGGATCACCCCCGAGTTCGAGCCGCGCCGCTACGACACCTGGTTCTTCGTGGCCGCGCTCCCGGAGGGCCAGCGCACCCGCAACGCCTCCACGGAGGCCGACCACGTGGTGTGGACGGCCCCGGCGGCCGCGGCCGGCGGCTACGACCGGGGCGAGCTGCTGATGATGCCGCCCACCATCTCCACGCTGCGCTCCCTGCTGCCGTACACGACCACCGCCGAGGTGCTGGCGGCCTCGGGTGACCGGGATCTCACGCCCGTCCTCGCACAGGCACGGCTGGACGGGGAAGAGATCGTGCTGAGCTGGCCCGGGCACGACGAGTTCACCAAGCACATCGACGTCGTCCGGATCGCCGGGCCGACCGACCGAGGACCTGCGGGAGCCGACGCATGACGCACGCCACCGACCTGCCGGGACAGCCGCGCACGGGCGCCATCGGCGGCCCCGCGACCGACCGGGCGACCTGTGTCCTCGCGCCGAACCCGTCCCCGATGACGCTGGACGGCACCAACACCTGGATCCTCGCCGAACCGGACTCCGACCTCGCCGTCGTCGTCGACCCCGGGCCGGACGACGAGGCACACCTGCGCAACGTCGTCGCCACCGCCGAGGCCGCCGGCAAGCGCGTGGCTCTGACCCTGCTCACGCACGGACACGCCGACCACTCCGGCGGCGCGGCCCGCTTCGCCGAGCTGACGGGCACGCACGTACGGGCGCTGGACCCGGGGCTGCGGCTGGGCGGCGAGGGCCTGGGCGTGGGCGACGTGATCACCACGGGCGGCCTGGAACTGCACGTGGTCTCCACGCCCGGCCACACGGCCGACTCCCTGTGCTTCCACCTGCCCGCCGACGGCGCCGTGCTGACGGGCGACACCATCCTGGGCCGGGGCACGACGATCGTGGCCCACCCCGACGGGCGGCTCGGCGACTACCTCGACTCGCTGCGCCGGCTGCGCCTGCTCGCGGTCGAGGAGGGCGTGACGACGGTGCTGCCGGGCCACGGTCCGGTCCTGGACGACGCGCGCGGCGCCACCGAGTACTACCTGGCGCACCGGGCCAAGCGCCTGGCCCAGGTGGAGACGGCCGTGGAGAACGGCCACCGCACGGCACCCGAGGTCGTCGCCGCGGTCTACGCGGACGTCGACCGTGCCCTGTGGCCGGCGGCCGAGCTCTCGGTGCGGGCGCAGCTGGACTACCTGGAGGAGCACGGGCTCATCTGAGGCCTCGCCGGTGCCCGGGTACGCCGAAGGGCTCCGCGGCGCCGTTGGTGCGCTGCGGAGCCCCGGGCCCGGTGTCAGCGGGAGCGCTTGGCCAGACGCTCGACGTCCAGGAGGATCACGGCGCGGGCCTCCAGGCGGAGCCAGCCGCGGCCGGCGAAGTCCGCGAGGGCCTTGTTGACCGTCTCCCGGGAGGCGCCGACGAGCTGGGCGAGCTCCTCCTGGGTGAGGTCGTGCACGACGTGGATGCCCTCCTCGGACTGCACGCCGAAGCGGCGGGACAGGTCCAGCAGGGCCTTGGCGACGCGGCCGGGCACGTCGGAGAAGACGAGGTCCGACATCGAGTCGTTGGTGCGGCGCAGGCGGCGGGCGACGGCGCGCAGCAGGGCGGTGGCCACCTCGGGGCGCGCGTTGAGCCAGGGCTGCAGGTCGCCGTGGCCGAGGCCGAGCAGCTTGACCTCGGTGAGCGCGGTGGCGGTGGCGGTGCGCGGACCGGGGTCGAAGAGGGACAGCTCGCCGATCAGCTCGCCGGGGCCCAGGACCGCCAGCATGTTCTCGCGGCCGTCGGGGGAGGTCCGGTGGAGCTTCACCTTGCCCTCGGTCACCACGTAGAGGCGGTCGCCCGGGTCGCCTTCGTGGAACAGGGCGTCGCCCCTCGCGAGCGTGACCTCGCCCATCGAGGCGCGCAGCTCGGCGGCCTGCTCGTCATCGAGCGCCGCGAAGAGCGGGGCGCGCCGCAGAACGTCGTCCACGAGTTCTCTCCTTGTCGACATGCACAGAGGACCGTGGTCCCCATGATGCCCGTCGGTAAAACTGTGTGATCAAACACAAGTGTGGCGCATCGTCGCCGGAACCCCTACGGCAGGGGTCCGATTGGGCTGTGGTTTTTCTGCGGCCGGGGCGGATGTCGGTGGTGGGCTCTAGTCTGGCCGGTGTCCAATACGCCGGTGAGAGCACAGGGCAAGGGGGCCTGAAGGGTGAGCGCGGCCCGTGATTCCGCTGTGGGCGAACGCCCCGGCGCGAAGAAGACGAAAACCGCAAAACCGAACGAATCGCAGGACGCGGCCGGGGCGGGCCGGTCCGCCGCCGCGGAGCCCAGAGGCGCGGCGAAGGCGGCCGCGGAGCCGCCTGCGGAGAAGCCGCCGACCAAGAGGACGGCAGGCAAGAGGACGGCGGCCGAGAAGACGGCAGGCAAAAAGGCGGCCGCCAAGAAGACGGCGGCGAAGAAGCCCGCCGGCACGACCGCCGCCGCCTGGTGCGAGTCCCGGACGGCGCTCGTCCGGCGCGCCCGCCGGATCAACCGCGAGCTCGCCGAGCTGTATCCGTACGCCCACCCCGAGCTGGACTTCGAGAACCCCTTCCAGCTCCTGGTCGCCACGGTGCTGTCCGCCCAGACGACCGACCTGCGGGTCAACCAGACGACGCCCGCCCTGTTCGCCGCGTACCCGACGCCCGAGGAGATGGCCGCGGCCGATCCGGAGAAGCTGGAGCAGCTGATCCGGCCGACCGGTTTCTTCCGGGCCAAGGCGAAGTCCCTCATCGGCCTGTCCGCCGCCCTGCGGGATCGCTTCGGGGGCGAGGTGCCCGGCCGGCTGGAGGACCTCGTCACGCTCCCCGGCGTCGGCCGCAAGACCGCCAACGTCGTCCTGGGCAACGCTTTCGGCGTGCCCGGCGTCACCGTCGACACGCACTTCGGCCGGCTCGTGCGGCGCTGGAAGTGGACGGCCGCCGAAGATCCGGAGAAGGTCGAGGCCGATGTCTGCTCGCTCTTCCCGAAGAGCGACTGGACGATGCTCTCGCACCGGGTGATATTCCACGGTCGGCGCGTCTGCCACTCCCGCAAGCCGGCCTGCGGTGCCTGCCCCATCGCCCCGCTGTGCCCTTCCTTCGGCGAGGGCGAGACGGATCCGGAGAAGGCCCGGAAGCTGCTCAAGTACGAGCTGGGCGGCCAGCCGGGCCAGCGGCTGAAGCCGCCGCCGGACTATCCGGGCCGGCCCGCGCCTCCCCTGGGAGCCGCGTGACCGGACGCATGCCGCACGACCGCACCGCAGCAGAGGACGACGACCGGGGGAAGGCGATGACGAGCACGTACGGCCACGAGGTGGCCCGGGGCCGCGAGGGCCGGGTCGAGGTGACGGCCGAGGGGCTGCCGAAGTGGCTGGAGCCGGTGGAGCGTGCCGCGCGGCACGTGGAGCCGCACCAGCTCAGCCGGTTCCTGCCGCCCGAGACGGGGGGCCGGCAGTCCGCGGTGCTCATCCTGTTCGGCGAGGGCGAGCGCGGCCCGGAGCTGCTGCTCCTGGAGCGCGCCGGGACGCTGCGCTCGCACGCCGGCCAGCCGTCCTTCCCCGGTGGCGCCCTCGACCCGGAGGACGGCGACCCGGAGGGCGACGGCCCGCTGCGGGCGGCCCTGCGCGAGGCCCGGGAGGAGACCGGCCTCGACCCCTCCGGCGTGCAGCTCTTCGGTGTGCTGCCGCGGCTGTACATCCCCGTGAGCGGCTTCGTCGTGACGCCCGTCCTGGGCTGGTGGCACACGCCCAGCCCGGTGGCGCCGGTCTCGCCGCAGGAGACCGCCCGCGTCTTCACGGTCCCGGTGGCCGACCTCACCGACCCCGGGCGCCGTGCGATGGCGGTGCATCCCAGCGGTCACCGCGGTCCGGCGTTCCGGGTGGGCCCGGCGCTGGTGTGGGGCTTCACGGCCGGCCTGATCGACCGCATCCTGCACTTCGCCGGCTGGGAGCGGCCGTGGGACCGCGAGCGGGAGGTCCCCCTGGACGCGCGGGCCTGACCGGCATGAGACGGTGGCCCCCGGCGGCCTGCCGCGGACCCCGGCGCCGCCCCCGGACGACGACAATGCGAGGCATTCTTCGGTGAACGTGCTGGACATCGTGCTGCTGGTTGCCGCCGTGTGGTTCGCGGTCATCGGCTACCGACAGGGCTTCGTCGTCGGCGTGCTCTCGGTGATCGGCTTCCTCGGCGGCGGCCTCGCCGCCGTGTACGCGTTGCCGGTGATCTGGGACAGTGCGACGGACGACGCGCAGCCCGGCACGATCGCCGCTGTCGCCGCCGTCGCCGTCGTCATCCTGTGCGCCTCCGTCGGCCAGGCCGCCACCACCCACCTGGGCAACAAGCTGCGCCGCCACATCACGTGGTCACCGGCGCGCGCCCTGGACGCGACCGGTGGGGCGCTCGTCAACGTCACCGCGATGCTGCTGGTCGCCTGGCTCATCGGCTCGGCCCTCGCCGGTACGACGCTGCCGACGCTGGGCCGGGAGGTCCGCGGCTCCAAGGTGCTCCTCGGGGTGGCGCGGGTGGTGCCGCCGCAGGCGAACACCTGGTTCGCGGACTTCAGCAGCGCCCTCGCGCAGAACGGCTTCCCGCAGGTCTTCGCGCCGTTCTCCACCGAGCCCATCACCTCGGTGCCGCCGCCCGACCCCGCGCTGGCTGGCAGCCCGGTCGCCGTGGAGGCGCAGCGCAGCATCGTCAAGGTCGTCGGCAACGCCCCCAGCTGCGGCAAGGTGCTCGAAGGCACCGGTTTCGTCTTCGCCCCGCACCGGGTGATGACCAACGCGCACGTGGTCGGCGGCGTCGACGAGCCGACCGTGCAGATCGGCGGCCGGGGCCGGCTGCACGACGCGACGGTCGTGCTCTACGACTGGAAGCGCGACATCGCGGTGCTGGACGTGCCGTCGCTGGACGCACCGGAGCTGCGGTTCGCCGGGTCCGACGCCGACACCGGCAGGAGCGCCATCGTCGCCGGCTTCCCGGAGAACGGCGCGTACGACGTGCGGGCCGCGCGCGTCCGCAGCCGGGTCCAGGCCAACGGCCCGGACATCTACCACCGCGGCAACGTTCGCCGCGACGTCTACTCGCTGTACGCCACCGTCCGGCAGGGCAACTCCGGTGGTCCGCTGCTCACGCCGGACGGCAAGGTCTACGGCGTGGTCTTCGCGAAGTCCCTCGACAACGCCGAGACCGGCTACGCGTTGACGGCCGACGAGGTCCACCAGGACGCCGTGTACGGCAGCACGGCCGAAGGCAGGGTCAACACCCAGAGCTGCGCCCTGTGAGCCTTGAGGGAAGCCCTCAAGGATGCGTACGGCTGACGGGCGGGCGGTTCAGCGACTGCGGGGGTGCCGCAGCCGCGCCGAGACCCAGCGGGCGCGGCGGCGGATGATGCGCGGAATGCCGATCCGGGGATCCGGCCCCGCCTGTGGCCGCAGGGCGGCCCGGTCGGGGGCGGTCGTGACGGCGAGCGCGGTGTCGCCCTCGGCGCCGCGCTGCTGCGTCACGTCGGTCACGTCCGTTGCGTCACGGTAGTCGTGCGTCCAGCCCATACCTGAAGCTCTGCCCGGGGCCGGAGGTCGGTAATCGCCCGCGGGACCGGCAATTGGCCTATGCGCGAGGCAAATGGCCGTTCGATGAACGGATGTTCACACCGGTGTGGCTCCGTCAGCGGTCCGGCTCGGTGTCCTTCAGCCAGTTGATGAGCTCCGTCGAGAAGGCCGCGGGATCCTCCTCGTGGGGGAAGTGGCCGAGCCCCTCGAAGAGCCGCCAGCGGTAGGGCGCCTCCACGTACTCCCCGGAGCCCGCCGCGCTGCGCGTCCGCATCACCGGATCGAGCGATCCGTGCAGGTGCAGCGTCGGCACCCGCACCGGCCGCTTCATGCGGCGGTTGAACTGGACGCCGTCCGGCCGCGCCATCGAGCGCACCATCCAGCGGTACGGCTCGATCGAGCAGTGCGCGGTGGAGGGGATCGACATGGCCCGCCGGTAGGTCTCCACCGTCTCGTCGTCGGGCAGCCGCGGCCCGGACCACTCGCGGATCAGCCGTGCCACCAGCGCGGCGTCGTCCGCCAGCAGCCGCCGCTCGGGCAGCCAGGGCCGCTGGAATCCCCAGATGTGCGAGCTCGCCGCGCTCTGCCGCGGGTCGGAGAGCATCGCCGAACGCCACCGGCGCGGGTGCGGCATCGAGGACACCACGAGCCTGCGCACGAGCTTGGGCCGCATCACCGCGGCCGTCCACGCCAGGTAGCCGCCGAGGTCGTGCCCGACCAGCGCGGCGTCCGGCTCGCCGAGCGAGCGGACCACCCCGGTGATGTCGAGCGCCAGGTTCGCCGGGTCGTAGCCCCGGGGCGTACGGTCGCTGCCGCCCACTCCGCGCAGGTCCATCGCCACGGCCCGGAAGCCCGCCTCCGCCAGCGCCGGCAGCTGGTGCCGCCACGTCCACCAGAACTGCGGGAAGCCGTGCAGGAACAGCACCAGCGGCCCCTCGCCCATCTCGGCGATGTGGAACCGCGCCCCGTTCGCGGCGACGTCCCGATGGGTCCAGGGGCCCTCCGGACGTACGACCGCGGCGGGCGAGGGCGCCGCCGGGACGGGCGATGCGGGCGCCGGACGTCGTTCGGGGTCGGGGGATGCGGGCGCTGCGGAGGTATCGGGCACCGTCATACGGACGAGCGTGTCACAGATGCGTCCGTCCGGCTCGTGTCGGCCACGGGCCGGGGGTGCGGCTTGACGGTGCCCAGCACGGCCGCCGTCTCCTTCGCCGAGGCGATGCTCTTCTCGGGCTTCTTGATCTTCTTGAACTTGGCGATCGCCAGCAGGCCGAGGATCGCCGCGATCACCAGGTAGGCGCCGCCGGTGATCAGGAACGACCAGGCGAGCCCGAGGCCGGTGCTGTGGATCCCGTACGCCGCGGCGAAGCTCAGCACGGGCAGGGAGAACAGCGCCAGCACCCCCGCGGCGGCGATGGCGCCGCCACCGATGCCCAGGCGCCGGGCGTCCTGGCGCAGTTCCGCCTTGGCCAGCGCGATCTCGTCGTGCACCAGTGCGGACAGCTCGGTGGTGGCCTGTGCCACCAGCTGGCCGAGGCTGCGGTTCGCGCCGTCGTCGGCTGCGCTCATCGCCTGCTCCCTCATCGTCATCGGCTTCGTCCTCGCGGCACGGCCGCCGCCCGCCCCATGGGGGCCGGTTCGGCGGCGGTCTCCGTGAATGTAAAGACTCTCAGATCATGCCGGACCGTCGTCCCGGGTGGTGCGTCCTGCGGCGACTTCCGCCAATCTGCGGTGTTCGGCTGCCTTCGCCTCGTACCGGGCGGCCATGCGCAAGTGGAACTCGGGGTTGTCCTGTTCGTAGATGTCGGGGATGCCGTCCTCGTCCTCGTCGCGGTCCTCTTCTGCGCACAGCTTCTTGTACTTGTTGTCGCGCAGCTTGAGGAGAGTGCTCGACAGGACGGCCGCGATCAGCGACCCGATGAGGACGGCCGCCTTCACCTCACCGCCCAGGCCCTCGTCGTAGCCGAAGGCGAGCTCGCCGATCAGCAGGGAGACCGTGAAGCCGATGCCGGCCAGGGAAGCGACGGCCAGGACGTCCGGCCACTTCAGGTCGGGGTTGAGCTCCGCCCGGGTGAAACGGGCCGCCGCCCAGGTGCCGCCGAAGACGCCGATCGCCTTGCCCACGACCAGTCCCAGCACCACGCCCAGCGTCTCGGGCCGCGTGAAGACGTCCGCCAGCGCCCCTCCCGAGACCCGCACTCCCGCGGAGAACAACGCGAACAGCGGGACGGCCAGACCCGCCGACAGCGGCCGCACGAGGTGCTCGATGTGCTCGCCGGGGGACTGCTGCTCGCCGTCGCGGCGAGTGCAACGCAGCATCAGGCCCATGGCGACGCCCGCGATGGTGGCGTGCACGCCGCTGTTGTACATCAGCGCCCAGTTGACGACCGCCAGCGGTACGTAGACGTACCAGCCGCGCACGCCCTTGCGCAGCAGCAGCCAGAAGACCACCAGGCCCACGAAGGCGAAGCCGAGGGCGGCGAAGTTCAGCTTCGACGTGAAGAAGACCGCGATGATCAGGATCGCGAAGAGGTCGTCGACGACGGCCAGGGTCAGCAGGAACGCCCGCAGCGCCGACGGCAGCGACGTGCCGATCACCGCGAGGACGGCGAGCGCGAAGGCGATGTCGGTGGCCGTGGGGACCGCCCAGCCGCCGAGCGAACCACCGCCGCTCGCCGCGACCACCGTGTAGACCAGCGCGGGCACGGCCATGCCGCAGACCGCCGCGACCACAGGGAGGATCGCGGCCTTCGGCTCGCGCAGCTCACCCGCGACGAGCTCGCGCTTGAGCTCGATGCCGGCGACGAAGAAGAAGACGGCCAGCAGGCCGTCGGCCGCCCAGTGCTGGACGGAGAGGTCGAGCCCGAGCGCGGCGGGTCCGATGTGGAACGAACGGACGCTCTCGTAGCCCTCGCGCAGCGGCGTGTTCGCCCAGATCAGGGCGGCCACGGCGGCGGCCAGCAGCAGGACCCCGCCGACCGTCTCGGCCCGCAGCGCGTCCGCGAGATAGTTCCGTTCGGGCAGGGGCAGCCTGCCGAGGAAGACGGAACGACGGGTCTTGGGCGCGGCCACAGTGGGGAACCTCCTGGGTCTGCTGTCGGCGACACGCGTGCGGATGCACGTGTGCTGCTGTTGCCGACCAGACTTCCCGGCGCGCCCTGAATTCTTGTCGCGAAATTGACGCGACGCCCCACCACTGTAGCCCGAACGAGCGAAGGGCGCCCGGTGGAAGCCGGGCGCCCTTCGCGGCGATCGGGTGGCCGACGAGCCTGTGACCAGGGAGGTTGCTGGTGACATCCCTCGCCGGTGCCGGTCCTCGCCGGGTGTCAGTCCTCGCTGGAGGCCGCGGGGAGCTTGGCCTGGATGAGGTCCATGACCGAGGAGTCGGTCAGCGTGGTCACGTCGCCCAGGGCACGGTTCTCGGCGACGTCGCGCAGCAGCCGGCGCATGATCTTGCCGGAACGGGTCTTCGGCAGCTCCGCCACCGGCAGGATCCGCTTCGGCTTGGCGATCGGGCCCAGCTGCTTGCCCACGTGCGCCCGCAGTTCCTCCACCAGGCCCGCCTCGTCGGCCTCGTCGCCTGCCGCGTCCGCCGCCGTGCCGCGCAGGATGACGAACGCACAGATGGCCTGGGTC
This sequence comes from Streptomyces luteosporeus, assembly GCF_039532865.1. Taxonomy (NCBI): domain Bacteria; kingdom Bacillati; phylum Actinomycetota; class Actinomycetes; order Kitasatosporales; family Streptomycetaceae; genus Streptomyces; species Streptomyces luteosporeus. The sequence continues at coordinate 379,374 of NZ_BAAASL010000002.1, forward strand.
GTCTGCGGGTCGGTGGCGCCGACGACCGCCGCCTCGGCGACCCTCGGGTGGGAGACCAGGGCCGACTCGACCTCTGTGGTGGAGATGTTGTGGCCGGAGACGAGCATGACGTCGTCGACGCGGCCCAGGAGCCAGATGTCGCCGTCCTCGTCCTTCTTCGCGCCGTCGCCGGCGAAGTAGCGGTCCTGGAAGCGGGACCAGTAGGTGTCGATGTAGCGCTTGTCGTCGCCCCAGATGGTGCGCAGCATCGACGGCCAGGGCTCGGTGAGGACGAGGTAGCCGCCGGAGCCGTTGGGCACCTCGTGGCCCTCGTCGTCGACGACGGTGGCGGCGATGCCGGGCAGCGGCACCTGGGCCGAGCCGGGCTTGGTCTCGGTGACGCCCGGCAGCGGGGTGATCATCATGCTGCCGGTCTCGGTCTGCCACCAGGTGTCGACGACGGGCGTGCGGCCAGCGCCGATGTGCTCGCGGTACCAGACCCAGGCCTCGGGGTTGATCGGCTCGCCCACCGAACCGAGGATGCGCAGGCTGGACAGGTCGAAGCCCGCCGGGATGTCGTCGCCCCACTTCATGGCGGCGCGGATGGCGGTCGGGGCGGTGTACAGGATCGTCACGCCGTACTTCTGGACGATCTCCCACCAGCGTCCCTGGTGCGGGGTGTCCGGGGTGCCCTCGTAGAGCACCTCGGTGGCGCCGTTGCTCAGCGGCCCGTACACGATGTACGAGTGGCCGGTGACCCAGCCGACGTCGGCGGTGCACCAGAAGACGTCCGTCTCGGGCTTCAGGTCGAAGACGGCGTGGTGGGTGTACGACGTCTGGGTGAGGTAGCCGCCGGAGGTGTGCAGGATGCCCTTCGGCTTCCCCGTCGTGCCCGAGGTGTACAGGATGAACAGCGGGTGCTCGGCGTCGAAGGCCTGCGGAGTGTGCTGGTCGGACTGACGGCCCACCAGGTCGTGCCACCACACGTCGCGGCCCTCGGTCCAGGCGACGTCCTCCTGGCCGGTGCGGCGCACGACGAGCACGCTGCGCACGTTCTCGGTGCCGGGTCGGCCGAGGGCCTCGTCGACGGCCGGCTTCAGCGGGGAGGGCTTGCCGCGGCGGTAGCCGCCGTCGGCGGTGATGACGACGCGGGCGTCGGCGTCCTTGATGCGGGTGGCCAGCGCGTCCGCGGAGAAGCCGCCGAAGACGACCGAGTGGGGCGCACCGATGCGGGCACAGGCCAGCATGGCGATCACGGCTTCGGGAATCATCGGCAGGTAGATGGCGACGCGGTCGCCGGCCTGCACGCCGAGCTCGGTCAGGGCGTTGGCGGCCCGGGAGACCTCGCGCTGCAGCTCGGCGTAGGTGATCGACCGGGTGTCGCCCGGCTCGCCCTCGAAGTGCAGGGCGACGCGGTCGCCGAGGCCGTTCTCGACGTGGCGGTCGACGCAGTTGTAGGCCACGTTGAGCTTGCCGTCGGCGAACCACTTGGCGAAGGGCGGGTTCGACCAGTCGAGCGTCTGCGTCGGCTCGGTGTCCCAGGACAGGCGGCGCGCCTGGGCCGCCCAGAAGCCCAGCCGGTCAGCCTTGGCCTGTTCGTAGGCCGCTGCCGTGACGTTGGCCTCGGCGGCCAGGCCGGCAGGCGGCGCGAAGCGGCGCTCCTCCTTGAGGAGGTTGGCCAGGCTTTCGTTGCTCACGACATCTCCCTTTCCCAGGGGCTTCGTTGCGTCCCGGGCCCTAGCTCATCAGGCCGGGGTGCACCCTGACAAGGGTTGTTGGTAAAAACTGGTTTAGACCTGTTGCCCGAGGTGATCGGCCGAGGTCAGACAGGGTGGCGCGGAGGCCCGGGGAGCCGTGAACGTGTGCGAGCGGCGGTCCAGGACGTAGGTCGTGCCCTCTTGGGCGTGGACGTAGGTGCCCCGCAGGAGCAGTGACCCCTCGGCCACCCGGCGGGCCACGCAGGCGTGGGCCATCAGGTGGTCCAGTTGCTGCATGACGTTGACGAGGGCCAGCCGTTCCACGTCGTCCGCCACGGCCCGGCCGGCGAGGGCCACGTCTCCGCGCCCGCGCCTGCTGATGCGCTGCATGCGGGCCAGGCTCGGGCGGCCGTGGGAGAGCCAGGCGGTGAGCGGGGCCCGGCCGGCAGTGGAGCCGGTCGCCTGGGCGCCCGGGCGCGGGGGTGGCAGGTCCAGCAGCGCCCGCATGGCGGCGCAGTCGGAGTGCCCCCGCACGGTGATGGCGGCAACCTTCATCGTCTCGACGGCGTACTGCAGGGCGGCGGTGACCCAGTCGAGCCGGCCGTCGTCGCGGGGCGGCGGCACCAGATTGCCGACGTTGCACAACGAGTAGGCGCCGTCGGGGGTGGCGTCGGCGGGGGCCGGGCCGGAGTCGGTGCAGGCCAGCACGAGGTGGGTGCCCTGCGCTGCCGGCGGTGGTCCCGGCTCGTGGTGGGCAGGGACGGCGGTCTGCACAGGAAGGCCTGCCGGTTCGTCGGTCGGTTCGGGAGGGTGGGGACGCAGGCGGCGTGCACACCGCGGCAGGCAGACGAGCGCGACGCTCAGGGCCACCCCGGCGAGGGCGGGCACGACACCGAACAGGAGGACGGAGCCGGCCGTCGCAGCGAACAGGGCGCCATGCAGGGAAAAAATCTTGGGCCACATGGACGCGACGGCGTGGCGTGAGGGAAGGGTCGGCGGGAGCGCCGTCCCGGCCGAGCGGTGTTCTGCGACGGGTGCGGACGGGGCCGCGGCCTTCAGGGCTTCGAGAGCGATGGCGAGCGTGGCCGCGAGCACGGAGGCGAAGAGCGTCAGCGCTGCCACGCCCGGCAGCCCCGGCAGCGCCCATACGCCACGGCCTTCGGCCGCCAGCCGGGGCGCGGGCAGGACGGGAGCCAGGGCGACCGTGGTGCCGGTGCCGGCCAGGAGGCCCTGCACGATCGCCGGGTGCACCGCCCGGACCGCAGCTGCCGTGCGGGCCGTACCCAGAGCGAGCAGGGCCAGGCCGCCGAGTGCGACGACCGCGCTCGCGGTCCGCCAGCCGAAGTGGTGCACCAGTTCCGCCGAAGCCATCACCGCGACGACCGCGAGGCCGGCTGCCTGCCGTGCCTTCCGCGCGAGCAGCCCGCCGGCGGTGGCGCCTGCTGCCATGGCCGCCGGGCCACCCAGGGCGGGAGCCGCGGCGGCAAGGACGGCGCCCAGCGCGACGGTGAGCGCGGCGAGTGCGGTGGGGAGGGAGGCGGACAGATCCCGTAGCCGGCTGGTGTGCGTGCGCATGGTCGGTCCTGTCTGCAAGAAGGTCCGGGCGAGCGAGCATCAACTCCGAGTAAATGAATGGTAATGGAGAGTAAAGGGCTTGGGGTCCCGGCCGCGCGAGCGTCCGTCGAACGAGTGAATAGGCATCTTTATGGCCGGCTTTACGGCTCCGGTTACGGCCCCGGTTTACGGCCCCGGCTTCATGACCCCGGCCGGGCCGCAGGGCCCGCGCGGTCAGGCGGGCTGGGGTGCGGCCAAGGCCCGCTCGTCCAGTACGAAGGAGGGGTCGACCTGAGCCGCGAGGTCGGCGCCCGTCCTGGCGTTACCCCAGCTCTCGGCGTTCTTGAGGTGGAAGTGGACCGTCTGGCGGGTGTAGCGCTGCCAGTCGCGCTGCTCGTACGACGCGTCGGCGGCGTCCTGCAGGACGCGCAGCGCTTGCTGGTTGGCCTCCTCCAGGAGTTCGAAGCGTGGGGGGCGGCCCTTCTCCATCGCCCGCACCCAGTCCGAGTGGCCGAACGTGGTGAGCAGGTCCTCGCCGACCTCGGCACGCAGGAAGTCGAGATCGTCCTGGCCCTGCACCTTGTTGCCGACGACCTTCAGGGCGACGCCGAAGTCCCGCGCGTACTCCTTGTACTGACGGTAGACGGACACGCCCTTGCGGGTGGGCTCGGCGACCAGGAAGGTCATGTCGAAGCGGGTGAACATCCCGGAGGCGAAGGAGTCGCTGCCCGCCGTCATGTCGACCACCAGGTATTCGTCGCGGCCGTCCACGAGGTGGTTCAGGCACAGTTCGACCGCGCCCACCTTGGAGTGGTAGCACGCCACGCCCAGGTCGGACTCGGTGAACGGACCGGTGACCATCAGGCGCACGGCCCCTTCGTCCAGCGGGACGGTGCGGGCGCAGGCGGCGTAGACGGGATTGTCCTCGTCGATGCGCAGCAGGCGCGAGCCCCGGCCCGGCGGGGTCGTCTTGATCATGGTCTCGGCCGAGGTGATGCGCGGGTTGCAGCCCCGGAGGTAGTCCTTGATCAGGGGCAGCCGGGCCCCCATGGCGGGCAGTGCGGCGGCCTCCTCCTCGTCGAGTCCGAGCGCCGCGCCCAGGTGCTGGTTGATGTCCGCGTCCACGGCGATGACGGGCGCGCGGCCGGCGGCGAGGCGGCGGATGAAGAGGGAGGACAGCGTGGTCTTGCCGCTGCCGCCCTTCCCCACGAAAGCGATCTTCATGTTCACCTAGCGTAGATGCAGGGGAGCGCTGAGTGAGAATCGTGAGTGAAGAGGACCACTCTTTCGGGGGGTGTAGAGCCGAAGTGCGTAGTGTCGTACCCATGAGTACGACAGCCGATCCGCTCGCCGCCCTGGGCTCGCTCCCGGGCGTCGCCGACGCCGTGGAATCCGTACGCAAGGCGGTGGACCGGGTGTACGGCCACCGGGTGATGCGCCGCCGCAGTAACGAGATCACCTCCGAGGCGGCGCTGCGCGGCGCCCGGGGTTCGGCCGCGCTGTCCGGAGCGGACTGGGCGCTCGAAGAGGTCCGCCGCCGCACCGACTTCAGCGGCGACGGGGAGCCCAGGACGGTGGGTGCGGCGCTGCGCCTGACCGCCGAAGCGGGGCAACTGCTCAGCATCTGGCGACAGTCGCCGCTGCGCGTCCTCGCACGGCTGCACCTGGTCGCGGCGGGCGGTGACCGGCCGGAGGAGTCGGTGGGGCGTCCGCGGCTGGCGGGGGAATCCGTCGCCGAGCCCCTGGTTGAGCTGGACCTACCGAGTGCCGACGAGGTCTCGGGGCGGCTGGACGGGCTGGCGGCCCTGCTGATCGCGGGTACCTCGGCACCGGCGCTGGTGACGGCGGCGGTGGTGCACGGTGAGCTGCTGGCGCTGCGGCCCTTCCGTTCGTACAACGGGCTGGTGGCGCGGGCCGCCGAGCGGATCGTGCTGATCGGCAGCGGCCTGGACCCGAAGTCCGTCTGCCCGGCCGAAGTGGGCCATGCCGAGCTGGGCAGGGAGGCGTACCTGACCGCGCTGGAGGGCTACGTCTCGGGGACGCCCGAGGGGCTCGCGGCGTGGATTGCGCACTGCGGTCGTGCGGTCGAGCTGGGAGTCAGGGAGAGCACGGCCGTCTGCGAGGCGTTGCAGCGCGGAGCGGCCTGAGCGGGCCCGGACATGGGTTGCGGCGGCACCCGTTCGGGTACCGCCGCTGGCACATCGGCCGGGTTACCATGCGTGCACGATATTTGCCCATCAGGCCGGGTTGCTTTGCCCTTGGCCTGGTGCGGCTGGCCCGTATTCGACGGGTCGGCGTCGCGTGGGTGCCCGGCTTCCGTGCGCGGTCCGTGGGGCCTTGGTGCGTGGAGGGCATCCTCCCGGATGTCCCTGGTCTCGCGGGCCGTTAAGTCCTTTTTACTCCTGTCGCCGCGGAAGCGGAAGTCGAGGCCGCAGTTCTTTTCCTTCTACCCGCAAAACCGGGCAATGCAGGCAGTGCTGTGCCACGTCGGCCGGCCAGCCATACGAGGCCCACGGTGGCCGCGGCGGCGCCCAGCCCGGCCGCGGCGAGGAGTGCGGGGCGCGAGGGCAGTGGCAGGGAGGAAAGCCGCTGCTTCAGGCGCACCGGACGGTTGAAAGTGAGAACGGGCCAGTCCCGGGCGGTGGCTTCGCGGCGCAGGGCGCGGTCGGGGTTGACGGCATGCGGGTGTCCCACGGCCTCCAGCATCGGAATGTCGGTCGCCGAATCGCTGTAGGCGTAGCACCGCGAGAGGTCGTATCCCTCGGATTCGGCGAGCTCCCTGACCGCCTCCGCTTTGGTGGGGCCGTACGCGTAGTACTCGATCTCGCCGGTGAAGGCGCCGTCCTCCACGACCATGCGGGTGGCCACGACCCGGTCGGCGCCGAGCAGGGCGCCGATGGGCTCCACGACCTCCGCGCCCGAGGTGCTGACGATGACCACGTCGCGGCCCGCGGCGTGGTGTTCCTCGATGAGCGAGGCGGCCTCGTCGTAAATGATCGGGTCGATCAGCTCGTGCAGGGTCTCGGCGACGAGCTCCCGAACCTGCTGGACATTCCAGCCCTTGCAGAGGGCCGACAGATACCGGCGCATCCGTTCCATCTGGTCGTGGTCGGCGCCGCCGGCGAGGAAGACGAACTGGGTATAGGCGGTGCGCAGCGCGGCCCGCCGGTTGATCAGCCCGCCTTGGTAGAAGGACTTGCTGAAGGTGAGGGTGCTCGACTTCGCGATGACCGTCTTGTCCAGATCAAAGAAGGCGGCTGCCCGGGGCAAGGAGTGGTTTTCCACGCCGCCGAGCATAGGGGCCCTCCATTCGGCGTAAGCTGAGGCGTGTGGGTTTGCCTGAGAAGGCTCTCGGGTACACCATGGAAGTCACGGATCGTTCGCGACCGTGCCTAACCCGGCCCGACTCCTCCCCCCCCGAGTCGGCCGTGGGGACGACCCCCGCTCTCCCCCCCGGCGGGGGTCGTCGCATGTCCGGATACGTTTCGGGCGTCGCCATCGGGCCTCCTCCCCTTCTGTGCGCGCGGGTGTGCGCGCGAGCCAAGACCTTGATACCCGTTACTGAGGGTAATCAACAGGATGCTCTGTGGAAGTCACCGGTATAGGTGAGCGGGATATTCACATCCGTTGAGTTGTCCACAGTTTTTCACCAAGATCCACACGATTTCCCGGTCCGTTGCACGGTGATTCCCCGCGAGTTCCGCGACGTTCGCGGATGCGAGAGCGCGTAGTGAGAGGGGAGGGACCGTGACCGGATCCCGCACATCCGATCGGGCCCCGGCCGGGGACGCGAGGCAGCGGTGCCCGCTGATCGTCACGGAGGACGAGGGGCTGCTCGACGACCTGCTCAGACTCTGCGCGGCTGCCGGGGCCGTCCCCGAGGTCGTCCACGGCACCCCCGCACGCGGCAGCGGCTGGGACACCGCGCCGCTCGTCCTCGTGGGGGACGACTGCGCGGCCCGGCTGGCCGGGGCCGCCCGTCGCGACGGCGTGGTGCTCGTCGGCAACGACATGGACGACTCCGGGATCTGGCGGCGCGCCGTGGGCCTGGGCGCCCGCAACGTGGCGCTGCTGCCCGACGGCGAGGCGTGGCTGGTCGACCGCATCGCCGACGCCGTCGAGGGGGTGGGCCGCCCCGCCCTGACCGTCGGCGTGATCGGTGGCCGGGGCGGGGCGGGCGCCAGCACGCTCGCCTGTGCTCTTGCCGTCGGCGCCGCCCGCACCGGGCAGCGCACCATGCTCATCGACGGCGACCCGCTCGGCGGCGGTCTGGACGTGCTGCTGGGCGGGGAGCGGGCCGAAGGCCTGCGCTGGCCCGCGTTCGCCGACTCCCGGGGCCGGGTGGCGGGCCGGGCGCTCGAGGAGGCGCTGCCCCGGCTCCACTCCCTGCGCGTCCTGAGCTGGGACCGCGGCGAGTGCACCGCCGTGCCGCCCGAGGCCGTGCGCGCGGTCCTGGCGGCCGCCCGCCGGCGCGGCGGGGTAGTGGTCGTCGACCTGCCGCGCAGGCTGGACGCCCCCGCCGCCGAGGCCATCGGGCAGCTCGACGTGGGGCTGCTGGTGGTGCCGGCGGAGCTGCGGGCCGTGGCAGCCGCCCACCGGACGGCTTCGATGCTGGGCATGGTGCTGCGCGACATCCGGCTGGTCGTTCGCGGGCCGTTCGGCTCCGGGCTCGTGCCCGAGGAGATCGCGCGGATCCTCGGGCTGCCGCTCGCCGGGGAGCTGCCCCCCGAGCCGGGGCTGGCCGGCGGGCTGGACGCCGGCAGGCCGCCGGGCGCCGGCGACCGGGGCCCGCTCGCCCGCTTCAGCGCCGGATTCTGGGCACAGGCCCTGACGGAGAGCGCGGGAGCACCGGCATGAGCCACGACCTGCTGGACGCCGTGCGCCTGCGGCTCGCCGAGAGCGGCGCCGAGCCCACACCCGCCCGCGTCGCCGAGGCACTGCGCCGGGAAGGACGCCTGCTGGGGGACGCCGAAGTGCTCGGCGTCGCCGCCCGGTTGCGCTCCGAACTGGTGGGCAGCGGGCCGCTCGAACCACTCCTGGCGGCTCCCGACGTGACCGACGTGCTCGTCACCGCGCCCGACCGCGTCTGGGTCGACCGGGGCTCCGGCCTCGAACTCACCGACGTGGCCTTCCCCGACGCGGCCGCCGTACGGGGCCTGGCCCAGCGCCTGGCCGCCATCGCCGGTCGCCGCCTCGACGACGCCAGGCCCTGGGTCGATGCCCGCCTGCCCGACGGCACCCGCCTCCACGCGGTGCTGCCACCCGTGGCCGTCGGCTCTCCCTGCCTCTCCCTGCGCGTGGTGCGCCCCCGCGCCTTCACCCTGGAGGAGCTGGTGAGGGCCGGCACCCTGCCGCCCGGCGGCGACCGGCTCCTGCAGGCCGTGCTGGACGCCCGGTTGTCGTTCCTCGTCTCCGGCGGGACGGGCTCGGGGAAGACGACACTGCTGTCGACCCTGCTCGGGCTGGTGGCGCCGGGGGAGCGGATCGTCCTCGCCGAGGACTCCTCGGAGCTGCGCCCCGACCATCCGCATGTCGTGCGCCTGGAGACCCGCCCGGCCAACCAGGAGGGAACGGGCCTGGTGACCTTGCGGGATCTGGTCCGCCAGGCGCTGCGCATGCGCCCGGACCGGCTGGTCGTGGGCGAGGTCCGGGGTGCCGAGGTCACCGACCTGCTCGCCGCCCTCAACACGGGCCATGAAGGCGGCTGCGGCACGGTCCACGCGAATGCCGCCTCGGACGTCCCGGCGCGACTGGAGGCCCTGGGCTCCACGGCCGGGCTGGACCGTGCGGCGCTGCACAGCCAGCTCGCCGCCGCGCTGTCGGTGGTCGTCCACCTGGTGCGCGACCGTGGCGGACGGCGCCGGGTCGCCGAGGTGCACGTCCTCGACCGCGACCCCGGCGGGCTCGTGACGACCGTTCCGGCCGCCGTCTGGGGCGAGCGCGGCTTCGAAAGAGCCGCCGGCTGGGAGCGGCTGGCCGCTTTGTGCGGGCGCGGCGGAGGTGCGCCGTGATGACGTGGTGGTCCGGTCCGGCGGGCGCGGGGTGCCTGGTTCTGCTGCTGTGCGCTCTGGCGGTCGCCGGTCTTCGGCTCCGGCAGGGGCCGGCGGTGCGCAGGGCGCGGCTGCTGCTGGCCGGTGGGGGTGCGGTGGTCGGGGGCCCGGCTGCGCTGCTGCCGGGGTGGGCCCGGCAGGGTGCCGCGCGCCTGCTCCGGACCGTGCGGGGCCGGCCCGAGCTGTGGTGCCTGCCGGCCGGGGGCGTGCTGGCGGTGCTGGGTCGTTCGGTGTTGCCCCTGCTGGTGTCGCTGCCGGCCGTGCCCCTCGTCCGCCACCGGCTGGCCGGGGTCAGGCGCGAGCGGGAGCGGGAGCGCAGTCGGGCGGCCGTGATCGACCTGTGCGGTGCCGTCGCGGGCGACCTGCGGGCGGGGCGGCATCCCGGTGCGGCGCTGGCGGGGTGGTCCGGTGCCGGGCTGGGCCCGGGCTGGTCGGCGGTGCCGGCGGCCGCGCGGTTCGGCGGGGACGTGCCCGAGGCGCTCCGCAAGGCCGGCCGGCGCCCGGGGGCGGAAGGGCTCAACGGCGTCGCCGCGTGCTGGCGGGTCGCGGTCGACGGGGGTGCAGGGCTCGCCGCCGGGCTGGAACGGGTGGCTGCCGCGCTCGGCGCCGAGCGCGACCAACGGGAGGAGCTGCGGGCCCAGCTCGCCGGGACCCGGTCCACGGCGGTGATGCTCGCCCTGCTGCCGGTGCTGGCCCTGCTGATGGGCGCGGCCCTCGGCGCGGATCCGCTGCGGGTGCTGCTGCACACCCCCGCGGGGCTGGGCTGCCTCGCCCTCGGCGGGCTGCTCGAGTGCGCGGGGATCGCCTGGACGCGACGGATCGTCCGGGCGGCGGAAGGGCCAGGGAGCGGGAGGGGAACGTGAGCGCGAACGTTGTCCACAGCCTGTGGGCGGTGGTGCTTGCCGTGGTGGCAGCAGGATGCGTGAGCGCCATCGGCAAGAGAGCTGCGCGGGGAAGATCGGGGCGGCGCCGGCTGGCCGCCGTACTGGGCGTGCCACCGACCGGAGCGGAGAAGGCGCGGCGGGGGCAGGGGCTGCGGCGGGCCGTGGCGGCACCCGACGGGCGGGTCGTCGTGGCGATCGCGGTCGTCGGGACGGGGCTCCTCGGGCTGGTGGCCGGGTTCACCGGGGCAGGCGCCGGGCTCGTCGCGGCCTGGGGGCTGTGGAGCCGTGGCCGGCGGGCCGAGCGCGCTGCCAAGGAGGCGCCCGGCGAGGAGGCCGTACGGCAACTGCCCTTGGCGGCGGATCTTCTGGCGGCCTGTCTGGCGGCGGGGGCCGGCCCCCGGGAGGCGGCGGAGGCCGTGGGCTCCTCGCTGGGCGGGCCCGTGGGCCTCGGGCTGGCCCGGGCGGCCGCCGAGGTGCGGCTCGGGGCGGAGCCGGCCGTCGCCTGGGGCCGCCTGGGCGCCCTGCCGGGCGCCGCCCCGCTGGCCGGCTGCCTTGAGCGGGCCCAGGCCACGGGAGTCCCGGCGGTGGAACCCATGGCGCGGCTCGCCGCGCGATTGCGCGCCGAGCAGGCCAGGACCGCCGGCATACGGGCCCGGCGCGCGGGTGTGCAGGCGACCGCACCGCTGGGGCTGTGCTTCCTGCCGGCGTTCCTGATGGTCGGTGTCGTCCCCGTGGTCATCGGCCTGGCCGAGGGCCTCATACGGGCCGGCTGACGGCCGGAGGGGCCTGAGGGCCCGAGGCGAGCAAGGCAGAGCAGAAAAGGGCATCTGACGGCGCGTCGAGAAACGACGCGCACGACCAAGAGATGGGGGAGTGGTTGTCATGGCAACGGTGGCGGCGATGGTCACGTCGTGGTGGTCGGTACGCCGGTCGCGGATGCGGACCGCCTGCGAGGAGGGCATGACGACGGCGGAGTACGCGGTGGGCACGCTGGCCGCGTGTGCGTTGGCGGCCGTGCTCTACAAGGTGGTCACCAGCGGGGCGGTCAGCGGGGCGTTGCAGCAGCTGATCGTCAAGGCGCTCCATGCGACGTTCTGACGGCGGCTATGTGACCGCCGAGGCCGCGGTCGCGCTGCCCGCGCTGGCGTTCTTCGCCCTGGCGCTGATCTGGGGGCTGATGGCCGCGTCCGCGCAGATCCAGTGCGTGGACGCGGCCCGGGCGGGGGCGCGGGCCGCGGCCCGGCAGGATCCCCCGCCGGCCGTGGTCGAGGCGGCCAGGTCGGCCGCTCCGCGCGACGCGGAGGTCGCCGTGACGCGGGAGGGAGACATGGTGCGGGTGCGCGTCGAGGCCCGGGCGGCCGGCCCGGGGCCCTTGGCAGTGCGGTTGACCGGGGAGGCGGTGGCTCTTGCAGAGGAGACGGTGGGATGACCGGGGACTGGCTTCCGTATGGGTGGCCGTGGCCGCGACGGCGTTCTGCGCGGTGTTCGCCGCGCTGCTGGCCATGGGGCAGGTGGTGCTGGCGCGGCACCGCGCGGGAGGAGCGGCGGACCTGGCGGTGCTGGCTGCCGCCGACCACGCCCTTGAGGGGCAGGCCGCGGCCTGCGGGCTGGCCCGCAGGGTCGCCGCCGCCCAAGGGGCCGCGGTGGTGCGCTGCGGAGTGAGGGGCGAGATCGCCGAGGTGGCGGCCGAGGCAGGGGCCGGCCCCTGGACCCTACGGGTCCGGGCCCGGGCGGGCCCGCCGGAAGCGGCCTACGCGCCCGGCGCCTTCACGGGGTGATGCCGTAGGTGGTGCCGGCGATTCACTCGCCTTCCTGGGCCGCTGGCGCGTCCTGGGCCGGCGGGGCGTCCTTCAGGAGGTGGGTGAGCAGGCGCAGGGCCGCCCGTTTGTCCAGGGGGTCGTTGCCGTTGCCGCACTTGGGGGACTGGATGCAGGACGGGCAGCCCGTCTCGCACTCGCAGGAGGCGATCGCCTCCCGGGTGGCGTCCAGCCAGCGGGCGGCGGTGTGGAAGGCGCGCTCGGCGAAGCCGGCGCCGCCGGGGTGGCCGTCGTAGACGAAGACGGTGGGCAGGAGCGTGTCGGGGTGGAGGGGCACGGAGACGCCTCCGATGTCCCAGCGGTCGCACGTGGCGAAGAGGGGGAGTATGCCGATGGAGGCGTGTTCGGCGGCGTGCAGGGCGCCGCCCAGGGATTCGGGGTCGATCCGGGCGGCATCGAGCTGGTCCTCGGTGACGGTCCACCACACGGCCCGGGTGCGCAGGGTGCGGGGCGGCAGGTCGAGCTTGGTCTCGCCCAGGATCTCTCCGGTGATCAGGCGGCGGCGCAGGTAGGAGACGACCTGGTTGGTGACCTCGACGGAGCCGAAGCACAGCCGTGCGTCGCCCCAGGGCACCTCGGTGGTGGTCTCCAGGATGCTGATGGCCGTGGTGTCGCGGGCCGTGGTCGAGTACGGCGGGTCGGCCTGCTCGACCAGGGCGACGGACGCCTCCAGGTCCAGGTGGCGCACCAGGTAGCTGCGGCCCTGGTGGAGGTGGACGGCGCCCTCGTGGACGGTGGAGTGGGAGGCCGACCGGTCGACGGTGCCCAGCAGCCGGCCGGTGCCCTCCTCCACGACCTGGACGGGGCGGCCGCCCTCGCCGCGGATGTCGGTGAGGTCGGCGGCCCGCTCGCGGCGGGTCCAGTGCCACACCGCGCCCCGGCGGCGGAGCAGCTTGCGGGCCTCCAGCTGGGAGATGACGCCCCGGGCCTCGGGGCCGAACAGGGAGAGGTCGGCTTCGGAGAGGGGGAGTTCCTCGGCTGCCGCGCACAGGTGGGGGGCCAGGACGTAGGGGTTGTCCGGGTCGAGGACGGTGGACTCCACGGGCTGCCGGAACAGCGCCTCGGGGTGGTGGACGAGGTAGGTGTCCAGGGGGTCGTCGCGGGCGACGAGGACGGCCAGGGCACCGCGGCCCGTACGTCCGGCGCGGCCGGCCTGCTGCCAGAGGGAGGCGCGGGTGCCCGGGTAGCCGGAGAGGAGTACGGCGTCCAGGCCGGCGACGTCGACGCCGAGTTCCAGGGCGGAGGTGGCGGACAGGCCCAGGAGTTCGCCCGTGTGGAGGGCCTGCTCGATGGCGCGGCGTTCCTCGGGGAGGTAGCCGCCGCGGTAGGCGGCGACGCGGGAGGGGAGGGAGCGGTCGACGGCGGCCAGGCGTTCCTGGGCGATCAGGGACACCAGCTCGGCGCCGCGCCGGGAGCGGACGAAGGCGACGGTGCGCACGCCCTGGACGGCGAGGTCGGTGAGAAGGTCGGCGGTCTCGGCGGTGGCGGTGCGGCGGACGGGGGCGCCGCGCTCGCCGTGGAGCTCGGTGAGCGGGGGCTCCCACAGGGCGAAGACGACGTCGCCGCGCGGGGAGGCGTCGTCGGTGATCTGGGCGACCGGCAGCCCGGTGAGCCGGCCGGCGGCGGTGGCGGGGTCGGAGGCGGTGGCGGAGGCGAGGAGGAAGACGGGCTCGGAGCCGTAGCGGGCGCACAGGCGCCGCAGCCGGCGCAGCACCTGGGCGACGTGGGAGCCGAAGACGCCGCGGTAGGTGTGGCACTCGTCGATGACGACGTAGCGCAGGGCGCGCAGGAAGGAGGCCCATCGGGGGTGGGCGGGCAGGACGGAGCGGTGGAGCATGTCCGGGTTGGTGAGCACGTAATTGGCGTACTGGCGCACCCATTCGCGTTCTTCCACCGGCGTGTCGCCGTCGTACACGGCCGGGCGCACGCTCTTGCCCAAGGGGGCGGCCAGGCTGCGCACGGCGCGGCGCTGGTCGGCGGCGAGGGCCTTGGTGGGGGCGAGGTACAGCGCGGTGGTGCCCCGTCCGTTGGGGGCCTCCGCGCCGTCCAGCAGGGTGCTGAGCACGGGCGCCAGATAGGCGAGGGACTTGCCCGAGGCGGTGCCGGTGGCGACCACGGCGGACTCGCCGCGCAGGGCGTGCTCCGCGGTGAGCGCCTGGTGCGCCCAGGGGCGCTCGATGCCGGTGGTGCGGATGGCCTCGATCACTTCCGGCCGGATCTTCTCGGGCCAGGGAGCATGACGTCCGGGACGAGGGGGCAAGTGCTCCGTATGAGTGATGCGTGCAGCCCTGCCCGGCCCCGTGGCGAGCCGGTCCAGGATCGTTCGGGGAGAGGGGTGCACGCCCGCCTCCGGCGGGAGTTGATCGTTGGCCATCGACATCGAGTGTGTCACTGGCTTGACGGACAATGGCGTCAAGGCGTCGTGCGCGCCTGCCGGTAAGTGATTGAATGCCATCGCGGCTGCCGATCCATGGGGGGCGACCGCTCGATGCAAGGTGCTGGAGGATCCGTGGACCTGTCCCTGTCGACCGAGACCGTAGACAACCGCACGGTTGTCCGGGTCGGTGGCGAGATTGATGTGTACACCGCGCCCAAGCTGCGTGAGCAGCTGGTCGAGCTTGTCAACGACGGCAACTACCACCTCGTCGTGGACATGGAGGGCGTCGACTTCCTCGACTCCACCGGGCTCGGCGTCCTGGTCGGCGGGCTCAAGCGCGTACGGGCCCACGAGGGCTCGCTGCGGCTGGTCTGCAACCAGGAGCGCATCCTGAAGATTTTCCGGATCACCGGTCTGACCAAGGTGTTCCCGATCCACACGTCGGTCGAGGAAGCGGTTCAGGCGACCGACTGACGTCCGGGCGGCGGTACGGCCCCGGCCGGCCGGGAGGGCCGTCCGCCCGCCCCGGGCACCGCCGTATAGTCGCGCCGGGGGCGTGGCCACGAGGCTCCGGCCCCTCCGCGAGCCCGCCCTGTTCCGGCAGAGGGAACGAGGGCACGTACCACCGAGGGGGATGGCATGGCCACCGTCGAACTGCTCTTCAGCGCCCTTCCCGAGCACGTCCGCACGGCCCGGCTCGTGGCGGCCGCGGTGGCGCGCCGGGCGGGGGTCGACGAGGCCGTGCTGGACGAGGTCCGGCTGGCCGTGGGCGAGGCCTGCTCGCGCGCGGTGAGCCTGCACACCGGTCACGGGCTCTCCAGCCCCGTGAAGGTCGTCCTCACCGAGGACGAGAAGAAGTTCTCCATCGAGGTGGCCGACGAGGCGCCTCATCCCACCGCTGTCGTATCGACCGCGGGCGCCGGCCGGCAGCCCGCCGCGGCGTCCTCGGCGGCCTCCGCTTCGTCTTCCGTTTCCGCGCCGCCCGGCGGGCCCTCCGGCGCCACGGTCGCCGGCGAGGACGCCGAGAGCGAGGACGACATGGGCCTGGCCGTGATCAGCGGGCTGGTCGACGACGTCGAGGTGACGGCGGGCGAGTCTGGCGGGCTGATCCGCATGAGCTGGCCGACCACGACGCCGCCGGTTCCGGCGTAGCCGGCGCGTCGGCCCCGTCGGCCCCGCCGGCGGCGGGGCCGACGGGGAACCTGTCCGCCCCCCTCGCCCTACCGTGCGGCGTTCAGCCGTAGCGTTCCGGCCGCTTTCTGCTGTAGCGCGGGGCCCGGTCCGGGCCGTATTCGCCGTCTCCGGCGAGGTCGCCGCCCGCTAACGGCGTTAACGACGCCGCATTTCCGATCTTCACCTCCGGGCCCCTGCAATGGTCCGGAATGCGGATCCGGCGAACCGGGCCACCACCGGTTCACCGCCGATCCACCGTCGATCTTCACGGTTTGTGGATTTCCCTCCGCTTCCCCCTCCGCCTCCTTTTCCTGATCTTCACCGCGGCAGACTCATTCCGTTTCCCGCGCTCTGTTTTGATCTCGCCATGCTCCCTACAATCCGTCCATCTTGAGCTCAGGACGCCTGAGCGCAGCGGCTGTCCTGCGGCCCTGCTCCACGGCCGCGGGCCGGTTACGTGCGCCCATGTGCCAAACGTCAGGGAGGACGAATGGCGGGGCCTCTTACCCCTCAACAGGTGGACCACACCCGGAATCTGGCGGTCGAGCTGACCGACGGCAACCGCACCCTGGTCATGGTGATCGCCGCGGTGGCGATCGCGGCGCTCGTCGTGGCCGTGGTGCTGCTGCGACAGGTGCTTTCGGCCGGTGAGGGCACCGACAGCATGAAGAGAATCGCCGCGGCGGTGCAGGAAGGCGCGAACGCCTATCTCGCCCGGCAGTTGCGCACCCTCGGCGTCTTCGCCGTGTTCGTGTTCTTTCTGCTCATGCTGTTGCCGGCCGACAACTGGTCGCAGCGTATGGGTCGTTCGCTGTTCTTCCTCATCGGTGCGTTGTTCTCCGCCGCCACCGGCTATATCGGCATGTGGCTCGCGGTGCGCAGCAATGTGCGGGTGGCGGCAGCGGCGCGTGAGGCGAGCGCCGGCAGCAAGGCCGGTAGCGCGGCCGAGGCCGCGGGCGAGCCCGAGCGGGATCTGACGGCCGTCTCCCACCACGCCATGAGGATCGCGTTCCGTACGGGTGGTGTCGTCGGGATGTTCACCGTCGGCCTGGGTCTGCTGGGCGCCTGTTGCGTCGTCCTCGTCTACACGGCCGACGCGCCCAAGGTCCTGGAGGGCTTCGGCTTCGGGGCGGCGCTGCTGGCGATGTTCATGCGGGTCGGCGGCGGCATCTTCACCAAGGCCGCGGACGTGGGGGCCGACCTGGTCGGCAAGGTGGAGCAGGGCATCCCGGAGGACGACCCGCGCAACGCCGCCACCATCGCCGACAACGTGGGCGACAACGTCGGCGACTGCGCGGGCATGGCGGCCGACCTCTTCGAGTCCTACGCCGTGACCCTCGTGGCCGCGCTCATCCTCGGCAAGGCGACCTTCGGCGACGCGGGCCTGGCCTTCCCCCTCCTCGTCCCCGCCATCGGCGTGGTCACGGCGATGATCGGCGTCTTCGCCGTCGCCCCGCGCCGCAAGGACCGCAGCGGCATGACCGCGATCAACCGCGGGTTCTTCGTCTCGGCGGTCATCTCGCTCGTCCTCGTGGCGATCGCGGTCTTCGCCTACCTGCCCTCCAGCTACGCCGACTTGGCCGGCGTCACCGACGCCGTCGTCCGCGACCACGACGGCGATCCGCGCGTGCTCGCGCTTGTCGCGGTCGCGATCGGCATCGTCCTCGCGGCGCTCATCCAGCAGCTCACCGGCTACTTCACCGAGCCCGGCCGGCGGCCCGTGCGGGACGTCGGCAAGTCGTCCCTGACCGGTCCGGCGACCGTGGTGCTGTCGGGCATCTCGGTGGGGCTGGAGTCGGCGGTGTACTCGGCGGTGCTGATCGCGCTGAGCGTGTACGGGGCGTTCCTGCTCGGCGGTACGTCGATCATGCTGGCGCTGTTCGCCGTGGCCCTGGCCGGCACGGGCCTGCTGACGACCGTCGGCGTCATCGTCGCGATGGACACCTTCGGCCCGGTCTCCGACAACGCCCAGGGCATCGCCGAGATGTCCGGCGACGTCGAGGGCGCCGGCGCCCGGGTGCTCACCGACCTCGACGCGGTGGGCAACACGACCAAGGCCATCACCAAGGGCATCGCCATCGCCACGGCCGTGCTCGCGGCCGCCGCGCTCTTCGGCTCGTACACCGACGCGATCAAGACGGCGGTGTCGGACGTCGGCGCTAAGGCGGACGAGATGGGCCTGCGCCTGGACATCTCCCAGCCCAACAACCTCGTGGGCCTCGTGCTCGGCGCGGCCGTCGTCTTCCTCTTCTCCGGTCTGGCGATCAACGCGGTGTCGCGGTCGGCCGGTGCGGTGGTCTACGAGGTGCGCCGGCAGTTCCGCGAGCACCCCGGGATCATGGACTTCAGCGAGAAGCCGGAGTACGGGCGCGTGGTGGACATCTGCACCAAGGACGCCCTGCGCGAGCTGGCCACTCCCGGGCTGCTGGCGGTCATGGCGCCGATCGCGGTCGGCTTCTCGCTGGGCGTCGGCGCGCTCGGCGCGTACCTCGCCGGGGCCATCGGTACGGGCACGCTGATGGCGGTCTTCCTCGCCAACTCCGGTGGCGCGTGGGACAACGCCAAGAAGCTGGTCGAGGACGGCCACCACGGCGGCAAGGGCAGCGAGGCGCACGCGGCGACGGTCATCGGCGACACGGTGGGCGACCCGTTCAAGGACACCGCGGGCCCGGCCATCAACCCGCTGCTGAAGGTGATGAACCTGGTGGCGCTGCTCATCGCGCCCGCCGTCGTGAAGTTCTCCTACGGGGCCGACGCCAACAAGGGACTGCGAATCACCGTTGCGCTGCTGGCCGTTGCCGTCATCGTGGTGGCGGTCTACCTCTCCAAGCGGCGCGGTGTCGCCGTGGACGACGGCGACACCGCGCGCTCGGCCGAGCCGGTCGACCCGGCGGTGGTGTCCTGACGGACCCGGACCCGGACCTGAACCCCGGCCCGGACCCGACGCCGTTTCCGGCGCCGGGTCCGGGGAGCACGCCGTGTGCCCGGGCCGCATCGTCGTGCGGGTGCGGTGAATGCCACGCCCAGCAGGGTGCAAAAGGCATGAAATACGGGCATACGGTGTGCTCGGCTCCCGGCCCCCGCCGCCTGGACGTGTAAGTTCCGGGGCCGAGAGCCATTGAAGGGACCAATCCGGTGAACAAGAAGCTTGTGGCTGCACTGTCCGGCGGGGCGGCACTTGTCCTGGCGCTGACGGGCTGCGGCGGCGGTGACGACAACGGCAAGAAGCTGGACGACTGGGCGAAGAAGGCCTGCGACCAGATGCAGCCGCAGGTGAAGAAGATCACCGAAGCCAACGCCTCCATCGCCGCGATGCAGAGCGAGGTGGACTCCAAGAAGGTCCAGCAGACGGATTCCACCGCCTTCCAGACCAACGTCGACGCCTACAAGGCGCTCGCCGCCTCCGTCGACCGCGCCGGTGCGCCGCCGGTCAAGGACGGCGAGACCAACCAGAAGAACGCCGTCAAGGCGCTCAACGACCTCTCGGTCGCCTACGCGAACCTCAAGAAGCGCGTCGATGCGATGGACACCGGCGACAAGAACAAGTTCGGCGACGGCCTCAAGGGCATCGCCGCCGACATGCTCAAGCTCAGCAGCCAGAGCAACGATGCCCTCAAGAAGCTGCAGTCCGGTGACGTCGGCAAGGCCATGACCAAGCAGCCGGGGTGCAAGGTGCCTGCGGCGAGCACGACGCCGGGACAGAAGGCGTAACCGGCGCTGTCCGCTGCGGAGCACCGGCGGGGGCAGCGCGCCGGGGCTTCGCCCACCATGACAATGGTCCGGTGAGTACGACGCACCTGCCCACTGCCGATCCTGCGCGCACCGCTCGGCTGCGCGACGCCCTGCTCCGGGCGGCCTTCACCGCCGACGGCCTCCTGGAGCTGCTGGGCGCCCCCGCCTACGCTGCGCTCGCCCGCAGCGAGACCGTGCCCGCCCTGCGCGCCACGCGCGGCGACGGGCCGCTCGAGACGCTCGTGCGGCTGTTCCTGCTGCAGCAGTCCGTCGGCCGGGTCCGCGCGGCCGCCGCGCTGCCGCTGGAGGACTGCCTGGCCGACGGCTGGCTGCTGCCCGACCCCGCGGACGCGGAACAGGTGCGCGCCGGCGTCGACGTGCGCCCCTACAGTGGCCCGGAGGGCCAGGACTGGTGGATCGTCTCCGACCTCGGCTGCGCGGTCGGCGGGGCCGGCGGCATCGGCGGCGACAGCGGGGGCCCGGCGGGGGTGCCGCGGTCCGAGCTCGTCCTCGGCGTGGGCGGCGCGTCCACGACGCTGGCGGGGATCACCGTCCGTACGCCCGTCGGGCGCGCCCTGGACCTGGGGACGGGTTCCGGCATCCAGGCGCTGCACGCGGCCCAGCACGCCGAGCGGGTCACGGCCACCGACCTGAACCCGCGCGCGCTGCACTTCGCGCGGCTCACGCTCGCACTCTCCGGCGCGCCGGAGCCCGATCTGCGGCAGGGCTCGCTCTTCGAGCCGGTCGCGGGCGAGACCTTCGACCTGATCGTCTCCAACCCGCCGTTCGTGATCTCCCCGGGTGCCCGCCTGACGTACCGCGACGGCGGCATGGGCGGCGACGACCTGTGCCGGACGCTGGTGGAGCAGGCGGCCGGCCGGCTGAACGAGGGCGGCTACTGCCAGCTGCTGGCGAACTGGCAGCACGTCGAGGGCGAGGACTGGCGCGAGCGCCTGTCCTCCTGGGTGCCGCGCGGCTGCGACGCGTGGATCGTGCAGCGCGAGGTCCAGGACGTCGCCCAGTACGCGGAGCTGTGGCTGCGCGACGCGGGCGACCACCGTACGTCCCCGCAGGAGTACGCCGCCCGCTACGACGCGTGGCTGGCGGAGTTCGAGGCGCGGCGGACCAAGGGCGTCGGATTTGGCTGGATCACGTTGCGCCGTACCGGCGCGCAGCGCCCGTCCGTGATCGCGGAGGAATGGCCGCACCCGGTCGAGCAGCCGCTGGGGGAGACGGTGCGCGCCCACTTCGCGCGCCAGGACTTCCTGCGCACGAACGACGACGCGGCGCTGCTGGCCACCCGCTTCCGGCTGGCCGACGAGGTCGTCCAGGAGCAGGTGGGCCTGCCGGGCGCGGAGGACCCCGAGCACGTCGTCCTGCGGCAGAACCGCGGGATGCGCCGCGCCACCAAGGTGGACACGGTCGGTGCCGGTTTCGCCGGCGTGTGCGACGGCACACTGCCCGCCGGCCGGATCCTGGACGCCATCGCCCAGCTGGTGGACGAGGACCCGGTCCTGCTGCGGGACCGTACGCCGGAGGCCATCCGGATGCTCGTCGAACAGGGCTTCCTGGCACCGGCCGACTCCTGACCGCCTTCCTGATCGCCTTCCGGATCGCCGCAGGTGGGACGGGGGAACGGGGCCGGACGACGCGCGAGAGGGGAAGAAAGAGGGGGCGGGTTCGCGTCATGTTTGACGAGGGGCGTCGAAGGGGCGTCCCCCCGTCGCCCGTCTTGACGGGCCCGGCACCCCGGCCCGAATGTGACCGCGGGGCCTCCGGGCCCGTGGTGTGACGGTCCGGGCGGCAGACAGGACGCTTGTCGGGTTACCGTTCGAGTGGCGTTGCGGGCTTTTTCCGTTTGACACGGGGGCGGGATGTACCGTCACACTCCGCAGCGTCACGCAACGCCCACACCGAAACGCCCACACCGAGTGTCGACCGGAAGAAGAGCGAAGTTGTCCCCGACCAGCGAGACCGCACAGGGCGGCCGCCGACTCGTCATCGTCGAGTCGCCTGCCAAGGCGAAGACGATCAAGGGCTACCTCGGCCCCGGATACGTCGTCGAGGCGAGCGTCGGGCACATCCGTGACCTGCCGAACGGGGCCGCCGAGGTCCCGGCGAAGTACAAGGGCGAGCCCTGGGCGCGCCTCGGCGTGAACGTCGAGAAGGACTTCCAGCCCATCTACGTCGTCAACGCCGACAAGAAGGACCAGGTCAAGAAGCTCAAGGGGCTGCTGGCCGAGTCCGACGAGCTCTTCCTCGCCACCGATGAGGACCGCGAGGGCGAGGCCATCGCCTGGCACCTGCAGGAGGTGCTCAAGCCCAAGGTCCCGGTCCGCCGGATGGTCTTCCACGAGATCACCAAGGACGCGATCCAGGCCGCCGTGGCCAACCCGCGCGAGCTGAACAAGAAGCTCGTCGACGCGCAGGAGACCCGCCGCATCCTCGACCGCCTCTACGGCTACGAGGTCTCGCCGGTGCTGTGGAAGAAGGTCATGCCGCGGCTGTCGGCGGGCCGCGTGCAGTCGGTCGCGACCCGTCTCGTCGTCGAGCGGGAGCGCGAGCGCATCGCGTTCCGCTCCGCCGAGTACTGGGACCTGACCGGCACCTTCGGCACCGGCCGCACCGGCGACGCCGCCGAGCCGGCGAGCATCACCGCACGCCTGGCCGCCGTCGACGGCAAGCGGGTCGCCCAGGGGCGTGACTTCGGTGCGAACGGGCAGCTCAAGGACAGTGCCCAGGTGCTGCACCTGGACGAGGCGAACGCCCGCGCGCTGGCCGCGGCCCTGGCCGACACGTCCTTCGCGGTGCGCTCGGTGGAGTCCAAGCCGTACCGCCGCTCCCCGTACGCCCCCTTCCGCACGACGACGCTGCAGCAGGAGGCCTCGCGCAAGCTGGGCTTCGGTGCGAAGGCGACCATGCAGGTGGCGCAGAAGCTGTACGAGAACGGCTTCATCACCTATATGCGTACGGACTCCACCACGCTGTCGGACACGGCGATCACCGCCGCCCGGGCGCAGGTGACGCAGCTGTACGGCGCCGACTACCTGCCGGAGAAGCCGCGCACGTACGCCGGGAAGGTCAAGAACGCCCAGGAGGCGCACGAGGCGATCCGTCCTTCGGGTGATCGTTTCCGCACGCCCGCCGAGACCGGTCTGACCGGCGACCAGTTCCGGCTCTACGAGCTGATCTGGAAGCGGACCGTCGCCTCCCAGATGAAGGACGCGACCGGCAACTCCGTCACCGTGAAGATCGGCGGCCGGGCGGCCGACGGCCGGGACGCCGAGTTCAGCGCGTCCGGCAAGACGATCACCTTCCACGGCTTCATGAAGGCCTACGTCGAGGGCGCCGACGACCCGAACGCCGAGCTCGACGACCGCGAGCGCCGGCTGCCGACGGTCACCGAGGGCGACGCGCTGACGGCCGAGGAGATCACCGCCGACGGCCACGCCACCAAGCCCCCCGCCCGCTACACCGAGGCCTCGCTGGTCAAGGAGCTGGAGGAGCGGGAGATCGGCCGCCCGTCGACGTACGCGTCGATCATCGGCACGATCCTCGACCGCGGCTACGTCTTCAAGAAGGGCACGGCCCTCGTGCCGTCCTTCCTGAGCTTCGCCGTCGTCAACCTGCTGGAGAAGCACTTCGGCCGGCTGGTGGACTACGACTTCACCGCCTCCATGGAGGAGGACCTCGACCGCATCGCCCGCGGCGAGGCGCAGGCCGTGCCGTGGCTGCGCCGGTTCTACTTCGGTGAGGGCGCGGAAGGCGTCGCGGGCGGCGCCGCCGACGCCGGCAACGGCGACGGCGACCACCTGGGCGGCCTGAAGGAGCTCGTCACCGACCTGGGCGCGATCGACGCCCGTGAGGTGTCCTCCTTCCCCGTCGGCAACGACATCGTGCTGCGCGTCGGCCGCTACGGGCCGTACGTCGAGCGCGGCGAGAAGGACGCCGAGGGCCACCAGCGCGCCGACGTCCCGGGCGACCTGGCGCCGGACGAGCTGACGGTGGAGTACGCCGAGGAGCTGCTGGCCCGCCCGACCGGCGACTACGAGCTGGGCACCGACCCCGCCACCGGCCACCAGATCGTCGCCAAGGACGGCCGCTACGGCCCGTACGTCACGGAGATCCTCCCCGAGGGCACCCCGAAGACGGGCAAGAACGCGGTCAAGCCGCGCACGGCCTCGCTCTTCAAGTCGATGACCGTCGACACGGTGACCCTTGAGGACGCGCTCAAGCTGATGTCGCTGCCGCGCGTCGTGGGCAAGGACGCCGAAGGCGTCGAGATCACCGCGCAGAACGGCCGCTACGGTCCGTACCTGAAGAAGGGCACGGACTCGCGCTCCCTGGAGACCGAGGACCAGATCTTCTCCATCACCCTGGAGCAGGCCCTCGCCATCTACGCGCAGCCCAAGCAGCGCGGGCGGGCCGCGGCCAAGCCGCCGCTGAAGGAGCTCGGCACCGACCCCGTCAGCGAGCGCCCGGTCGTGGTCAAGGACGGCCGCTTCGGCCCGTACGTCACCGACGGCGAGACCAACGCGACGCTGCGCCGTGACGACGACGTCGAGACGATCACGCCGGAGCGCGGCTACGAGCTGCTGGCGGAGAAGCGGGCGAAGGGTCCGGCCAAGAAGACGGCCAAGAAGGCGCCGGCGAAGAAGACCGCCGCCAAGAAGACCGCCGCCAAGAAGACCACGACCGCGAAGACGGCGACCGCGAAGAAGACGGCGGCGAAGAAGACGACCGCCGCGAAGAAGACGACGGCCAAGAAGGCGACCGCCAAGAAGACGGCCGCCGCGAACGCCGCCGACTGACGCGCTGCATCCGGCAACGGGGCGGTGGACCGGGTTCCGATCCACCGCCCCTTTGTCGCATTCGCTCCGGAACATCCACCCGTCCGTGTGTTCGCTTGTGCGTTCGTATTGACAGTCACTATCCGGGCGTTCCGGATAGGCTGGCAGGATGACGCGAGCCGAGCAGCCACCAGTGGAGAGCCCCACCTCCGGAGCACTGGCCGCGGACTCCCGCGAGCGTGCCGTCCGCGCCCTGCTGCGCTTCCGTCCGTTGCGACGGTTGTGGAACGCCCAGTTCACCGGCGGTGTCGGGGACAGCCTCGCCGTCCTCGTCCTGCTGCTGCTGGCACTGCAGGCGGCGGTCGTGGCCGGGTCCTTCGGCGGGGGATACCGCGGCGCGGCCCTCGCGGTCGCCGCGGTCATCGGCGTACGCCTGCTCGCCACCCTGCTCGCCGGTGCGGTCCTGCTGGGCCCGCTGTCCTCGCTCCTCGCCCCGGCCGGCCGGCTCGACCGCCGCTGGACGATGATCGGCGCGGACGGCGTACGGCTGGCGCTGCTCGCCGTCGCACCCACCTGGATCGACTGGACGGGCAGCAGGGCCCTGGTCTGGCTGCTGGTCACCGCCTTCGTCACCGGCGCCGCCGAGCGCGTGTGGACGGTCGCCAAGGACGGCGTCGTCCCCGCCCTGCTGCCGGCTCCGCCGCCGGAGGGCGCCGCGGTCCGGCCGCTGCCGGACCACGAGGACGCGCTGCGGCGCCTGTCCCTGCGCACGGCGTACGTCGCCCTGCCCGTCGCGGCCGCCGCGTTCGTGGCCGTCACGCTGGTCGGCAACCTGCTGGGCGCCGGCATCGGCTGGTTCCACACGCACCAGGCGGCCCTGGGCTCCTACCTCGCCGCCGCGCTGTTCGCCGTCTCCGCGGCGATCCTGCACCGCTTCGAGCTGCCGCAGCCGCCCCGGCCGCCCCAGGGCGCGAAGCCGCCGCACGCGCGCTCCCCGCTGGAGGGCCTGCGCCGCCCCAAGGACGTCCACGGCGCCGCCGACCGCGGCCGCACCGGGGCCGTCCCCGTCCTCGTCCTGGCCTGCGCCGCCATCGCCGGCGCGGTCGCCGCGGCCGTCGCCGTCGCCGTCCTGCAGGCCGTCGACCTGGGCGGCGGACCCGTCGCCTTCGGGCTGCTCGTCCTCGCCCTCGCCGGCGGACCCGTCATCGGCATCCGCGGCGCCCGCAAGGTGCTCCCCGGCTTCTCCCGCCGCCGCCTGCTCGCCCTGGCACTCGCCCTGACCGGCGCCGCCCTGCTCGCCGCCGGCCTGGTGCCCGACACCACGACGGTGCTGCTGCTCGTCGCGCTGGCCGGCGTGGCCGCCGGCGTCGCCGCCAACACCGGGCACACCCTGCTCGACCAGGAGACCGAGGAGGAGCGCCGGGGCCGCACCACCGACCACCTGCACGCGGTCGTCCGCGTCACCGTGGCGCTGGGCGCCGTCGCCGCCCCCGTCCTCGCCGCGGCCATCGGCCCGCACCGGGTGCAGTCCGGCAGCTTCGTCTTCGCCCACGGCGGCGCCGCCTTCACGCTCATGCTCGTCGGCGCACTGCTGCTGCCCGTCGGCGCGATCGTCCTCGGCCGCACCGACGACCGGCACGGCGTGCCCTTCCACCGCGACCTGATGGACGTCGTGCGCGGCGGCGACGCCCGCGAGGGCACCTCCCCGACCGGCTTCTTCATCGCCTTCGAGGGCGGCGACGGCGCCGGGAAGTCCACGCAGGTCCAGGCGGTCGCCGAATGGCTGCGGGGCAAGGGCCACGAGGTCGTCGTCACCCGCGAGCCGGGCGCCACGCCCATCGGCAAGCGCCTGCGCGCCATCCTCCTCGACGTCTCCTCCGCCGGCCTGTCGGACCGGGCCGAGGCCCTGCTGTACGCGGCCGACCGCGCCGAACACGTCGACTCCGTCGTCCGGCCCGCCCTCGCCCGCGGCGCCGTCGTCATCACCGACCGCTACATCGACTCCTCCGTCGCCTACCAGGGCGCCGGACGCGACCTGTCGCCCACCGAGATCGCCCGCATCTCCCGCTGGGCCACCGACGGGCTCGTCCCGCACCTGACCGTGCTGCTCGACGTCTCGCCCGAGACCGCGCGCGAACGCTTCACCGAGGCCCCGGACCGGCTGGAGTCCGAGCCCGCCGAGTTCCACCAGCGCGTACGCACCGGCTTCCTCACCCTGGCCGCCGCCGACCCGGCGCGCTACCTCGTCGTGGACGCCGCCCAGGAACCGGACGCCATCACGGCCGTCGTCCGCCACCGGCTCGGCCAGGTCCTGCCCCTGTCCGAAGCCGAGATCGCCGAACGAGAGGCCGCCCGCAAGGCCGCCGAGGAAGCCGCCCGCAAGGCCGCCGAGGAGGAAGCCCGCCGCAAGGCGGAGGAAGAGGCCCGGCGCCGGGCCGAGGAGGCCGCCCGCAAGGCCGAACAGGAACGCCTCGAACGCGAGCGGCAGGAAGCGCTCGCCAAGCTGCGCGCCGAGGAGGAGGAACGCAGGCGGCGCGAGGCCGAGGAGGCGCGCAAGGCCGCCGAAGCGGCCGCAGCCGCCGCCGCCGAAGCCGCCGCCAAGGCCGCGGAGGAGGAGCGCCGCCGCCGCGAGGCGGAGGAGCGCGCCCGCGCCGAGGAACAGGAGCGCCTGCGCCGCCGCGCCGAGGAGGAGGCGCGCGCCCGCGCCGAGGCAGAGGAACGCCGCCGCGAGAAGCAGCGGGAGGCCGAGGAGGCACTCCTGCGCGCCGAGCGGGCACGCGTCGCGGCGGAGGCCGCGGCAGCGGCACGGGCCGCGGAAGCGGACGCTGCCGAGCGGGCCCCGGTGGTGGGGACCCCCTCGCTGCGCAAGCGGCGGGAGAACGCCTCCGCGGACGCGCCGACCGTCGAGACGCCGGCCCCGCCGCCGGCGCCGCGATCGAACCCCGACGACGAGACGGCGCTGCTGCCGCCGGTGCCGGTGCTCCCGCCGAACCAGCGGGTGACGTGGGGCGTCGAGCAGCCGCCGGCCGCATCTTCCGATGCGGAGGAGACGGCGGTGCTGCCGAAGCCGGTGGGGCCGCAGGGCCGGCCCGAGAACCCGGTGGACCGGGTGCCCGAGTGGCTGTTCCGGCGCGAGTCGGAGGACGCCGCCGATGCCGGCGATGCCGGCGAGGTCGACGCGACGCGGGAGCTGCCGCGGGTCGAGGACGAGGCGCCGCAGCCGCGGCGCCGCCGCCCGGAGTGGGCGGAGGACGCGCCGACGCTGGCGGACGAGCTGCTCGGCCGCCGGGACGGCGACGACGGCAAGCGGCGCCGCTAGGGCGCCCTGTAGGGGCGCGGGGAACTGCGCGACAAGCCACGACGCGCCCGCAGATGAGCGTCGGCGTCGGCTGCGGGCCGTCGGTGGCCGATCGCGCAGTTCCCTGCGCCCCTACGGGGCGCTGCATGACCAGGTCACCGGGCGAAGCCCGGTCCCGGGGGTGCGAGGGGGCGCAGCCCCGCTCGGAGACGGGGAGAGGGCGGGGCCGGGGCTCAGCCGCCCGCAGGGCCGACCCGGCTGTCAGTCCCGTGGCCCACAATGGGACGGCGGGCGTGGAGTCAAACGGTGAGGGAGGCGGCGGCGCATGAGCGTGTGGGAGGACCTGGTCGGCCAGGACCGGGTGATCGAGCAGCTCGCCGCTGCCGCGCACGACGCGGGCGCCCTCGTCGCGGCCGGCGGTGCACCCGAAGGCGCCTCCCGCATGACGCATGCCTGGTTGTTCACCGGCCCGCCGGGTTCCGGCCGGGCCACGGCCGCCCGTGCCTTCGCCGCCGCGCTGCAGTGCGTCACTCCCACGGGTGATGTGGGGTGCGGCTTCTGCGAGGGCTGCCACACCACGCTCGTCGGCACGCACGCCGACGTGGAGATCGTTCGCACGGACCTGCTGTCGATCGGCGTCAAGGAAACCCGTGACCTGGTGCGGCGCGCTCAGCTGTCGCCGGCGGGCGGCCGCTGGCAGGTGATCGTGCTGGAGGACGCCGACCGCCTGACGGAGGGCGCCGGCAACGTGCTGCTCAAGGCGGTGGAGGAGCCGGCTCCGCGGACGGTGTGGCTGCTGTGCGCGCCGTCGCTGGAGGACGTGCTGCCGACGATCCGTTCGCGGTGCCGGTCGTTGACGCTGCGGACACCGCCGACGGCCGCGGTGGCGGACGTGCTGGTGCGCCGGGACGGGGTGGAGCCGGAGCTGGCGGCGCGGGTGTCGCGGGCGACGCAGGGGCACATCGGCCGGGCGCGCCGGCTGGCGACGGACGAGCGGGCCCGCGCCCGCCGGGAGGCCGTGCTGCGGGTGCCGTTGCGGGTGGCGGACGTGGGGGGCTGTCTGAAGGCCGCCCAGGAGCTGATCGACGCGGCTGCCGAGGACGCCAAGCAGGTGGCGGAGGAGGTCGACGCCAAGGAGACCGAGGAGCTGCGGGCGGCGCTCGGTGCCGCGGCCGGTACCGGTGGCCGGCTGCCGCGCGGTACGGCGGGGGCGATGAAGGAGCTGCAGGATCGCCAGAAGCGGCGGGCGACGCGTACGCAGCGCGACAGTCTGGACCTGGCGCTGACGGACCTGGCCGGCTTCTACCGCGACGTGCTGGCGATGCAGCTGGGTTCGAGTGTGGAGCTGGCCAACGGCGACGTGCGCGACAGCCTGGAGCGCGTGGCCGGCGCGTCGCGCCCGGAACAGACGCTGCGCCGCATCGAGGCGATCTCGGCGTGCCGGGAGGCGCTCGACCGAAACGTCGCGCCCCTGCTGGCGGTGGAGGCGATGACGGTCGCGCTGCGCGCGGGCTGACGCGCCGGGGGCGAGGGGGGAGTAACACCGGGGCGGGCGGGGCACACCGCAGGTTGGGTGATTCCTCACTCGTATGAGGACTAGTGGGCCGTGGGGCTGGCCAAGTCGGGTAAGTGTGCCGATACGCTCCGTATGCGTACGTAGGTCTTACGTATGCCTTTTGCCCGCCTGCCTCCCACAGCGAGGGGACCAGCCGATGGACTCCAGCCGCCTGTTCCGCAGCTACGGCACGCTCGCCGCGACCGCGGCCCTGCTGATCACCACCGCCGTGCCGGGCACTGCGCAGGCGGACGGCCTGCCCGCCAGACCGCTGCGGGTGGCCGAGGCCGGGGCGCCCGAGCTGGCCCCGCTGCCCACCGGCGTGCCGCGCGCCCTGCGCCCGTACTACCGGCAGCGCCTGAGCTGGCACGCCTGCCCCGGCAAGCGCTCCGGCTTCGAGTGCGCCACCCTGCGCGCTCCCCTCGACTACGCCTCGCCCGGCGCGGGCGACGTCAGGCTGGCCGTCTCCCGCAAGAAGGCGGCCGGGGACGCCAAGCGCCTGGGTTCGCTGATGCTCAACCCCGGTGGCCCGGGCGGCTCGGCGATCGACTTCCTGCAGGCGTACGCGGCCGCCGCCTATCCGGCGCCGGTCCGGGCCCGCTACGACCTGGTCGCCATGGACCCGCGCGGCGTGGCCGGCAGCCAGCCCGTCACCTGCCTGTCCGACCCGGAGATGGACGACTTCGCGCAGGTCGACGCGACGCCCGACGACGAGGGGGAGGTGCGTGAGCTGGTCGCGGCGTACAAGAAGTTCTCCAAGGCCTGCGCCGCCCACTCCGGCAAACTGCTGCGCCACGTCTCCACCGTGGAGGCGGCCCGCGACATGGACGTCTTCCGGGCGGCGCTGGGCGACGACAAGCTGCACTACGTCGGCGCCTCCTACGGCACGTTCCTCGGCGCCACCTACGCCGGGCTCTTCCCGTCACGGGTGGGCCGCCTCGTCCTCGACGGCGCACTGGACCCGAGCCTGTCCGCCCGACAGGTCAACCGCGACCAGACGGCCGGTTTCCAGACGGCCCTGTCGTCCTTCGCCGAGGACTGCGCCAGGCACGACGACTGCCCGCTCGACAGCGGCCGCGCCGACGTCGCCAGCGCCCGCCTGCGCGGCTTCTTCAAGCATCTCGACCAGCACCCGCTGGCCACCGGCCGGTCGCGGCCGCTGACCGAGAGCCTGGCCACCACGGGTGTGATCTCCGCCATGTACGACGAGGCGTCCTGGCCGCTGCTGCGCCGGGCCCTGAACGACGCGGAGTCCGGCGACGGCGCCCTGCTGCTGCGGCTCTCCGACGCCTACTACGAGCGCAACGAGCAGGGGCACTACACCAACCTGATGCCCGCGAACGCCGCCGTGAACTGCCTCGACCTGCCGTCCGCCTTCTCCGGCCCCGCGGACGTCCGCCGGGCCCTGCCGGCCTTCGAGAAGGCCTCCCCGGTGCTCGGCGAGAGCTTCGCCTGGTCGGCCCTGAGCTGCGCCTACTGGCCCGTGCGCCCCACCGGCGGCCCCCACCGCATCCCCGCCCGGGGAGCCGCGCCCATCCTCGTCGTGGGCACCACCCGCGACCCGGCCACCCCCTACCCGTGGGCCCGCTCCCTGGCCCGCCAGCTCTCCTCCGGCCGCCTGCTGACGTACGAGGGCGACGGCCACACGGCGTACACCCGCGGCAGCTCCTGCGTGGACGGCGCGATCAACGACTACCTCCTCGGCACCACCCCGCCCCCCGCCTCCCGCCGCTGCTCCTGAGCACTGTGTTCGGAGCACTCCCCGGGACCCTGTAGACTTAGGCGCGCTGCTGGTGCCGATCTCGGCTCCACAGATTGCCGCCTTAGCTCAGTTGGCCAGAGCAACGCACTCGTAATGCGTAGGTCTCGGGTTCGAATCCCGAAGGCGGCTCGTTTCAAGCCCGGCTCGGACCTCGTCCGAGCCGGGCTTCTTCGTTCAGTGGCACGTTCGGCGGTGGCGGCGCAGCAGCAGGCCGGTTGTGCCGGCGGTGAGGGTCCACAGCAGGAGGGGGAAGGCCGCCAGGCGTTCCATGCCTCCCATGCCGAGGCCGAGGTAGTGCTCGGAGAGGAAGAGGCCGAAGGCGGCGATCGCCGCGGCTCCCAGGAGGCCGGTGGTTCGGCGCAGGAGGGGCGGGACGGTGTGGGACAGGCCGGATCCGGCCAGGAGGAGGCCGATGTTGCCCGCGCCCATGACGAGGAGGGCGCCGAGGGCGTGCTGGTTCTCGTTGACGTCGGCGGGGGCCAGGCCGGCCAGGACGAAGCCGGCGCCGCCGGCGGCCAGCAGGCAGCGGGCGGTGCGGGCGGTGGCGTTCTTGCGCCACAGGGGGCCGGTGAGGAGGGCGCCGGCGGCGACGAGGGCGCCGAGGGTGATGAACGAGGTGTTCATGAGGGCGTGTTCGGGCGAGCAGATGTAGCGCGGCGTGGGGTCCGGTTGGAGGGCGCAGTGGGCGTTGCCCAGGTCGCTGATGTTGTTGCGGGCCCAGCTGTACGGCTCCGCCCAGGCCGCTTGGACGATTCCGTGGAACGCGAAGAACTGTGCCACGCCCACGATCCATGCGACGTATCCGATCCGTGCCTTCACCCGTCCGCCCCTGTTCGCGCGATTGCCGTCGGCCCCAGACGATCAGGCGCGGCCGTGCCCGGGCACTCCGACGGCCCCCCGGCCCGGGGTGGGGCGGGCCCCACCCCGGAGGGACAACACGGCGGGGCCGGTCCGCGACGGGGGTTGCGCGGACCGGCCCCGGGGGAGGGGAAGCCGGGAGGTTACGCGGAGGGCTTCTGGAACGCCTTGATCATCGCGGCGTAGCTGTTCTTCGCGTGGCCCTGGGAGATGATCTTCTCCATCAGGTTCTGCGAGTACTTCGGCAGCTCGACGTCCACGCCCAGCGCCTCGCTCTCGTGGACGAGGTGCTTGAGGGCTTCGAGGTGGGTCTCGAGGGTGGCGTCGTTGGCGGGGAACTCGCCGTCGCCCGCGTCGATCTGGTTGGCGTAGTCGGTGGTGAACATCTTGATGGCGTCGAGCCACATGTGGGCCCACGGCAGGTACGTCTTGGCGGAGACGTCGGCGGTGCCGACGACGGCCACGCCGTGGAGGAAGGCGTTGAAGGTGCCCCACATCAGGCCGAGCAGCGACACGTCGTACAGGGCCGGCATGCCGTAGTCGGCACCGAGGTAGGTGGTGCCGCCGCCGAGGAGCTTCAGGGTGGGCTCGTGGGCCGTGAAGACCTCCTCGTCACCGGCGTAGAAGAGCACCGAGGTCTCGGCGCCGATGCCGGGCGGGGTGATCATGATGACACCGTCGAGGTACTTCACGCCCAGCTTGCCGAAGCGGTCGGCGGCGGAGCGGGCCTGGTCCGAGGAGCCGGAGGTCAGGTTGACCAGGACCTTGCCCTTGAGGGCCTCGTCGAGGCCGTCCAGGACGTTGTCCATGACGTCGTAGGTGGAGACGCACACGACGAGCAGGTCGCTCGCGGCGACGGCCTCGGCCGGGGTGGCGGCGAGGACGGCGCCCTCCGAGACGAGCTTGGCGGCCTTGTCGGCCGAGCGGTTCCAGACGGTGGTGGGGTGACCCGCCTTGAGGAACGCGGCGGCAAGCGCCTGCCCCATCAGGCCGAGGCCGATGACGGTCACCGGGGCGCGGTTGTCGCCCATGAGAATCCTCCAGTGCACATGATTTCGCTACGGATAGGGCGCCTGGGGTGCGGATCAGGCCCGGGCGATCGCTGCGACCGGCGCTCACTACTCGTAGGTTGACGGACGTCATTCGGGTGCCACAAGTACCCACTTTGAAGTGGGTACTTACCGGCATGTAAGCGATCGGGAAATTCCCGGTCGCGGGGTCGTGGCGGCCTACAGGAACTCGGTGTCCGGCTCCAGGCCGAGCAGGACGCGACCCTGGAGTTCGAGGTTCACGTTGGGCGCGGCCAGCGCGTGCAGGGCGAAGCCCTGGATGTCGCGGTGGAAGCGCTGCAGGTCGACGCTGCGCTGGATGACCGAGCCGCCGCTGGCGTTGTAGAGGATCTCGACGGCCTCCTTGGCCAGCTGGGCCGCGAAGCCCGTCTGGCCGCGGACGATGGCCTTCTCCTCGTCGGTGGGCTGCTCGCCGGCGTCGGCACGGGCCTGCAGGACGTCGAGCCAGCGCTGCGAGAGCGCCTCGGCGGCGTCGATCTTGTTGCGGGCGGTGGCGACCTGGATCTGCGTGAGCGGGTGCTGCTTCTGGTCGGTCCAGTTGGTGTAGGTGATGCCGCGGCCGGGGAGGCGCTCCAGGAACAGCTCGTACGCGCCCTGCGCGATGCCGAGGAAGACGGCGGCGCACTCGGCCATCACCATGCTGAGCAGGCCGTAGTTGCGGCCGGTGGCGCCGGTGTTGGAGCGGTCGCCGGTCGCGCTGACCATGACCTCCTCGAAGGTGACCACGTGGTGCGCGGGGACGAAGACGTCCTTGGCGGTGGTCGTGGCGCTGCCGGTGGCGGTGCCGGCCGAGACGTACCAGTCGTCCGTGATGCTCAGGTCGCTCATCGGGACGACGACCATGACCTCGCCGTGCGAGCCGTCGGGGTGCTCGATCATCGCGGCGGTGAAGTTCCAGTGGGCGCCCTGGCAGCCGGAGTTGAACTTCCAGGAGCCGTTGAGGATGTAGCCGCCCTCGGTGGGCACCACGGTGCCGGTGGGGGCGAAGGCGCTGGAGATGCGGACGGTGCCGTCCGCGAAGATCTCTTCCTGGGCCTTGTCCGGGTAGAGGGTGGCCGTCCAGACGCTGGAGGACCACACCATGGTCACCCAGCCGGTGGACGGGCAGCCGCGGGCGATCTCGGATATGACCTTGGCCTGCTCGGCGAGCGACAGGTC
This sequence comes from Streptomyces luteosporeus, assembly GCF_039532865.1. Classification (NCBI taxonomy): domain Bacteria; kingdom Bacillati; phylum Actinomycetota; class Actinomycetes; order Kitasatosporales; family Streptomycetaceae; genus Streptomyces; species Streptomyces luteosporeus. Next base: position 413,128 of record NZ_BAAASL010000002.1, read on the forward strand.
GAGGCCGCCGAAACGCTCGGGCACGGCCATGCGGAAGACGCCGGCCTTTTCGAGAAGCTCGATGTTCTCGTCAGGGATCCAGCGCCGGTCCTCGGCCTCGAGGCCATTCTTGCGGAGAATGGGGACGATGCTTTTCACCGCGTCCAATACGGACGCGAGCCTGTCGTTGGCGGCCAATTCCGGCTCCTCGTCGTCGGGTTGCCCGGGCAACCATACTGATGGCCGGTGCACGTACGGACAGTTGGAGGTCATGCGCCGGTAACGGGCCGCCGATTACCGCCCGATTACCGCGTGATTCCCGCTCGATTGCCGGTCGCTTACCCCGCGGTGCGTAGTGCGGCCGAAAAGCCGTGTGATGTGCGGGGATTGGGCGGAGGTGTTAATTCCGTGTGGCACCATCCGTCGCATGACGATTTCTTGGCCCGACCTCGTGACCACCGCCGCCACCGACGTCACCAGCGTGCTGGAGAAGGCCGCCGACCGGAACTGGGACGGACGTGCCGGGGAGCTGGAGTGGAGCTGTCGCGAGACCCTCTCGCACATCGCGCTGGGCGTCGTCGGCTACGCCGGCCTGCTGATCGCCCAGCCGCAGGACCGCTACATCACCCTGTTCTCCTCCATCGACTCCCAGGCCCCGATCCCGGCGGCCCTCGAAGGCATCCGCATCGCCGGCACCCTCCTGGCGACCACCGTGCGCGACGCGAAGCCGGAGGTGCGCGCCTGGCACCCCTACGGCCACTCCGACGGCCCCGGTTTCGCCGCGATGGGTGTCCTGGAGCTGGTGGTGCACGGCCGTGACCTCGCCCTGGCGCACGGCATCGACTGGACGCCGTCGGACGAGCTGTGCGCGCCCGTGGTCGAGCGCCTCTTCCGGGACGCCCCCACCGGCCACGCGCCGGCGCAGACCCTGCTGTGGTGCACCGGCCGCATCGCCCTGCCCGGCCTGCCGCGGCGTACGAACTGGCGCTGGGACGGCACCGTCCGCTGACCCGACGCCTGCCGACGGCCGAGGGCCCGGACCGCCACCCAGGCGGTCCGGGCCCTCACCCGTGGTCCGTGCGGCCCCTTGGGCCGTGCGAGCCCGTGACCCGTACGAGCCCGTGACCCGTGCGGATCGCGGCCTACAGGAAGTCGGTGTCCGGGTCCATGCCGAGCAGGATGCGGCCCTGCACCTCCAGGTTGGCGGCCTGCTGCACGAGGGCGTGCAGGGCGAAGCCCTGGATGTCGCGGTGGAAGCGCTGCAGGTCGACGCTGCGCTGGATGACCGAGCCGCCGCTGGCCTCGAAGAGGATGTCCACGGCCTCCTTGGCGAGCTGCGTGGCGAACGCGGTCTGGCCGCGGACGATCGCCTTCTCCTCGTCCGTGGGCTGCTCACCGGCGTCCGCGCGCCGCTGCAGCACCTCCAGCCAGCGCTCCGACAGCGCCTCGGCGGCGTCGATCTTGTTGCGGGCGGTGGCGACCTGGATCTGGGTGAGCGGGTGCTGCTTCTGGTCGGTCCAGTTGGTGTAGGTGATGCCGCGGCCGGGGAGACGCTCCAGGAACAGCTCGTACGCCCCCTGCGCGATGCCGAGGAAGACCGCCGTCACCTCGGCGAGGATGAAGGCCAGCAGGCCGTAGTTGCGGCCGGTGGCGCCGGTGTTGGAGCGGTCGCCGGTCGCGCAGACCATGACCTCGCCGTAGTCGACGACGTGGTGGGCGGGGACGAAGACGTTCTCGGCGGTGGTGGTGGAGCTGCCGGTGCCGGCGCCGGAGGAGACGTGCCAGTCGTCGGCGATGGTCATCTTGTCCATCGGGACGATGGCCATCACCTCGCGGTGCGAGCCGTCGGCCTCCTCCAGGACGGCGGCGGTGAAGTTCCAGTGGGCGCCACGGCAGCCGGAGTTGAAGCGGTAGGTGCCGTTGAGCAGGTAGCCGCCGTCGGTCGGGGTGAGGGTGCCGGTGGGGGCGAAGACGATGGAGACCCGGGTGTCGCCGCCCGCGAAGATCTCCTCCTGGGCCTTGTCCGGGTAGAGGGTGGCGGCCCAGGCGCTGGTCACCCACACCATCGTGAGCCAGCCGGTGGACGGGCAGCCGCGGGCGATCTCGGCTATGACCTTGGTCTGGTCGGCCAGCGGCAGGTCCAGCCCGCCGAAGCGCCGGGGCACGGCCATGCGGAAGACGCCGGCCTCCTCGAGGAGGGTGATGTTCTCCTCGGGGATCCAGCGGCGTTCCTCGGCCTCCCGGCCGTTCTTGCGGAGAGTGGGGACGATGCTCTTGACCGCATCCAGGACGGATGCAAGGTCGCCGTTCACGGCCATGCGGGGGCTCCTCGTCGTTCCGGCTATCGGTACGGAACGCTACTGAGGAGCTCACTTCGGGTGATCAACCCGCGGTCATGGCACGGTAATCCGGCTCGGGGTTGAGCACGTCCTGCTGCAGGCGCTGCAGTTCGGGCGAGGGCTCCAGGCCGAGCTCCTCGTCGAGGATGCGGTAGAGGTTCTGGTACGCCTTGAGGGCTTCGGCCCGCCGCCCGGCGCTGTGCAGGGCGGAGATGAGCTGGCCGTGGAACCACTCGTTGAGCGGATAGGCGTGCACGAGCAGCCGCAGCTCGGGAATGGATTCGCGCTGCCGGCCCAGCCGGCCCTGGCCCTCGATCCGTAATTCGAGGGCCCGGATGCGCAGTTCGTCGAGGTGGGCGATGGAGCCGGCGAGCAGGTCACCGGAGGGGATGCTGGAGAGCACCGGGCCGCGCCACAGCCCGAGCGCCTGGTTGAGGTGCACGACGGCGGTCTCGGGGTCGCCGTCCTGCAGCTCGGCGTGACCGCGGGCGACGAGCCGCTCGAAGACCTTGATGTCGACCTCGTCGTCGTCGACCTGGACGACGTACCCGGGGGCGCGCGTGACCAGGAGCATACGGCCGGCGGGGGCGAGCTCCTCGCTCACGAACATCCGCCGTGCGTGGTAGATGTACGTCTGCAGCGTGGTCAGGGCACTGCGGGGCGGCTTCTGGCCCCACAGTTCCTGGATGAGCGCGTCCGCGGTGACGATCTCGTTGGGCCGGGTCAGCAGCAGTGCCAGGGCCTGGCAGACCTTCGGGGTGCTCGGTACGTACGTCCTGCCGTCGTCGGCGACTATTTCGAACGGCCCGATGAGGTTGAACCTCACTGTGCACACTCCTGTTCCCGGCGCTGCCGATGACCCCCGCGCCGATCACCTGAAAGGGTGATTCCGACAGTAGGCACACGGGGTGAGGATTCCTACCGAGAGAACCCAAGAGTGTCAGGTTACCGGACGGTAAGTATTTTTATTTGGCGTGCCGCTCATATCCGCCCGGACCGGGCGCGCGCAGATGTGCGTGCCCGGCCCTCGACCCGGCCTCGATCGCACTTCGAGCGGCTCCCGGCAAGCGCATCGCACCGCCCTGGATCCGGCCTCGAGCACCTGCGCACAGGCTGGGGGCGTGCTCACAGAGACGATCTCCCCCGACCTGTTCCGCGCTGCTCTCTCCCGCTGGGCCAGCGGCGTCACCGTGGTGACCACCAGCGACGCCCAGGGGCGCGGCCACGGTTTCACGGCCAGCGCGTTCTCCTCCGTGTCGCTCGACCCCGCGCTCGTTCTGGTGTGCCTGGACAACCGGGCCAACTGCTTCGAGGCGTTCCGGCAGTCGGAGGGGTTCGTGGTGCACCTGCTGGCCCAGGGGCAGCAGGACCTCGCCGGGCGCTTCGCCAGCAAGGGCGCGGACAAGTTCGCCGGTACGGACGTGCAGCTCTCCTCCCGCGGTCTGCCGCTGCTGCCGGGGGCGCTGGCGCGCCTCGAGTGCCGTACGGAGCGGCGTATTCCGGGTGGTGACCACCTGATCCTCATCGGCGAGGTGCACCACGCGCAGGACGGCGAGGGCGAGCCGCTGGTGTACTACCAGCGCGGCTTCCACGAGCTGAACCCGGTGGGCTGACCGCGAGGAAACCTCAGGCCACGTGGCCGGCCGGGCCCGCCGGCCGGTCCGCCTGCTGCTCGCGGGTCGCCGGGAAGGCCGCCGTGCCCGCCAGGACGACGGCCAGGTGGGCCACCGAGGCGAGCGTGACGTGCCGGTGCCAGCCCTGGTAGGAGCGGCCCACGAAGTCCCGTATGCCCACGGCGTCGGCGATCCGCGCGGCGTCGCGGTCGGCGGTGTCCGTCAGCCGGGTCAGACGCAGCAGGGTGCCCAGGGGCAGGTCGGCGGAGTCCGTCAGCCACAGGCGCGGCCGTCGCCGGTCGTCGCCGGACCACTCGGCCACCAGCCGCAGCGGCCTGCGGCCCGCACTGTCGAAGCGGCTCGCGGCCGGCTCCCGGGCCGGCGTGGGCAGGTGCACCGGCAGCGTCGTGGCCAGGGTCTCGCCCCGTTCGTCGCGGGTGCGCGTCCATTCCGCCGGCCGCCGCAGGCGCCCCGCCGCCTCGGCCAGTTGCCCGGCGGTCGTGGTGCGGTCGCTGTAGGCCTGCAGGAGGGCGCCGTCGGGCCGCAGCCGGGTGCCGGGTTCGACGCGGAAGAGCAGGGGGCCCAGGACGCCTTCGAGGTGCCGGGCGCACTCGGCGACGTCCAGGCCGGGCACGCTCACCACCACCGGCAGGCGCTGCGGCCCGGCCCCGGAGGCCGGCATCAGCTGCCGTACGCACGCCTCGGCGGTGGCGGTGTTGACCGATTCGGGGATGTTCGCGCGCTGCCTGCGCCCGGCGTCGGCCAGCCAGCTCTCGGTCAGCTGTAACCGCCAGTCGGCGGGTACGGCGTGGCTGCCGACGAGCCAGGCGCCGTAGGCCTGCTGGCTGTTGACGGTCTGCCCGGTGGCCGGTACGAACCGGGGTTCGACGCCCACCGAGTGCATGCCCGCCTTGGGGATCACGGTGGGCCGTACCACCCAGGCCCGCGGCCGCAGGAGCGTTTCGACGTGGGCGGCCAGCGACTGCCGTACCGGGCGCCAGTCCCACGACGAATCGCTGATGAAGTGGTGCACGCTCTGCCGGGCCGTCGTGCCGCCGATCTGCTCGGCGATGTTGCGCAGGGTCTTGCGGCCCTCGGCGGTCAGCAGTCCGCGGACGTACTGCTGGGCGCGCAGGCGCTGGTCGCTGCGGGCGAGCGAGTCGAAGAGGACGGCACCGACGTCGTCGATCACCTGATCAGCTGTCATTGCATCCCCCCACCGTCATGCCGGACCTGCGTCCTGCGCGAGCATGTCGATCCGCCGAGCGCTGTCCGCAGCGTTCGAGCCCGTGGCCGGGCGGGCGGAAATGCACCCGAAGCGGGTGCGAAGGCACCGCGGGTGACTACTGTTAATAAACCATACGAACGGTTTCAGCGGGTGAAAGTCTGGCCAATGATTGGTGGCGTGTCAGGAGCGCGCCGACTGCTGCCGCAGCCGGTCCGGGCGATCGGGCGCCATGTCCAGCCGGGCCAGCACCGCAGGGACGGCGATGTTGGGCAGCAGCAACTGGTAGAGCAGGGAGATCTCGTGCACGAGGTCCTCCCGCTGGGGCACGGCCTCCGCCATCAGCTGCACGCCCGTCCACGACGCCACCAGCAGCCGGGCCGTCTCGTGCGGGTCCACGTGCGCCAGGACCTCGCCGCGCTCCTTGGCCTCGGCCAGCAGCCCCTCCGCCACGCCGATCCAGTCCGGCCAGCGCGTACCGAACAGCGCCCGGGCCCGCTGGTCCACCGACAGCCGCAGCGCCGCCCTGAGCATGGGCTCCTTCGGCAACCGGTCCGCCAGCAGCAGTGAGGCGTCCGCCAGTTCCTGCAGCTTGAACTGCTGCGGAACGACCCCCTCCGTCGTCACCGCCAGGTCGAGCACGCCGCGCGCCAGGTCCTCCTTGGAGCTGAAATGGAAGTACAGCGCTCCCCTGGTCACATCGGCGAGGGCCAGGATCTGGGAAATCGTCGCGGCTTCGTAGCCGCACTCGTCGAAGACGGTTCCGGCGGCCTCGAGAATGGCGAGCCGGGTGCGCCTGGCACGCTCCTGCTGGGCCATGGAATCCCCCTCCTCATGTCCTGCCCGGTGGTACCCGGAATTCCGAAATCGTACGGTCCGCGGGACGGGAGAATTCCCGGTGCGGCGGGCGGGGACGCGTCTCCTTTCCGGGAGCCGTCCCGACCCGCCGCCGCACCGGTGGCCGCCGGGCCGGGCGTCACTGGTTGACGAAACCGCCGTCCACCGGCATCACGACGCCCGTCAGGAACGGTGAACGGTCGCTGAGCAGCCAGGCCGCCGCCTCCGCGATCTCCTCCGGCGCCGCGGTCCGCCCTTGCGGCGTCATCGCGTTGACCATGTCCTCCAGGCCCGGGTTGCGCCCGAACCAGTCGGCCGTGATCTCGCTGCGGGTGGTACCGGGGGCCACGGCGTTGACCCGGATGCCCTGCTGGGCGTACTCGTCCGCCGCGGCCCGGGTCAGCCCCACCACGGCGTGCTTGGCGGCGACGTACGGCGCGGCGGCGGGGATGGCCACCAGGCCGCCGACGCTGCTGTTGTTGACGATGCTGCCGCCGCCGGCCGCCAGCATCGCGGCGATCTCGTGGCGCAGGCAGTTCCACACGCCGCGGACGTTGGTGTCCATGATGCCGTCGTAGACGTCGTCGTCCATGAGGTGCAACGGCGTGCGGTCGCCGCCTATGCCGGCGTTGTTGAACGCGGCGTCGAGGCGGCCGTGGCGCTCGACGGCGAACTCCACCGCGCGGCGGGCATCGCCGGTGCGTATGACGTCCGCCACGACGTACGAGGCGTCGGCGCCGGCGTCGCGGAGCTCCTCCACGAGGGCGGCGAGCCGCTCCTCGCGGCGGGCCGCGAGGACGACGACGGCGCCCTCGCGGGCGAAGACGCGGGCGGCGGCGGCGCCGATGCCGCTGCTGGCGCCGGTGACGAGGGTGACTTTGCCGGTGAGAAGTTTCTCGTTCATGATCGCGAGTGTGGCACCGGGGGCTCGCGCCCCCGGCGCCGGCTTCGGCCTCAGGGGCGCGGGTAGTGGCCGGCCTCCACGAAGAAGCCGACGTACTTCTCGAACAGCTCCCGGGTCAGGGGCGGGCATGTGATGCCCGTGCCCGACAGGGCCGCCTCCGTCTCCGTCGTGTCGATCGGCGGATAGAACGCGTCCGTGTCCGACGTCATCATCTCGAACGCGTGCAGCAGCGGGTACAGCGCGTTCTCCCGGTCGGCGCGCACCGACCCGCTCCACTCGCCCCACTCCGCCTCGCCCAGCTCGTACCCCATGCCGCGCAGGTACTCCACGCACGTGGCGAGCGACAGCGAGCTCTGGTTGAACAGGTGGAACGTGCCGCCCGTGTGCTTTGCACCCCGCGAGATCCCGAGGATCGCCGCACTGACGTAGTTCACCGGCAGCAGGTGGAAGCGGCCGCCGCTCGTGGCCGGCACCGCGCCCGCCTGCAGCAGGCCCTTCAGGCTGAGCCAGACGAAGTCGGCCGTCTGGCAGGCGCCGTGCTCCTGGTCGCCGGAGATGACGTCGACCCGGTAGACGGACACCGGCAGCCCGCGCTCGCGTGCGATGCCGATGATCTGCTCGGCCACCCACTTGCTCTGCAGGTAGCCGCTCGGCAGCGCCTCGGCCGGCCCGGTCGGGTCGGTGACCTTCAGCGGCACGCCCTCCTCCACCGCGCCGTCGAAGACGCCGACGGTGGAGACGTAGTGCACCGGCACCGTCCGGTGCCGCGCGGCCAGGCGCAGCACCTCCTGCGTACCGAGGACGTTGGGCGCCCTGAGCGTGGTGTACGGGTGGAGCCAGTGCACGTGGGCGCCGTTGTGGTAGACCACGTCGACCGTGCGCGCCAGCTCGTCGTACGCCTCCGGGGCCAGCCCGAGGCCCGGCTCCGCGAGGTCGCCGAGGACGAGCACGAGGCGCTCGGCGTCGACGTCGTCCCAGACCCGGTAGTACTCCAGGCTCTCCCGCAGCCGCGCCAGCGCCGCGTCGCGGTCGGCGCCGCGCACGAGGCAGTGGACGCGGGCCGACGTCGTGCGCATCAGGTCCCGCAGCAGGAACGCGCCGAGGAAGCCGGTCGCGCCGGTGAGGAGCACCTCGCGCGGGTCGTCCGCCGAGCGCACCACCTCGTCCGCGGGGCGGATGTCGTCCGGGAGCACGATCTCGGCGGCGAAGTCGACGGCCGCCTGCCCGGCCGAGCCGCCCGCGCCCGCCGTCAGCGCCTCCGTGAGGAGGAACGCGGCCAGCCGCTCGGGCGTGGGGTGGTCGAAGACCACCGTCGGCGGCAGCTTCACGCCGGCCGCGGCACCGAGCCGGTTGCGCAGCTCGACCGACGTCAGGGAGTCGAAGCCGAGCGAGGGGAAGGACTGCGCGGCGTCGACGCCGCCCGTCCCCGCGTGCCCCAGCACCCCGCCGATCTCGGCGACGACCATGGCCAGCACGGTCTGCTGCTGCTCGTCCGGGGCCAGCCCGGCCAGCCGGTCGGCCAGCGAACCGTCCACGACGTCCGAGTTGCGCGCGGTACGCCGCACGGGGGTGCGGACCAGGGCGCTCAGGACCACCGGCGCCTGCGCGGGCTGGGCGCGCAGCGGGGCGAGGTCCAGCGGCGTGGCGACGAGGGCCGGCTCGCCGAGGCCCAGCGCGGCGTCCAGCAAAGCGGTGCCCTGCGCGGCCGTGACCGGCCGGAAGCCGCTGCGCGCGATGCGCTTGAGGTCGACCTCGTCCAGGTGGCCGCTCATGCCGCTGTCCTGCTCCCACAGGCCCCACGCCAGCGACGTGGCCGGCAGCCCGTGCGCCGCCCGGTGCTGGGCGAGGGCGTCGAGGAAGACGTTCGCCGCGGCGTAGTTGGCCTGGCCGGGACCGCCGACCACACCGGCGATGGAGGAGAACAGCACGAACGCGGCGAGGCCGAGGTCCTTCGTCAGCTCGTGCAGGTGCCACGCCGCGTCCGCCTTCGGGCGCAGGACGGCGGCCAGGCGCTCGGGGGTCAGCGAGGTGATCAGACCGTCGTCCAGAACACCGGCGGTGTGCACGACGGCGGTCAGCGGGTGTGCGGCAGGGATCTGCGCCAGCAGCCGGGCGAGGGCGTCGCGGTCGCTCGCGTCGCAGGCGGCGACGGTGACGGTCGCGCCGAGGGCGCGCAGCTCGGCGGCGACCTTCTCCGCGCCGGGGGCGGCCGGGCCGCGGCGGCTGGTCAGGAGGAGGTGGCGGACGCCGTGCGTCTGCACGAGGTGTCGTGCGAAGAGGGCGCCCAGGTTGCCGGTGCCGCCGGTTACTAGGGCGGTGCCGTTGCCGCGGAGCGGTGCGGGTCCGTGGGTGGGCTGTGCCCACCCGTTCCGCCCAGCGGAACGATTGCCCACAGCCGCGCGGGCAAGGCGGGGCACCAGAACCTTGCCGTTGCGGATCGCCGACTGGGGTTCGCCTGAGAGGGCTGCAGTTGCCGCTTCCGCCTCGGCCGTTGCGTCCACCAGGACGATCCTGCCCGCGTGTTCGGACTGGGCCGAGCGGAGGAGGCCCCAGATCGTTGCGGCTGCGAGGTCCGTGACGTCCTCGTCCGGCGCCGTGGCCACCGCGCCGGTCGTGACCACGGTCAGCGGTACGTCGGTCAGGCGGTCCTCGGCCAGCCATTCCTGGACCAGGCCCAGCGTGCGCAGTGCCGTGGCGTGGACGCGGGCCGGGACGTCGGCCGTGGGTTCGGCGGGCAGGGGGAGCAGGACGGTGTCGTAGCGGTGGGCGGCGGCGGCCACTGCCGCCAGGTCCGGGCGGTCGGGGTCCAGGACCGTCCACCGGGCGTCGGTCCGGGCCGGCGGTGCCGTGACCGGCGTCCACTCCATCCGGAACAGCGCGTCGTGCGGCCGGACGAGGGCGTCGGTGACGTCGGCGACCGCGTACGTCGTCGTACGTACCCGTTCCACCGCGGCGACGGGCGCTCCGCCGAGGTCGGCGAGGTGCACGGAGAAGCCGCCGCCGGCGGCGGGGGCGAGGCGGGCGCGCAGGGCGGTGGCGCCGGTGGCGTACAGCCGGACGCCTTCCCAGCGGTCGGCGGGGCCCGCGGCCAGCGGGTGCAGGGCGGCGTCCAGCAGGGCGGGGTGCAGGCCGAAGCCGGCCGGGTCGGTGCCGGCGTCGGGGCGGATCTCGGCGTAGAGCTCGTCGCCGCGGCGCCAGGCGGCGGCGAGGCCGTGGAAGGCGGGGCCGTACGCGAGACCGGCCGCGGCCAGCGCCGCGTACGCCTCCTCGGGGGCGTACGGCGTCGCGTCCTGCGGGGGCCAGGCGGTCAGGTCGAAGGAGCCGTCCGCGGAGCCGCCGTCGGCCAGCAGGCCGTGCGCGTGCAGGGTCCAGGGCGCGTCGGGGCCGTCGGGCCGGGCGTGGACGGTCACCTCGCGGCGGCCGCCGGTGCCGGGCGCGGCGACGCGGACCTGGAGCTGGACGGCGCCCTTCTCCGGCACCGCGAGCGGGGCGTCGACGGCGAATTCGGCGAGGGTGTCCGCGCCCACCTCGTCGCCCGCGCGCAGCGCGAGCTCGACGAGGGCGGCCGCGGGGACGACGGCGGTGCCGTGGACGCGGTGGTCGGCGAGCCAGCGGTGGGTGCGCAGGGAGATGCGGCCGGCGAAGAGGGCCTCGTCGGCGCCGGCGACGGGCAGGGCGGCGCCGAGCAGCGGGTGGGCGGCGGGGGCGAGGCCCAGGCCGGTGGCGTCGGTCGTGGCGGCGGACTCCACCCAGTAGCGGCGGTGCTGGAAGGCGTACGTGGGCAGGTCGACGCGCCGGGCGCCGGTGCCGGCGAAGAAGGCCCGCCAGTCGACGGGTACGCCGTGGGCGTGGAGCCGGCCCAGGCCCTCGACGAGGGCGGCGGGTTCGGCGGGGCCGCGGCGCAGCAGGGCGACGGCCGTGCCGGTGTCGGTGGTCTCCTGGGCGAGGGCGGTCAGGACGCCGCCGGGGCCGGCCTCGGCGTAGGCGGTGACGCCCTGGGCGGCGAGGGTGCGCACGGCGTCGGCGAAGCGGACGGGTTCGCGCACGTGGCGTACCCAGTAGTCGGCGCTGGCGAGTTCGGCCGGGTCGGCGAGGGCGCCGGTGAGCCCGGAGACGATCGGGATCTCCGGCTGGTGGTAGGTGAGGCTCTCGGCGACCTTGCGGAAGAGGGGCAGCATGGGCTGCATGTGCGGGGAGTGGAAGGCGTGGCTGACGGTGAGCCGCGTGGTCTTGCGGCCGCGCTCGCGCAGCTGCCCGGCGATCTCCTCGGCGGCGTCCGCGTCTCCCGCGACGACCACGGATGCGGGGCCGTTGACGGCGGCGACGGCCACCTGCTCCTCGTACCCGGCCAGCAGCGGCAGCACCTCCTCCTCCGCGGCCTGGACGGCGATCATCGCGCCGCCGGGCGGGAGTTCCTGCATCAGCCGGCCGCGGGCGGCGACCAGCTTGGCGGCGTCCCCCAGCGAGAACACGCCGGCGACGTGGGCGGCCGCGATCTCGCCGATGGAGTGCCCGGCGAGGTAGTCGGGCCGTACGCCCCAGGACTCGAGGAGCCGGTAGAGGGCGACCTCGACGGCGAACAGCGCGGGCTGGGTCCAGGCGGTGTCGTCCAGGCCCTCGCCGCTGTCGATCACCTCGCGCAACGGCCGTCCCAGCAGCGGGTCGAGGGCGGCGGCCACGGCGTCGAAGGCCTCGGCGAAGACCGGGTACGCCGCGTACAGCTCGCCGCCCATGCCCGCGCGCTGGGCGCCCTGCCCGGTGAAGAGCACGGCGGTCCTGCCGGCCGCCCGGGCGCCGCGCACGACGGCGGCGTGCTGCTCGCCGGCCGCCAGCGCGGCGAGGCCGGCCAGCAGGTCGTCGCGGCCGGTGCCGGTGACCACGGCCCGGTGCTCCAGGGCGGAACGCCCGGTGGCCAGGGAGTACGCCACGTCGAGCGGGGAGGCGTCGCCCGCGCTCTCCAGCAGCCGCTGCGCCTGGGCGGGCAGCGCCTCGGCGCTGCGGGCGGACAGCAGCCACGGCAGGACGGGCGGGGTGACCGTCGCCGGTTCCGCAGCGCTCTCCTCGGCCGGCGGCTGTTCGAGGATGACGTGGGCGTTGGTGCCGCTGACGCCGAAGGCGGAGACGGCCGCCCGGCGCGGCCGCCCCGTCGCGGGCCACGGGCGGGCCTCGGTGAGCAGTTCGACGGAGCCGGCGCTCCAGTCGACCATCGGGGTCGGCTCGTCGACGTGGAGGGTGCGCGGCAGCACGCCGTGGTCCATGGCCTGGATCATCTTGATGACGCCGCCGACGCCGGCGGCGGCCACGGTGTGGCCGATGTTGGACTTCAGCGACCCCAGGTACAGCGGCCGCTCGCCGTCCCGTCCCTGGCCGTAGGTGGCCAGCAGCGCCTGGGCCTCGATGGGGTCGCCGAGGCGGGTGCCGGTGCCGTGGGCCTCGACGGCGTCGACGTCGGCGGGAGTGAGGCGGGCGTCGGCGAGGGCGGCGCGGATGACGCGTTCCTGGGACGGGCCGTTGGGCGCGGTCAGTCCGTTGGAGGCGCCGTCCTGGTTGACGGCCGAGCCGCGCACGACGGCGAGGACGCGGTGCCCGTTGCGGCGCGCGTCGGAGAGCTTCTCGACGAGCAGCAGGCCGGCGCCCTCCGACCAGGAGGTGCCGTCCGCGGCGGCCGCGAAGGACTTGATGCGGCCGTCGGGCGCGAGTCCGCTCTGCCGGGAGAAGTCCACGAATCCGCCCGGGGTGGCGGTGACGGTGGCGCCGCCGGCCAGGGCCAGCACCGACTCGCCCTGCCGTACCGACTGCACGGCCAGGTGCAGGGCGACCAGCGACGACGAGCAGGCGGTGTCCACCGACAGTGCCGGGCCCTCGAAGCCGAAGGCGTAGGCGATGCGGCCGGAGGCGACCGAGCTGAGCTTGCTGGTGAGCAGGTAGCCCTCGAACTCCTGCGGCCCGTCCAGGCCCAGGTAGCTCTGCTCGATCACGCCCGCGAAGACGCCCACCCGCTGCCCGCGCAGGGCGGCCGGGTCGATGCCGGCCTGTTCGAAGGTCTCCCACGCCGTCTCCAGCAGCACCCGCTGCTGCGGGTCCATGGCCTGGGCCTCGCGCGGGGAGATGCCGAAGAACGCCGCGTCGAAGTGGCCCGCGCCGTCGAGGAAGCCGCCCTCGCGGGTGTAGGAGGTGCCGGGCGTGGCCGGGTCCGGGTCGTAGAGCTTCTCCAGGTCCCAACCGCGGTCGGCGGGGAACGGCGAGATGCCGTCCACGCCGCCCTCGACCATGCGCCACAGGTCCGCGGGCGAGGCCACGCCGCCGGGGAAGCGGCAGGCCATGCCGACGATCGCGACGGGCTCCTCGGTGCCCGCCTCCAGCTCGGCGAGCCGGGCCCGGGCCTTCTTCAGGTCGGCCGTCACCCACTTGAGGTACTCGACCAGTTTCTCTTCATTGGGACTGGACATCAGGGATCGTCTCTCCTGGGCGATGGGGGAAGGCGAGGGCTCCGGCCGCGCGTGCCGTCAGCCGCCGGAGCGGCCGAGCTCGTTGTCGATGAAGCTGAAGATGTCCTCGGCCGAGGCCGACTCCAGCCGGTCGGTCACGTCCTCCTGCTCCTCCTGCGCCGCGCTCTCGTTGAGCCGGGCCAGCAGCGTCTGCAGGCGGACGGAGACGCCCGCGCGCAGCGGGTCGTCGGGGGCGAGGCCCGGCAGCAGCTCCTCGAGCCGGTCCAGGGCGGCCGGCACCGGGTGCGGGGCGCCGGCGCCGTCGGGCGCGAGCTCGCGGTGCAGGAAGGCGGCGAGCGCGGCGGAGGTGGGGTGGTCGAAGACCAGGGTCGCGGGCAGCCGCGTACCCGCGGCGACGGTCAGGCGGTTGCGCAGCTCGACCGCGGTGAGCGAGTCGAAGCCCAGATCCTGGAAGGGCCGTTCCGGCTCGATGCCGGCCGCGTCCGCGTGGCCGAGCGTGGCCGCGACGGCGGTGCGGACGACGTCCAGCAGCAGCGCCTCCTGCTCGGGGGCCGTGAGCTGCGCCAGCTGTTCGGCGAGCGACTCGGTGCGTCCGCTCTGCGACTGCGCGGTGGGCCGGGGTGCCGCGGGGGTCACCAGGGCGCGCAGCAGCGCGGGTACGCGCGCCTGGGCCCGTACGGCCGCCGCCCCCACGGGGGTGCCGACCAGGGCCGCGCTGTCGTGGGCGAGGGCCCGGTCGAACAGCGAGTGGCCCTCGACGCGGGCGATGGGCCGGAAGCCGTCGCGCGCGAAGCGGTTGAGGTCGGCCTCGTCCAGGTCCTTGTTGATGCCGCCGGGCACCGACCACAGGCCCCAGGCCAGGGACGTGCCGGGCAGGCCGTGCGCCCGGCGGTGTTCGGCGAGGGCGTCGAGGAAGGCGTTGGCGGCGGCGTAGTTGGCCTGGCCCGGGCCGCCGAGGACGCCGGCGGCCGACGAGAACAGCACGAACGCGGCGAGGTCGAGGTCCTTCGTCAGCTCGTGCAGGTGCCAGGCCGCGTCGACCTTCGGCCGCAGCACGGCTGAGAGCCGCCCGGGGGTCAGGGAGGGCAGCAGGCCGTTGTCGAGGACGCCCGCGGTGTGCACGACACCGGTCAGCGGGTGCTCGGCGGGGATGCCCGCCAGCAGCGCGGCCAGCGCCTCGCGGTCGGCGACGTCGCAGGAGGCGACGGTGACCTCGGCGCCCAGGGACTGCAGGTCGGTGACGACCTCGGCCAGGCCCTCGGTGTCCGCGCCGGTACGGGAGGCCAGCAGCACCCGCGCGATGCCGTGCTCGGCCACCAGGTGCCGGGCGAACACCGCGCCGAGCGCGCCGGTACCGGTGATCAGCACCGTGCCGTCGGTGCGCCACGCCGGGCGGGGCGGCTTGAACTCGGGCGCGAGCAGGCGCCGGAGCCGGGGCAGCAGCAGTCTGCCGCCGCGCACGGCGGCCTGCGGCTCGCCGGAGACGACGAGTGCGGCCAGCAGCTCGGCGGTGTGGCTGCCGTCGGTGTCGGCGACCACGACCCGGTCGGGGGACTCGGACTGCGCGGAGCGCACCAGGCCCCACAGGGCGGCCGCGGCGAGGTCGGTGACGTCCTCGCCGGGGGCGGTGGCGACGGCGCCGCGGGTCAGGACGACCAGCGGGGTGGTGGCCAGGCGGTCCTCGGCCAGCCAGCGCTGGAGCAGGTCGAGGGCGCGGGCCGTCCCGGTGTGGACGGCCGGGGGCAGTTCCGTATTCCCGGGGGTGCCCGCCGGGGCCCAGGGCGCGAGCACCGCGTCCACCGGCGTTCCGGACTCCACCGCCGTGGCCACCTGCGCCGGGTCGAGGAAGCGCTGGGCCGCCAGGTCCTCGCCGGTGTCGCCGAGGTCGGTGTCGCCGAGGTCCGTGTCACCGAGGTCCGTGTCACCGAGCGTGCCCCACAGCGGGGTCTCGCCGGCCGGGGGGAGCTGGGCGGGGATCCAGTCGACGCGCAGCAGCGAGTCGCGGCCGGTGCTGTCGACCTGCGGGGTGAACTGGCCGCTGGGGATGTCGCGGAAGACGATCGACTCGACGCTGGCGACCGGTTCGCCCGCCATGTCGGTCAGTTCCAGCGCGACGCTGTTCGCGTCCAGCTCGGTCACCCGCGCCTGCACGGCCGTCGCGCCGGTGGCGTGCAGCCGCACGCCGTACCAGTCGGCGGGCACCGGAACGGTGCCGCCGGCCGGGTCGGCGGCCCTGACGGGCACGGCCGCGTCCAGCAGGACCGGGTGCAGGCCGTAGCGGCCGGCCTCCTCGTGCAGCTCCTCCGGCAGCCGGTACTCGATCGTCCGGCCCGTGCCCTGCGGCCGCTCGGCGGGCTCGGCGGTCCCGGGCAGGTAGTAGCCCTCGGCGTGCATGGTCCAGGGGGCGTCGGAGGAGTCGGGGCGCGAGTACAGGCACAGGCAGCGGCGCTCGGAGTCGTCGTGCGTGCCGGCGCGCACCTGCAGCTGCAGCGTCCCGTCCTCGGGCAGCACCAGCGGCACCTGCAGGTTGAGCTCGTCGATCACGGGGTAGCCGATCATGTCGCCGGCGTGGACGGCCAGTTCGACCAGCGCGGAGGCCGGCAGCACGGGCGAGCCGAGGACGACGTGGTCGGCGAGCCAGGGGTGGGTCTTCAGCGACAGGCGGCTGGCGAACAGCAGCTGGTTCGCTCCCGCCACGGTGATCGGCGAGCCTAGCACCGGGTGCTGCTTGCCGTCGGTACCGGCCGCGACGCCGAACGGGTCGGTCGCCACGGGCAGCTGCTCCAGCCAGAAGCGCTGGTGCTGGAAGGCGTACGTGGGCAGGTCCACCCGGCGCGCGCCGGTGCCGGCGAACAGGCCGGCCCAGTCCACGGCCGTGCCCCGGGCGTGCAGCTGCCCGAGCGCGGCGACGGCCGTGGCCGCCTCCGCACGCCCGGCGCGCAGCACGGGCACGGCCGCGGTGGCCTCGCCGGCACTGTCGCGGACCATCGCCGACAGCACCGGGTCGGGGCCCAGCTCCAGCAGGGTGGTGACGCCCTCCGCCTCCAGGGTGCGGGCCGCGTCCGCGAAGCGGACGGTGCCGCGCACCTGGTCGGCCCAGTAGCCGGCGCTGCGCAGCTCCTCGCCGGTGGCGACCCGGCCCGTCAGGGTGGAGACGACCAGGATCTCGGGGGCGCGGTAGGTCAGCGAGGCCGCGACCGCCCGGAACTCCTCCAGCATCCCGTCCATGTGGGGCGAGTGGAAGGCGTGGCTGACGGTCAGGCGCTTGGTCTTGCGGCCCCGCTCCTTCAGCCGGGCGGCGACCTCCTCGGCGGCGTCCGCGTCACCGGAGACCACCACGGCCTGCGGGCCGTTGACGGCGGCCACGGCCAGCCGGTCCGCGTACCCGGCCAGCAGCGGCAGCACCTCCTCCTCGGCCGCCTGGACGGCGATCATCGCGCCGCCGCCCGGCAGGGCCTGCATCAGCCGGGCCCGGGCCGCGACCAGCCGGGCCGCGTCGGGCAGCGACAGGACGCCGGCAACATGGGCGGCCGCGATCTCGCCGATGGAGTGCCCGGTCACGTAGTCCGGGCGCACGCCCCAGGACTCCACGAGGCGGAAGAGGGCGACCTCCAGGGCGAACAGGGCGGGCTGGGTGAAGCCGGTCGCATCCAGCAGCGCCGCCTCCTCGCCGCCCGCCCCTGCGAACATCACCTCGCGCAGTGGCCGGCCCAGCAGCGGGTCGAGCTCGGCGCACACCGCGTCCAGGGCCGCGGCGAAGACGGGGAACGCCGCGTACAGCTCGCGGCCCGCGCCCGCGCGCTGGGCGCCCTGCCCGGTGAACAGGAAGCCGGTACGGCCCGTGCCGCGCACCCCGCTCACCACACCCGCCCCCGGCGTGCCGTCGGCCAGCGAGGCGAGCCCGGCGAGCAGCCCGGCCCGGTCGGTGCCGGTGACCACGGCCCGGTGCTCCAGCGCCGCGCGGCCGGTGGCCAGGGACAGGCCCACGTCGGTGGGGGACAGCCCCGGATCGGCCTCGACGCGCTCCAGCAGCCGGCGGGCCTGCTCGCGCAGGGCCCCGGGCGTGTGCCCGGAGACGGGCCAGGGCACGGCGGGCAGTTCAGTGGTGACGGCGGGGGCGGCCGGCTCCACGGGCGCCTCGTCGTCGCCGTCCGGCGCGCCGGCCGTGGGCTGCTCGATGATGACGTGGGCGTTGGTGCCGCCGAAGCCGAAGGAGGACACCGCGGCGCGGCGCGGGCGGCCCGTCTCGGGCCACTTGCGCTCCTCGGTGAGCAGCTCCACGGCCCCCGACTCCCAGTCCACGTGCGGGGAGGGCTCCCCCAGGTGCAGGGTGCGCGGCAGCAGGCCGTGCTCCATGGCCTGGACCATCTTGATGACGCCGCCGACGCCTGCGGCGGCTTGGGCGTGTCCGATGTTGGATTTGAGGGAGCCGAGGTAGAGGGGACGGTCGGTGGGCCGGTCCTGGCCGTAGGTGGCGAGGAGTGCCTGTGCCTCGATGGGGTCGCCGAGGGTCGTACCGGTGCCGTGCGCCTCCACGGCGTCGACGTCGGAGGGTTGGAGTCCGGCGCTGGCGAGGGCTTGGCGGATGACGCGTTCCTGGGCGGGGCCGTTGGGTGCGGTCAGTCCGTTGGAGGCGCCGTCCTGGTTGACGGCGGAGCCGCGCAGGACGGCGAGGACGTGGTGGCCGTTGCGGCGGGCGTCGGAGAGGCGCTCGACGAGGAGGAGGCCCACGCCTTCCGCCCAGCCCGTGCCGTCCGCGTCCGCCGAGAACGACTTGCAACGGCCGTCCTTCGCCAGCCCCCGCAGCCGGGAGAACTCGATGAACGCCACCGGCGTCGACATCACCGTCGCCCCGCCCGCCAGCGCCAGGTCGCACTCCCCGCGCCGCAGCGCGTTCGCCGCCAGGTGCAGGGTGACCAGGGACGAGGAACAGGCGGTGTCCACGGTCACCGCCGGGCCCTCCAGCCCGTAGCTGTAGGCGAGCCGGCCGGAGGCGATGGAGCCGGCGCTACCGCTGAACAGGTAGCCCTCGAAGCCCTCCGGCGGCAGGTTCGGCCGGGAACCGTAGTCGTTGTACATCACGCCCGTGAACACGCCCGTCCGGCTGCCCCGCAGCCCCTCCGGGTCGATGCCGGCCCGCTCGAACGTCTCCCACGCCGTCTCCAGCAGCAGCCGCTGCTGGGGATCGGCCGCCAGCGCCTCGCGCGGCGACATCCCGAAGAAGGCGGGGTCGAACAGGTCGGCGTCGTGCAGGAAACCGCCCTCGCGGGAGTACGACTTGCCGACCTGGTCGGGGTCCGGGTCGTGCAGGGCGTCCACGTCCCAGCCGCGGTTCTCCGGGAACTCGGTGACGGCGTCCACACCGCCCGCGACCAGACGCCACAGGTCCTCGGGCGAGGCGACCCCGCCCGGGTAGCGGCAGGCCATGCCGACGATCGCGATCGGCTCCTGGTCCTTGCCCTCCACTTCGCGCAGGCGCTTGCGGGCGTCCCGGGCGTCGGCGATGGCCCGCTTGAGGTACTCGCGGAGTTTTACCTCGTCAGCCACGTGTGTTCAGCTCCTGGTGGTGTGCGGATGGGTGGGTTACTCAAGGCCGTCGAAGAGCGCGAAGAGCTCCTCGTCGCTCGCCTCGTCGAGGTCGGCGTTGTCGTCCGGCTCCTCCTCGGCAGCGGCCGCGGCAGCGCCGCCCGCCGCCTCGGCGGCCGCCAGCAGCTCGCGCAGCCGTACGGTGATGCGTTCGCGCTCGTCACCGCCGGCCGCGGCCGCCGTCTCGATCGCCGTGCGCAGCCCGTCGAGGCCGTCGAGCACCGGGTCGGCGGCGGACACCGGCCGGATGTCGAGGCGGTCCTCCAGGTGCGCGGCCAGCGCGGCCGGGCTGGGATGGTCGAAGACCAGCGTCGTCGGCAGCCGCAGGCCGGTCGCCTTGTTCAGCAGGTTGCGCAGTTCGACCGCCGTGAGCGAGTCGAAGCCCAGCTCCTGGAAGGGCCGTTCGGCACTGATGCCGGACGGGTCGGCGTGCCCGAGCACCTGGGCCACCTGTGCCCGGACCAGGTCGGTCAGCGCCCGGCCGCGCTCGGCCGGCGACAGCGCCGCCAGCCGCTCGGTGAGCGAACCGCCCCCCTCCGCCGCCGGGCCCGCCGCGGCGGCGCCGCGCTTGACCGGCGTACGGACCAGGCCGCGCAGCATCGGCAGTGGCTCCCCGCGGCGCAGGGCCGCGGTGTCCAGGCGGGTGACCGCGAGCACGGCCTCCCCGGTGGCCGGAGCGGCGTCGAACAGCTCCATGGCCTCCTTCGTCTGCAGCGGCAGCAGCCCGACCCGGGCCAGACGGCGCAGGTCCGCCTCCCCCAGGTGCCCGGCGATCGACCCCGTGTCCGCCCACAGGCCCCAGGCCAGGGAGACCGCGGGCAGCCCCTGGGCCCGGCGGTGGGCGGCGAGCGCGTCGAGGAACGCATTGCCGGCCGCGTAGTTCGACTGACCGGCCGTGCCGAGGAGACCGGCGACGGAGGAGTACAGCACGAACGCCGTCAGCGGCAGGTGCGCCGTCAGCTCGTGCAGGTGCCAGGCGGCGTCGACCTTCGGCCGCAGCACGGCCGTCAGCTGCTCCGGCGTCATCTGCGCCAGCACCCCGTCGTCGAGGACACCGGCGGTGTGCACGACGGCGGTCAGCGGATGCTCGGCCGGTACGCCTGCGACGACGGCGGCCAGCGCATCGGGGTCGGTCACGTCGACGGCTTCGACGGTCACGTGCGCGCCCAGCTCCGTGAGCTCGGCGCTCAGCTCGGCCGCGCCGGGAGCCTCGATGCCGCGGCGGCTGAGCAGCAGCAGACGGCGGGCGCCGTGCTGCGTGACCAGGTGCCGGGCCAGGATGCCGCCTAGGGCGCCCGTGGCGCCGGTCACCAGGACCGTGCCGGTGTCCCAGGCGGGCGCCGCGTCGGCAGTGCCGGTGCCGGTGCCGGTGCGCTCGGCGCGGGCCAGGCGGGGGACGAGGACGGTGCCGTTGCGTACGGCGGTCTGCGGCTCGCCGGTGGCGACGGCGGCGGCCAACTGGTCGGCCGTCGCCGCCTCGTCGAGGTCGATCAGGGCGATGCGGCCGGGGTTCTCGTTCTGCGCGGAGCGGAGCAGGCCCCAGAGGCCCGCGTGGGCGAGGTCGGTGACGTCCTCGGTGCCGGCGGCGATGGCGCGATGGGTCGTTATGACGAGGCGGGAGTCCGCGAAGCGGTCGTCCTTGAGCCAGTCCTGGGCGAGGTGCATTGCGCTGTGCAGCGCGGCGTGGGCGGCGGTGACGGTTTCGCCGTCGGCCGCCGGGGCCTGGACGACCACGGTGGTGGGCGTCTCTGCCCCGGCGTCGACCGCCGCGCGGAGGGCGGCGAGGTCGTCGTACGACGGGGTTTCGTCGCCGGGTGCGGGCCGGTGGGTGAGTTGTGCCCACCCGTTCCGCCCTGCGGAACGCCTGCCCACAACTCGCTGCCACGTCACCTTGAACAGGCCGTCCGGCGACGTGGTCGTCGCCAAAGCCTCCCTCGACAACGGGCGCAGGGCGAGGGAATCGATCGTGGCCACCGGGGTGTTCGTGGTGTCGGTCACCGTGAGGGTGGCCAGGAGTGTGGTGGGGTCGGGCCGGTCGAGGGTCAGGCGGACGCGCAGCACCGTGGCGCCCGTGGCGTGGACCGTGGCGCCCGCCCACGAGAACGGCAGCCACGAGGGGCCGTCCTCGTCCGTCACGCCCGGCAGGAGCGGGTGCAGCGCGGCGTCGAGCAGGGCGGGGTGCAGGGCGAACGACGCGGCGTCGGGGCGCAGGTCGTCGGCGAGGGCGACCTCGGCGAACAGTTCGCCCTCGCCCCGCCACAGGCGGCGCAGGCCGCGGAACGCCGGCCCGTACCCGTAGCCGCCCTCCGCGAGCCGCTCGTACGCGCCCTCCAGCGGGACCTCCGTCACCCCGGCGGGCGGCCACGCCGCCATCCCCTGGCCGGCGGCGCGGCCGGGGGCGAGGGTGCCGGTGGCGTGCAGGACCCACGGACGGTCGTCGTCGCCGTCGTCGGGCCGGGAGTGGACGGTGACGGCGCGGCGCCCGTCGTCCTCGGCGGCGCCGACGGCGAGCTGGAGCCGGATGGCGCCGCTTTCGGGCAGGACGAGCGGTGCGGCGAGGGTGAGTTCCTCGACGGAGTCGCAGCCGGCCTGTTCGCCGGCGCGCAGGGCCATCTCCAGCAGGCCGGTGCCCGGCAGGAGCACCGCGCCGAGGACGGCGTGGTCGGCGAGCCAGGGGTGGGTGCGGCGGGAGACGCGCCCGGTGAAGAGGTACTCGTCGCGCTCGGCGAGCTGGACCGCCGCCCCCAGCAGGGGGTGCCCGGCCGCGCCCAGGCCGAGGCCCTCGGCGCCGGCCCCGGCCGTGGCGGGGGCGTCGAGCCAGTACCGCTGGTGCCGGAAGGCGTACGTGGGCAGCGGCACCCGGCGGGCGCCGGGGAAGATGGCGGACCAGTCGGTGCGCACGCCCCGGGCGGCCAGCAGGGCGAAGGCCGCGGCGGTCGTGTGCTCCTCCGGCCGGCCCCGGCGCAGGGCGGGGGCGAGCGAGCCGGCCTCGCCGGTCAGGCTCTCCTCGACGAGGGCGGTGAGGACTCCGTCGGGGCCGAGTTCGAGCCAGTCGGTGACGCCCTGCTCCTCCAGGTACCGCACGCCGTCCAGGAAGCGGACGGCGCCGCGGATGTGGCGCGCCCAGTAGTCGGGCGAGGTGAGGTCCTCGGTGGTGGCGAGGGTGCCGGTGACGTTGGAGACGACGGGGATGCGCGGGGCGTGGAAGGTGAGCCCGGCGGCGACGGCCCGGAACTCCTCCAGGACGTCGTCCATGTGCGGGGAGTGGAAGGCGTGGCTCACCGACAGCCGCCTGGTCTTGGCGCCGCGCTCGCGCCACAGGGCGACAAGGGCGTCGACGGCGTCCTCGTCGCCGGAGACGACGACGGAACGCGGGCCGTTGACGCCGGCGACGGCCACGCGCTCGTCGTCCGCGTAGGCCGCGAGCGTCGCGACGACGTCGTCCTCGCCCGCCTGGATGGCGGCCATGGCGCCCCCGTCGCGCGCCGCCTGCATCAGGCGGCCGCGCTCGGCGACGAGGTGGCAGGCGTCGGGCAGGTCCAGGACGCCGGCCAGGTGCGCGGCGGTGACCTCGCCGATCGAGTGCCCCAGCAGGTAGTCGGGGACGAGCCCGCGGTGCTCGGCGAGGCGGAACAGCGCGGTCTCCACGGCGAACAGGGCCGCCTGCGTGAACAGCGTCATGTCCAGCAGCGCCGCGTCGGGCGAGCCCTCGGCCGCGAAGAGCACGCTCTTCAGCGGGCGCGGCAGCTCGCTGTCCAGGTGGGCGCACACCGCGTCGAGGGCGGCGGCGAAGACCGGCGACGCCGCGTACAGCTCACGGCCCATGCCCAGCCGCTGCGAGCCCTGCCCGGTGAACAGGAACGCGGTCCTCCCGCGCCCCGACCCGGTGGCGCGCACCACCGCCGGCGAGGACTCGCCGCGCGCCAGCGCCTCCAGCCCGGCCAGCAGCTCGGCGCGGCCGGCGCCGACGACGGCCGCCCGGTGCTCGTGCAGGGCCCGGGTGGTGGCCAGCGCGTGGCCGATGTCGGCCGGGTCGGCCTCCGGGTGGGCGGTGACGTGGGCGTGCAGACGCTCGGCCTGGGCCCGCAGCGCCTCCTCGCCGCGGCCGGACAGCAGCCACGGCAGGACGCCGCCGGCCGCGGGACGCTCGTCCGCGGTTTCCTCGCTCGGGGGCTGCTCGATGATGATGTGCGCGTTGGTGCCGCTGATGCCGAACGAGGAGACTGCGGCGCGGCGCGGGCGGTCCGCGTCGGGCCAGGCCCGCTCCTCGGTGAGCAGTTCGATCGCGCCGGCCTCCCAGTCGACGTGCGGGGAGCGCTCGTCGGCGTGCAGGGTGCGCGGGAGGACTCCGTGGTCCATGGCCTGGATCATCTTGATGATCCCGCCGACGCCTGCGGCGGCTTGGGCGTGTCCGATGTTGGACTTGAGGGAGCCGAGGTAGAGGGGACGGTCGGTGGGCCGGTCCTGGCCGTAGGTGGCGAGGAGTGCCTGCGCCTCGATGGGGTCGCCCAGGGTCGTACCGGTGCCGTGCGCCTCTACGGCGTCGATGTCGGAGGGCTGGAGTCCGGCGCTGGCGAGGGCCTGGCGGATCACTCGCTCCTGTGCCGGTCCGTTGGGTGCGGTCAGTCCGTTGGAGGCGCCGTCCTGGTTGACGGCGGAGCCGCGCAGGACGGCGAGGACGTGGTGGCCGTTGCGGCGGGCGTCGGAGAGGCGCTCGACGAGGAGCAGGCCCACGCCCTCCGCCCAGCCCGTGCCGTCCGCGTCCGCCGAGAACGACTTGCAGCGCCCGTCGGGCGACAGCCCGCGCTGCCGGCTGAACTCGATGAACACGTGCGGGCCGGCCATCACCGTCACACCGCCCGCCAGCGCCAGGTCGCACTCGCCCGACCGCAGCGCGTTCGCCGCCAGGTGCAGGGCCACGAGGGAGGACGAGCAGGCGGTGTCCACGGTCACCGCCGGGCCCTCCAGCCCGTACGTGTACGACAGCCGGCCCGAGACGACGCTGGAGAGGTTGCCCGCGAGCAGGAAGCCCTCGAACTCCTCCGGCGTGCCCGCCAGCCGGGAGGCGTAGTCGTCGTACATGGCACCGGTGAACACACCGGTGTTGGAGCCGCGCACGGTGGCCGGGTCGATGCCCGCGCTCTCGAACGTCTCCCACGCCGTCTCCAGCAGCAGCCGGTGCTGCGGATCCGTCGCGGTCGCCTCGCGCGGCGAGATCCCGAAGAACTCCCGGTCGAACAGGTCGGCTTCGTGCAGGAAACCGCCGTGCCGGACGTACGAGCTGCCGGTCCGCTCCGGGTCCGGGTCGTACAGCGCGTCCAGGTCCCAGCCGCGGTTGACGGGGAACTCGCTGATCGCGTCCACGCCGTCGGCGACCAGACGCCACAGGTCCTCGGGGGAGGCCACGCCTCCGGGGTAGCGGCAGGCCATGCCGACGATCGCGATCGGCTCGTCGGTGGTGGCGGCCCGTACGGCCGGTACGGCGCTCTTGGGACCGCTGTCCGCCACCTTGGAGAGCAGGTACGCGGCCAGGGCGGCCGGGGACGGGTGGTCGAAGACGACCGTGGTCGGCAGGCGCAGGCCGGTGGCAGCGTTCAGGCGGTTGCGCAGCTCGACACCGGAGAGGGAATCGAAACCGAGCTCCTTGAAAGCCCGCTCCGGGTCGATGCCTGCGGGCGTGGCGTGACCCAGGACGCCCGCCACGACGCCGCGCACCAGGTCGGTGACCGCCGCCGCACGCTCCTCCTGCGGCAGGGCCGCCATCGACTGCGCCCAGCCGCCCGCGGGGGTGGCCGCCGCCTGCGCGGTACGGCGGGCGGGCCGCGCCCGCACGAGGCCGCGCATGAGCGCGGGCGGGGCGTCGGCGAACGCGGCGAGGTTCAGCGAAGCCGGTACGTACAGGGCCGCGCCACCGGACAGGGCGGCGTCGAACAGGGCCAGGCCCTGCGCCGGAGTCAGCGGCGCGACACCGGCACGCGTCCAGCGCGCCAGGTCGGCGGCGCCGAGCGTGCCGCCCATGCCGTGGGTGGCGTCCCACAGACCCCAGGCCAGCGACGTGGCGGCGAGACCCTTCGCCTGGCGGTGGGCGGCGAGGGCGTCCAGGTAGGTGTTGGCGGCGGCGTAGTTGGCCTGGCCGGCGGTGCCGGTGATACCGGAGACGGAGGAGAACAGGACGAAGGCGGCCAGGTCGAGGCCCGCGGTCAGCTCGTGCAGGTGCCGGGCGGCATCCACCTTCGGCCGCAGCACGGTGTCCAACTGCTCCTCGGACAACGCCTCGACGGTGGCGTCGTCCAGGACACCGGCGGTGTGCACGACCGCAGTGAGCGGATGCGCACCGTCGACGCGGGCGAGGAGCGCCTCGACGTCACTGCGGACGGCGGCATCGGCGGCGACGACGGTGACGCGCGCGCCGAGGGCTTCGAGCTCGGCGACGAGCTCGGCGGCGCCGGGGGTGGCGGTGCCGCGGCGGCTACTGAGCAGCAGGTGGCGTATGCCGTGCGCGGCGACGAGGTGCCGGGCGAAGAGGGCCCCGAGGCCGCCGGTGCCGCCGGTTATGAGGACGGTGCCGCGAGGGTCGAGGGCCCGGCCCTCGCCGCGGCCCTCGCCGCGGGCCGCGCTGCGCGCGGCGGGGCCGTCCGTGGCGGGCGTCTCATCGCCGGGTGCGGCCCGGTGGGCCGGTTGTGCCCACCCTCCCCCAGCTACCGCTGGGAGGTGCCCCCATCGCCCAGCGGGACGATTGCCCACAACCGGTGTGGTGGACGCCGTGCCCGCAACCGGCGGCCGGTTGTCCGGCGCGCCTGCCGCGCTCTGCGCGGCTGCGGCCGGGGTCGGCGGGGCCGTGTCCGCAACCGGAGGCCGGCTGCCCGGCGCGCTTGCCGCGCTCTGCGCGGCGGCGCTGCTCGTGACCGGCGCGGTCGGGCCGCTTGCCGCGCTCTGCGCGGCTGTGGCCGGGGTGCGGGGCAGAGCCCCGTGGGCTTCCCCTTCGGGGTCCGGGGCGGAGCCCCGGTTTCGGGAAGGGGCGGGGTGGGGGAAATCTCCCGCCCGCACCAGCCGTGGCACCCGCAGCTCCCCACCCCGTACCGCCACCTGCGGCTCGTCCGTGGCCAGGGCCGAGGCCAGGAGGGCGCGGTCCGCACCGGAGGGCTCCGCGTCGATCAGCGCGAAGCGCTCGGGGTGCTCCGACTGGGCCGCCCGTACCAGGCCCCACACCGGCGCCGACGCCAGGCCGCTCGCGTCCTCGTCCGGGCCGGTCGCCACCGCGCCGCGCGTGACGAACACCAAGCGGGAGCCGTCCAGGCGCTCGTCGGCCAGGAATGCCTGGATCAGGCGCAGTGCGCGGCGGGTCTCGGCGCGGGGGTCGTCCGTGTCCGTCGTCGGCGCGACAACAACCTCCGGCGCCGTGCCGTCGAACGTCGGCAGTTCGTCGCCGGCCGTCTCGGCCCAGGTCACGGCGGAGCCGTCCGGTGCGGCGATGGCCGGCCAGTGGACGGTGAACAGCGCGTCCGGCGCGTCCGGCGCGAGCCGCGCCTTGTCCACCGGGCGCAGGGTGAGGGCGCCCACGGAGGCGACCGCCTGCCCCGCCGCATCGGCGAGCTCGATGGTGACCGTGTCGGTGCCCGCCGGCGCGATGCGCACGCGCAGTGCCGTGGCTCCGGCCGCGTGCAGCGCGACGTCGGTCCAGGCGAAGGGGAGCCGGATCTGCTCCGGTGCCGTGGGGTCGGCGGTGGCCAGTACCAGCGGGTGCAGGACGGCGTCGAAGAGGGCGGGGTGGAGGGCGTAGGAGCCGGCGGCTTCGGTCAGTTCGGCCGGCAGGGCCACTTCCGCGTACGTCTCCTCGCCCGCGCGCCATACGGCCCGCAGGCCCTGGAAGGCGGGGCCGTAGCCGTAGCCGAGGGCGGCGAGGCGTTCGTAGACGTCGGTGAGGGGTTCGGCGACGGCGCCGGTGGGGGGCCAGGTGGTGGGGCCGGTAACGGCGGGGGCGGGGGCGGCGGTTGCCGCGAGGGTGCCGGCGGCGTGCAGGGTCCAGGGCGTGTCGGGGCCGTCGGGGCGGGCGTGGACGGTGAAGGTGCGGCTGCCGGCCGCGTCGGGGGAGGTGACGGCGATCTGGAGGCGGACGGCGCCGCGTTCGGGCAGGGGGAGGGGGGCGCGCAGGGTGAGTTCTTCGATGCGGCCGGCGCCGGCGCGGTCGGCGGCGGCGACGGCGAGTTCGAGGAAGGCGGTGGCGGGGACCAGGACGGTGCCGTCGATGGCGTGGTCGGCGAGCCAGGGGTGGGTGGCGAGGGCGAGGCGGCTGGTGAGGAGGAGTTCGTCGCGGTCGGCGAGGTCGACGGCGGTGGCGAGGAGGGGGTGTCCGGCGACGTCGAGGCCGAGGCTGCGGGCGTCGCCGGCCGGGCGGGCGGTGAGCCAGTAGTGCTCGCGCTGGAAGGCGTAGGTGGGCAGGTCGGCGGGCGTGGCACCGGGGAAGAAGGAGGCGGTGTCCAGGGGGGCGCCGGCGACGTGGGCGGCGGCGACGCCGCCTGCGAACTGCTCGGTCTCGGGTCGTCCGGTCCGCAGCAGGGCCACGGCGGTGGCGCCGTCGTCGTCACCTAGGGTGGCGCGTGCCATGGCGGTGAGCACCGGATCGGGGCCGATCTCGACGAAGACGGTGGCGCCGGCCTCCCGCAGGGCCCGGACGGCGTCGGCGAAGCGGACGGCTTCGCGGATCTGGCCGGTCCAGTACTCGGGTGAGGTGAGCTGCTCGGGGTCCGCGACGGCTCCGGTGACGGTGGAGACGAGCGGGATGCGCGGGGCGTGGAAGGTGAGCCCCTCGGCCACCGTCCGGAATTCCTCCAGGACGTCGTCCATGTGCGGGGAGTGGAAGGCGTGGCTGACGGTGAGCCGGTGGGTCTTGGCGCCCCGCTCGCGCCACGTCGCCGCGACGGCTTCGCAGGCGTCCTCGTCGCCGGAGATCACCACGGCGTCGGGGCCGTTGACGGCGGCCAGGGACACCGCGCCCTCGTGTCCGGCGAGCGTGGCCGCGACGTCGGCCTCGGCCGCCCGGATGGCGATCATTGCACCGCTGGCGCGTGCGGACTGCATGAGGCGGCCGCGGGCGGCGACGAGCGTGGCGGCGTCGGTCAGGGACAGCACGCCGGCGACGTGGGCGGCGGCGAGTTCGCCGATGGAGTGGCCGGCGACGAGGTCGGGGGTCAGCCCGTGGTGTTCGAGGAGCCGGTAGAGGGCGACTTCGAGGGCGAAGAGGGCGGGCTGGGTGTACCGGGTCTCGTCGAGGCCCTCGCCGGTGTCGACGACCTCGCGCAGGGGCCGTTCCAGCAGGGGGTCGAGGGCGGCGGCGACGGCGTCGAAGGCGGCGGCGAAGGCCGGGTGGGCGGCGTACAGTTCGCGGCCCATGCCGGTGCGCTGGGCGCCCTGGCCGGTGAAGAGGAATGCGGTGCGGCCGGCGCGGGCGGCGCTGCCGGTGACGAGGTTCGGCGCGCTGCCCCCGGCCGCGAGGGCGTCGAGGCCGGCGAGGAACTCCTCGGTCGTGCGGCCGGTGACGGCGGCCCGCCGGTCGAAGAGGCTGCGGCCGGTGGCCAGGGTGAGCCCGACGCCGCCGGGGTGGACGCCACTGTCGGCGACGTGGTCGCGCAGCCGGGCGGCCTGCTCGCGCAGGGCGGCGTCGTCGTGGGCGGAGAGCACCCAGGGGGCGGGTACGGCCAGGTCGCCGCCCGCGACGGTGTCGGGCGCGGGGTCGCCCTGTTCGAGGACGACGTGGGCGTTGGTGCCGCTGATGCCGAAGGAGGAGACGGCGGCGCGGCGCGGCCGGTCGACGGCTGGCCAGGGGCGTTCGGTGGTGAGGAGCTGCAGTGCGCCGGCGTTCCAGTCGACGTGGCTGGTGGGGGTGTCGGCGTGGAGGGTGCGCGGCAGGATGCCGTGCTCCATGGCCTGGATCATCTTGATGACGCCGCCGACGCCGGCGGCGGCCTGCGTGTGGCCGATGTTGGACTTGAGGGAGCCGAGGTGGACGGGCTCGTCGCGGTCGCGGCCGTAGGTGGCCTGGAGGGCCTCGGCCTCGATGGGGTCGCCGAGGCGGGTGCCGGTGCCGTGGGCCTCGACGGCGTCGACGTCGGCCGGCTGCAGGCCGGCGTCGGCGAGGGCGGCGCGGATGACGCGCTGCTGGGAGGGGCCGTTGGGGGCGGTGAGGCCGTTGGAGGCGCCGTCCTGGTTGACGGCGGAGCCGCGGATGACGGCGAGGACGCGGTGACCGTTGCGGCGGGCGTCGGAGAGGCGTTCGACGAGGAGCAGGCCGACGCCTTCGGCCCAGGAGGTGCCGTCGGCGTCCTCGGCGAAGGACTTGGAGCGGCCGTCGGGGGCCAGGCCGCGCTGCCGGGAGAACTCGACGAACATGCCCGGCGAGGACATCACCGTCGCGCCGCCCGCGAGGGCCAGCGTGGATTCGCCGGAGCGCAGGGAGCGCACGGCGAGGTGGAGGGCGACGAGGGAGGAGGAGCAGGCGGTGTCGACGGTGACGGCGGGGCCGACGAGGCCGAGCTGGTAGGCGATGCGGCCGGACATGACGCTGGGCGTGGTGCCGGTGAGCAGGTGGCCTTCGACGCTCTCGGGTGCGTCGTGCATGCGCGGCCCGTAGTCGAGGGGGGTGGCGCCGACGAAGACGCCGGTGCGGGTGCCCTTGAGGCGGGCGGCGTCGATGCCGGCGCGCTCGACGGCCTCCCAGGCGGTCTCCAGCAGCAGGCGCTGCTGGGGGTCCATGGCGAGGGCTTCGCGGGGGGAGATGCCGAAGAAGGCGGCGTCGAAGCGGGCGGCGTCGTGGAGGAAGCCGCCTTCGCGCACGGTGGACTTGCCGGTGCGGGCGGGGTCGGGGTCGTACAGCTCCTCGTCCCAGCCGCGGTCGGTGGGGAAGCCGCCGACGGCGTCCACGCCGCCTGCGACCAGGCGCCACAGGTCCTCGGGGGTGGTGACGCCGCCGGGGTAGCGGCAGGCCATGCCGATGACGGCGATGGGCTCGTCGGGCTCGCCGGCGGTGTGCGCGGCGTCGTCCGGGCCGTCGGCGATGCCGGTGAGTTCGGCCTCCAGGTACGCGGCGAGGGCGGCCGGGGTGGGGTGGTCGAAGAGCAGGCCGCTGGGCAGGCGCAGGCCGGTGGCCTCGGCGAGGTTGCCGCGCAGCTCGACGGACATCAGGGAGTCGAAGCCGAGCTCCTTGAAGGGCGCGCCGGTCTCGACGGCCTGCCCGGGCCCGTACTCCAGGACGGCGGCGACGTGCGCGCCGACCAGGTCGGCGACGGCGCGGGCGCGCTCGGCGGCGGGCAGGGCGGCGAGACGGGCGCCGAGTTCGCCGCGGGGGGCGGCCGGGGCGGCCGGTGCGGCCTGCGTGGCGGCGCGGGCGGGCAGGGCGGCGGCGGTGCGGCCGGCGGCGCCGTCGATCCAGTGCCGTTCGCGCTGGAAGGCGTACGTGGGCAGGGGCACCCGGCCGGTGGGGGTGCCGGCGAAGGCGGTGGCGAGGTCGACGGCGGCGCCGCGCACGAAGAGGGTGGCCAGGGCGGTGAGCAGGGTGGGGGCCTCGCCGCGGCCGGTGCGCAGGGCGGGTACGGCGGCAGCGGCGCCGGCGTCGCGCAGGGAGCCGGTGACCATGGCGGAGCACACGCCGTCGGGGCCGAGTTCGAGGAAGGTGGTGACGCCGGCGTCCTCCAGGGCGCGGGTGGCGTCGGCGAAGCGCACGGGCCGGGCGACGTGGTCGACCCAGTAGCCGGGGGTGGCCCACTGGTCGTCGGTGACGATCTCGCCGGTCACGGTGGAGACGGCGGCGATGCGCGGGGTGTGGAAGTCCAGGCCGGCCACGACCGCGCGGAACTCCTCCAGCATGGGGCGCATGAGGGGGGAGTGGAAGGCGTGGCTGACGGTCAGGCGCTTGGTCCTGCGGCCCTGCTCCTTCAGCCGGGCGGCGATCTCCTCGGCGGCGGCCTCGGCGCCGGCGACGACGACGGACCGCGGGCCGTTGACGGCGGCGACGCTCACCTCGTCCTCGCGGCCGGCGAGCAGCGGCAGCACCTCGTCCTCGGCGGCCTCGACGGCGATCATTGCGCCGCCGGCCGGCAGGGCCTGCATCAGCCGGCCGCGGGCGGTGACGAGCGTGGCGGCGTCGGCCAGGGACAGCACGCCGGAGACGTGGGCGGCGGCGATCTCGCCGATGGAGTGCCCGGCCACGTAGTCCGGGCGCACGCCCCAGGACTCGACGAGGCGGAAGAGGGCGACCTCGACGGCGAACAGGGCGGGCTGGGTCCAGGCGGTGTCGTCCAGGCCCTCGCCACCGGCGATCACCTCGCGCAGCGGCCGGGGCAGGTGGGCGTCGAGGGCGGCGCAGACCTCGTCGTAGGCGGCGGCGAAGACGGGGAACGCGGCGTGCAGCTCCTCGCCCATGCCGGCGCGCTGGGCGCCCTGGCCGGTGAAGACCACGCCCAGCAGGCCGGGCTGGACGGTGCCGGTGACCACGTTCGGGGCGGGGGTGCCGGCGGCGAGCGCGCCGAGGCCGGCGAGCAGCGCGGCGCGGTCCTCGCCGAGCACCACGGCGCGGTGGTCGAAGACGGTGCGGGAGGTCAGGAGCGCGTGCCCGATGCCGGCGGGGGAGGCTCCGGCGTCGGCGGCGACGTGGGCCTGCAGCTTCTGCGCCTGGGCGGCGAGCGCGCCGCGGGTGCGGGCGGAGACCGCCCAGGGGGTCACCGCCGGCCCGGGGCCGGCCTCGGGGAGGGGCGCGGGGGCGGGGGCGGAGGTGAGGACGACGTGGGCGTTGGTGCCGCCCATGCCGAAGGAGGAGACGCCGGCGATGCGCTCCGCGTCGCCGCCCGGCCAGTCGGTGAGCTCGCGCTGGACGGCGAGGCCGAGTTCGGCGAGCGGGATCCTGGGGTTGGGGGTTTCGAAGTTGAGGCTGGGCGGCAGCTGGCCGTGGTCGAGGGCGAGGAGCGTCTTGAGCAGGCCGACGATGCCGGCGGCGCCTTCGAGGTGGCCGACGTTGGTCTTGGCGGAGCCGACGAGCAGCGGGGTGCCGCAGGTGCGGCCGGTGCCGGCGACGGCGCCGAGGGCGGCGGCCTCGATGGGGTCGCCGACGGGGGTGCCGGTGCCGTGGAGCTCGACGTACTGCACGCGGGCCGGCTCGATGCCGGCCTTCTGGTAGGCCTCGCGCAGCACCTGTTCCTGCGCGCTCTGGCTGGGCACGGTCAGGCCGGGAGTGGTGCCGTCGTTGTTGACGGCGCTGCCGCGGATGACGCCGTAGACGTGGTCGCCGTCGGCGAGGGCGGCGGCGAGCGGCTTGAGGACGACCACGCCGCCGCCCTCGCCGCGGACGAAGCCGTTGGCGCGGGCGTCGAAGGTGTAGGCGGTGCCGTCGGGGGAGAGCCCGCCGAAGCGCTCCTCGGTGACCGCGGCCTCGGCGAGGATGTTGAGGTTGACGCCGGCGGCGAGGGCCATGGCCGATTCGCCGCTGCGCAGCGACTCGCAGGCCAGGTGGACGGCGACGAGCGAGGAGGACTGGGCGGCGTCGACGGTCAGGCTCGGCCCGCGCAGGCCGAGGTGGTACGAGACGCGATTGGCGATGACGCCGCGGTTGACGCCGGTCATCGTGTGCTGGGTGAGGGCCGCTTCGCCGTGCTGGTGCAGCAAGGAGGCGTAGTCGTCGCGCAGCGTGCCGACGAAGACGGCGGTGCGGCTGCCCTCGAGGTCGCCGGGGACGATGCCGGCGTCCTCCAGGGCCTCCCAGGCGAGTTCGAGGACGAGCCGCTGCTGCGGGTCCATGGTGGCGGCCTCGCGGGGCGAGATGCCGAAGAAGGCGGCGTCGAAGGCGTCGACGCGGTCGAGGAAGCCGCCGCGCCGCGCGCCGCCGGCCGGCCGCTCGGGGGTGTCCTGCCCGTCGAGGACGGAGACCCAGCGGTCCTCGGGTACGTCGGTGATGGCGCTGGAGGCGCTGCGCAGCAGCTCCCAGAAGGCGGCCGCATCCGGTGCCTGGGGGAGCCGGCAGGACAGGCCGACCACCGCGACGGCTTCAAGGTCGTGCTTCTTCGTCATCGCGCTCGACAGCCCTTTCTCGGCAGAATTCCGCAACCGCACAAAGGCGTTTAGGGAAACGTGGAAAGCGCAACGATCGTAGGTGCGGGGTCTCCAGCGGAACTTCTGCGTGCGGTCACGGCACGGTAATCGCCGTGATGGCAAGGGGCGGTGGGTCCGCCGTGACCCGGCGGTGAGCGTTTGGCGGAATGCGCCCCGTTATTGTCCGACTGCGATTTCCCGCACCGGGCCGGAACTCGTCCCTACCCGAAAGAAGTTGGGAGCAGTCTCGCCATGACGCAGCTCACGAATGATGTCGAAAAGCACACCGCGCTGTATGTGGAGGCGTTCAACGCGGGCGACGCCGACGCGGTCAACGCCTTCTACACCGAGGACGCCGTCGCGGTGTGGGAGCCCGGTCAGCCGCTGACCGGCCAGGCCCGCATCGACTCCGTCAAGGAGTTCCTCGCCCACCGCCCGAGGATGACGGCCGTGCCGCGGCAGTCCTTCGTGACCGGTGACACCGCGCTGCTCATCGTCGACTGGCAGATCGACACCGTGGACGAGGACGGCAACCCCGAGCACCTGGAGGGCGTGGGCGTGGACGTGCTGCGCAAGGGCGCCGACGGCCACTGGCGCTACGCGGTCGACGACCCGTACGGCCAGGCCGAGTAGGGCGCGCCGGCGGCAGGGCCGCCCCGCCCGCCCGCGGCCCCGCCGTCCGTTCCCGGCCCCGTGACCCGTCCGTCCTCAAGAGCTCGTCCCGTCCGGCATCGCCCACCGCGGTCCCGGGCCTTCGCCTAGGGGGAAGCACCTCGTGAACACTGAACGCCTCGCCGCCCGCCGGCTGTCCCGCCGTACGGTCCTCAAGGCCGGCGGCGCCGCCGCGCTCGCGGCCTCCGCCGCCACGACCCTGGCCGGGCCGGCCCACGCCGCGGAGGACGGCACCGACAGCGTCCCCCTGGACTTCATCGTCGTCGGGGCGGGCTTCGCGGGCGTCACCGCGGCCCGTGAGCTGCGGGCCCGGGGCTACCGGGTGACGATCCTGGAGGCGCGCGGCCGCATCGGCGGCCGTACCTGGACGGACACCTTCGCCGGTCAGCAGGTGGAGATCGGCGGCACGTGGGTGGAGGCGACCCAGCCCAACGTCGGCCGGGAGCTGCAGCGCTACAAGCTGGAGCTGGAGACCGACGAGCCGCTGGACCGGATGATGCTGCCGACGCCCGCCGGCCCGAAGGCGTTCACGCCGGACGACGGCAACGCCCGCATGGGCGCGGTGATGTCGAAGCTGTTCGACGGCTCGCGGCAGTACTTCGAGAAGCCGTTCCAGCCGCTGGCCCGCCAGGACCTGCTGCAGAAGCTCGACCGGCTCTCGCTGCGCGACCGCTTCACCGAGCTGAAGCTCAGCCCCGAGGAGGAGATGCTCTTCAACGGGCAGACGGCCATCTACTCGGGCGGCTCCAGCACCCAGGGTGCACTGACGATGTTCGCCCAGTGGTGGGCGCTGTGCGGCTGGAACGTGGACGGCTGGGCGAACACCACCTGCTTCCGCTTCAAGACCGGTTCGGTGAGCCTGCTGTCGGCGATGCTGGCGGAGGCCAAGCCGACGCTGATGCTCAACACGCCGGTCACGGCGATCACCGACGACGGCAAGTGCGCCCGGGTGACCACCAAGTCCGGCAAGACGTACACGGCGCGCGGCGTGGTGGTGGCGCTGCCGGTCAACGCCTGGAACACGATCAAGTTCTCGCCCGGCCTGCCCGCGGCCCACACGGCGGCCACCACCCAGGGCATAGCCGTCAAGAACGCGGTCAAGCTGTGGATCCACGCCAAGGGCGGCCAGGGCCGGGTCTACGGCCAGGCCGCCGAGGGCGGCTCGCCCATCCCGCTGATCATCCCCAACAAGAAGACCGCCGAGGGCCAGCTCTACATCGGCTTCAGCGTCGACCCGGCCCTCGACCCGAACAACGTGACGCAGGTGCGCGACGCGGTGCGCAAGCTCGGCGTCGACCTGGACATCATCGGCATCCGGGCGCACAACTGGGGCGCCGACGAATGGGCGCGCGGCGGCTGGGCGTTCCGCAAGCCCGGGCAGCTGACCTCGCTGTACCCGGATGTGCTCAACCAGGCCACCAGCCGGATCACCTTCGCCAGCGGTGACATCGCCGAGGGCTGGAGCGGCTTCATCGACGGCGCGATCGAGTCGGGCATGCGCGCGGCCCAGCTGGCCGCCGGCGAGATGTGACGCATCCGCCGGCACACCCCCTTAAAAGCACCACCCCCAACAGAGAGGCAATGCCGTCATGACGACGTTCACCGTTCCTTTCGACCCGGAGAAGCCGGACCTCACCGACGACACCTGGACCCAGAACGAGATCTTCCTGCAGGTCTTCAACTCCGGTGACGGCGCGCTGTTCAACAGCCTGTACCGGGAGGACTCCATCTCCAACTTCTCCGGTGAGCCGCTGACCGGCGAGGCCCGGCTGAAGTTCTTCCAGGAGTTCCTGGCGAACAAGCCGAAGCTGGAGGCCAAGGTCACCCACTCGTACGTGGCGGGCGACGTGGCGCTGATCGGCGTGGAGTACGCCATCGACACCACCGGCCCCGACGGCGAGCCGCTGCGCCTGGAGGGCAACTGCACCGACGTACTGGTGCGGGTGGAGGACGGCCGCTGGCTGATGGCCATCGACCGCCCGGTCGCCAAGAGCGGCCTGGTGGCCTGACGCGAGGGCCGGCCGGGGCCCCGCCGCCGTGTTCTCCACGGCGGCGGGGCCTTCGTATGCCCGCACCCATGCCCGCACCGGGTAAAAACAAACCGTTTATGCGGTATGGTTCGGCTTGGGGGAGTGGCGGGGACAGCGGGATACGGGTAGGGGAGTGGGCATGGCACAGCAGTTGTCGCAGTCGTTCACCTGCGGTCTGGTTGCGGCCCTCAATGTCATAGGCGGCAAGTGGAAGCCGCTGATCATCACCGAGCTGCACCGCCACCCCCTGCGCTTCGGCGAGCTCAGGCGGGCCATTCCCGGCGTCAGCGAGAAGGTGCTCAGCCAGCAGCTGCGGGAGATGGAGCTCGACGGCGTGGTCAACCGCGAGGTCTGCCACCAGATCCTGCCCAGGGCCGTGGAGTACTCCCTGACCGAGCTGGGTATCGCCCTGCACGAGAGCCTGCAGCCGCTGGCCGCCTGGGGCGCGGACCACGAGCTGCGCGCCCTGCGCCCCTCCGGCTGAGGCCCGGGCCCCGCCGACCCGGCGGTGGCGCACACCCTCCCGACGGGGCCTCGAACGGACCTCGAGAGAACCTCAAGGGTGCCCCAATAGGGCGTGGTTAGCCTGCGCGTGTGCGGTTTCGAATGCTAGGTCCCCTGGAACTCGTCGACCACGACCGGCCCCTGGCCCTCGGTGGCATCAAGCAGCGTGCCACCCTGGCCTTCCTGCTGTTGCACGCCAACCGGGTCGTGGCCACCAGCCAGCTGCTCAAGGCCCTGTGGCCGACCGACGAAGCACCCACCTCCGCCCGCAAGATCCTGCAGAACGCCGTGTGGGGTCTGCGCGGCGTGCTCACGGCCGAGGACGGCGCGCCGTCGGCCCCCGCCCTGCTCACCCAGGCCCCCGGCTACGTCCTGCGGGTCGACCCCGAGGACGTCGACCTGCACCGTTTCCTGCGCCAGGTCGAACAGGGCCGCTCCCGCCTCGCCTCCGGCGCCCCGCAGGAGGCCGCGGTCCTCCTGCGCGAGTCCCTCACCCTCTGGCAGGGCCCGGCGCTGTCCGACCTGGTGGAGACCGGCATCGCCTGGCCCGAGCTGGCGGCGGTGGAGAAGGGCCGGCTCGACGCCATGGAGGACTACTTCGAGGCGGAGCTGGCCTGCGGCCGGCACCGGGCCGTCCTCGGCGAGCTGGAGACGATGGTCGCCACCGAGCCCCTGCGGGAACGTTCCTGCGGGCAGCTGATGCTCGCCCTGTACCGCTGCGGCCGCCAGGCCGACGCCCTGGCCGTCTACGACCGGGTGCGCTCGACCCTCGTCGAGGAACTGGGCCTGGAACCGGGCCGCTCGCTGCGCAGCCTGCAGCACGCGATCCTCACCCACGACCCCGAGCTCTCCCCGGTCCTCCCCCCGGCCCCCGCCGAGCCGTACACGCTGACCCGCGAGCCCGCGCCCGCGCCCGAGCCCGTACGCGAGGCGCCGGTGCGCCACGAGCCGCAGCCCCCCGCCGCGCGTCCCGCGCTCACCCCCGTCGCGGCCAGTGGCCCCGGCGAGCGGGAGGCCACCGTGACCGAGCGCACCCAGATCAGCGTCGCCCTCATCGCCACCGAACTGGATTGCGACGAGGCCGCTGGGCCCGGCGGCGTCTGCGAGAAGACCGACACCGCCCTGGAGTCCGTGGCCGCGGCCATCCAGGAGAAGGCCGAGTACTTCGGCGGCACCGTCGTCGCCACCATCGGCCCGGTCTCCCTCGTCGCCTTCGGCGTGCACGACGACGACCGGTACGCCGCCGACGCCGCCGAACGCGCCGTCCACGCCGGCCTGGCCGTCCGCGCCGCGCTCGGCTCCGCCGCGTACGCCGCCGTACGCCCCGCCCGCCGCCCGGCCGTGCGCGCCGCGGTGGTCACCGGCGAGGCCATCGTGCGCCACCGGCCCGACGACCCCGCCGCGCCGCCCACCCTGATCGGCTCGCTGCTCCACAACGGCCAGGCGCTGCTCTCCCGCGTACCGGCCGGCGAGATCCGCGTGTGCGCCACCACCCGGCAGCGGACCGAGGGCGCCATCGTCGTCTCCTCGGCGGGCGACGCCGCCGGCGGCTGGGAGGTGCGCGGCACCCGCCGCGAGTACCCGGGCGAGCGGACGGTCCCCATCGTCGACCGCGACTGCGAGCTCGACCTGCTCGGCGGCCTCCTCGGCCGCACCCGGCACCGCGCCGTGCCGCACCTGGTGACCGTGCTCGGCGACCCCGGCATCGGCAAGACGCGCCTGGTGGCGGAGTTCGAGCGGATCGTCGCCGAGGAGGCCGAGCCGCCCCTGTTCCTGGTGGGCCGCACGCCGTCCTTCCCGGAGGACAACGCGCTCGCCGTGCACGGCGAGATCCTCGCCGCGGCCTGCGGCATCGTGCCCGGCGAGAGCGACGAGCGGGCCCTGGGCCGGCTCGCCGCCACCGTCGGCGGGGCCGTCGCCGACCCGGCACAGGCGCACTCCCTGGTGGAGCTGCTGACCCCGCTGGTCACCCCCGGGGCCGGCGACTGGCGGCGCACGGGCCCCGAACGGGCCCGGCTGCTGCACGCCTGGCGGCACCTCCTGGTCGCCCTGGCCGCCCGCCGTCCCCTCGTGCTCGTCGTCGACGACCTGCACCGGGCCGAGGACGCGCTGCTGGACTGCGTCGAGGAACTGGTCGAGTCGGCCGCCGCCGTACCGCTGCTGGTCGTCGCCGCCGCCCGGCCCGAGCTGCTGCAGCGCCGCCCCGGCTGGGGCGCGGGCCGGCGGCACGCCACCACCATCGGCCTCGACCCGCTCTCGGACGCGGCCATCGACCGGCTCGTGGAGTTCCTGCTCGCCGGCGACGACAGCCTGCGCGACGCCATCGGCGAGGAGACCGCCGCCCGCCGCAGCCACCTGCGCAAGCTGCTGGCCTCGGGGGCGCCCACCGGCACCCTGCACCACCTGTACGGCCGCCTGCGCCGCCCCCTGGCCCTGGCCGCCCAGCCACCCCTGGCGGTCTGAGGACGGGGCTGCGCCCCGTAGGGGCGCGGGGAACTGCGCGATCAGCCACGATGCACCCGCAGACGAAGTGCCGTGGCGGGCCGGCCGCAGGCCGCCGGTGGCCGATCGCGCCCATGCGACCGGGCGGGTACGTTGAGGGACGTACCCGCCCGGTACCGGTACGACCGGCACCTGCTCACGCCGGGAGCAGCAACCGCTCGCCGTCCTGCGCGCGCAGGATCGCGCACACGTCCCGCAGCCCGGTCTCCAGCTGGGCGATCTCCTCGTCCGTCAGGTACACCGACGGCTCGAAGCGCAGCGTGTGCACCGCGCTCGCCGTGGGGAACGTCCGCACCCGGTGCTCGCGCAGCAGGTAGCCGGCCACCAGGTAGCCGAAGGTGCCGGCGTTCTCGCGCAGGGCCTGCGAGGCGGACTGCGTCTGGTCGCGGAACTCCAGGCCGAGCATGAGCCCCTCGCCCCGGACGTCCTCGACCACGTCCGGGAAGTCCGTCCGGAGGGTCTCGAACACGTCCTTGAGCGCCTGCCCGCGCTCGGCCGCCAGCCGGTAGACCCGGCCGCCGTCCGCCTCCATCAGCTCCAGCACCTTCAGCGCGATGTGGCAGGAGAAGGCGTCCTTGGCGAACGTCGAGCTGTGCACCAGCTCGAACTCCCGGCGGTAGCGGGAGCGGCGCACCAGCATCACGGACGCCTTCGCGATGCCGCCGCCCAGGCTCTTGGCGAGGGCGTAGTAGTCGCCGCGCAGCCCGACGCGGGAGGAGGCGAAGAACGAGCCGCTGCGGCCCATGCCGCTCTGCACCTCGTCGACGATCACGGGGCAGTCGACGGCGGCGCAGACCCGCTGGATCTCCTCGGCGAACTCCCGGCCGATGACCCGGATGCCGCCCTCGCCCTGGATGGGCTCAAGCACGAAGGCGCAGAACACCGGCGCCGCGTGCCGCACCAGCACGGCCGTGCCGTCCTCGACGGCGAGGCCCAGCAGCTCGGCCCGCTCGGCCTCGACGACCTCCTTGAGCACCTCGGGACGGTCCCGCGGCACGAACCGGGCCTGCGCGGCCAGCGCGGCGAACGGCGCCCGGTAGCCCTCGTTGTGGGTCAGCTGCACGGACCCGACGAGCTTGCCGTGGAAGCCGCCCTCGAGGGACAGGAACAACGGCGTCCGCTGCCGCACGGCGTCGTTGCGCCGCGTGATCTCGTCGGCCACCACCTCGATCCCGGCCCCGGCCGGCAGCCCCAGCGCCTCCACGACCGCGGCCCCCACCCCGGCCCCGGCGGCCTGCGCCGCGGACACCTGCGCGGAGGCAGCGGCGTACGCCTCGTCCATCCGCATCCGCCGGTCCAGCTCGGCGTGCTTGACGGCCGCCTCGACGGCCTCGGCGCCGGTGTTGGCGAAGATGGCCGAGTACTCCTCGGCGTCGTCCCCGAGTTCGCGCCGGAGGATCGCGTTCAGCGCCTGTGCGACCTCATTGGCGTACGGGTGCCGGGAGAACTGGGCGTGCACGGGAATTCCGCCGTCCAGCAGCGATTTCGCGTGCGCGTTGATCTCCGGGTGATTGTGCCCGAGCATGAGCGAGCCGTACCCGCCGGCATAGTCGACGACGGGTATTTCCCGCCCCTCGGAGTCACGGTAGTAGAGGGTGTTCCCCTCGCCCCGGACGTATTCCACGTCGAGCCCGACGGAAGCGAGCCACCCGAGCAGATACGGCTCCGCGAGGTCATTCGTTTCAACGGATGCACCATTCATGCCGCGGACACTACGGAGCCGCCCTAACGCCCGGGTCATTGCCGGTTCTTCGCCCGGGGCTGCGCCCCTTTCAGCCCGCCGCAGGCGCCATCACCAACGCCTCCGCCACCACCTCGGCAACCGCACCCACATGATGGTCCAGGTAGAAGTGCCCCCCGGAAAACACCCGCACATCCGTGCGCCCCGCCGAGAACCCCGCCCACTCCTCCGCCTCGACGACCGTCACCACCGGATCGCTGTCCCCCACCAGCACCGTGAACGGCACGCTCAGCGGCGCCCCCGGCGTCCACGCGTACGCCCCGATCGCCCGGTAGTCGGCCCGCAGTGCCGGCATGACCATGGCCAGGAGGTCGGGGTCCTGGAAGACGCCGCCCGTCGTCCCGCCGAGCCGTCGGATCGCCGCGAGGACGTGCGCGTCGGTGCGCACCTGGTCGTGCGGGTTCGGCAGGGCGCGTGGCGCCCCGCGTCCGGAGAGGAAGAGCCGTTCGGGTCCGGGCAGGGAGCGTTGTTCGAGGCGCCGGGCCGTCTCGTAGGCGAGGACGGCGCCCATGCTGTGCCCGAAGAAGGCGTACGGGCGCCCGTCGCCGGCGACGGCCGTGGCGACCTCCTGCGCCAGCCGGTCGGCGAGTCGTCCGATGTCGTCCACGGCCGGCTCCTGGTGCCGGTCCTGGCGTCCGGGGTATTGGACGGCCAGTACGTCGACGTCCGGTGCCAGGGCGCGCGACAGCGCGACGTAGGCGCTGGCCGCGCCTCCGGCGTGCGGGAAGCACACGAGCCGGGGACCGTCCTGCGGGGTCGTTGCCTCGGCCGGGGCCGGACCGTAGCGTCGGAACCATTCACTGCCCATTGCGCCCACTCCTTGCCTGTTCCAACCTGCCGATGTTGCCGGCGCATTGTGGACGACTCCGCTCGAGCCTGGCACGAGCCGCGCACGAGGCGGGCGTGGGAGAAGGTGATTACCCGTCGGTGGGCGGCCAGTACGAACGTCCCGGTTAGCGTCGCGTCGTCCCGAGGGTCATGGAGCAACACGTAGTGGGGGATTGCGATGGAGACCGCCGTTCCGGCCTTGACCGCTTCTTCGGGCACGTCCGCGGCCGTCCTGGGACGCGACTTCGCCCGCGCCCTGACCGAGGGGCTGGCGCGGGCGGCCACCACGACCCTGGAGCGCCGCCCGGCGCCA
Organism: Streptomyces luteosporeus; assembly: GCF_039532865.1. NCBI lineage: Bacteria > Bacillati > Actinomycetota > Actinomycetes > Kitasatosporales > Streptomycetaceae > Streptomyces > Streptomyces luteosporeus. Next base: position 454,723 of record NZ_BAAASL010000002.1, read on the forward strand.
CCGGCGCCCGCGGCGCCCGATCCGGAACCGTTACCGCCGGCGGCCCCGGCCGCCGTCGCCTCCGCCGCCGTCACCGACGAGCACGCCGACTGCCGCTGGCACGAGCGCCGCCGCGTGGCCCGTGACCTGCACGACCACATCGGCGGCGCCCTGGCCACCGCCCGCCGTCTGATCGCCGAGTGCGCTCCGGAGGTACGCGATCCGGAGCGGCTGGCGGCGGCGGTGACGTTCCTGAGCGAGGCCGAGGGGCATCTGCGCGGGCTGCTGGGGGAGCTGGTCACGGCGACCGAGCTGCCGCCGCTGCGCGAGGCCGTCGAGGGTTTCGCCGCGGAGGCGGCCCCGCCCGGGGTGGCGGTGACGGTCAAGGTCACGGGCAATGAGCGCCTGGTCGCCACGGCCCACCGCCGCGCGTTGTTCCTCTCGGTGCGCGAGGCGCTGCGCAACAGCTTCGAGCACGCGGGCGCGAGCCGCGTCACCGTGTCCGTACGGACGACGCGCTGGTGGGTGCACGCCGCCGTGGAGGACGACGGCCGCGGCTTCGACCCGGCGCGGGCGGGTGCCGGCATCGCCTCGATGCAGCAGCGCGTCGAGGAGATCGGCGGCCGGCTGTCCGTCGAGAGCTCACCCGTGGACGGCACGCGCGTCGACCTGCACGTGCCGCTGCGCCCTCGTTGACCCATCAATGCCGCTTAGTTGAGGAAGTGCTGTGCGCAAGGTGCTCATCGCCAACCGTGGCGAAATCGCTGTCCGTGTCGCTCGTGCGTGCCGGGATGCGGGGATCGCCAGTGTGGCGGTCTATGCGGACCCCGACCGTGATGCGGTGCATGTCCGCG